>CANCUP010000053.1 GCA_947381325.1 Comamonadaceae bacterium
CGGACACAAAAAAGCCGCAGCGGCGAACCGGTGCGGCTTTGGGGCAAGACAGAAAGCGGATTAACGCTTGCTGAACTGCTTGCGGCGACGTGCAGAGTGCAAGCCGACCTTTTTACGTTCCACTTCGCGGGCATCGCGGGTCACGTAACCTGCGGCAGACAACACAGGCTTCAAGGCTGCGTCGTAGTCGATCAGGGCACGGGTGATGCCGTGACGGACCGCACCTGCTTGACCCGACTCACCACCGCCGTGCACGTTGACTTGAATGTCAAACGCTTCGCCGTTGTTGGTCAGCATCAGAGGTTGCTTGGAGATCATGATCGAGGTTTGACGACCGAAATACTCGGCGATGTCTTTGCCATTGATCGTGATTTGGCCTGTGCCTTTTTTCAGAAACACACGAGCGACGCTCGATTTGCGACGGCCTGTGCCGTTGTTCCATTCACCAATCATGTCAGCTCCTTAGATGTCCAGCACTTTAGGCTGTTGTGCGGTGTGGGGATGCTCAGCACCGCCGTACACCTTGAGCTTTTTGATCATGGCGTAACCGAGTGGGCCTTTGGGCAACATGCCCTTGACGGCCTTCTCGATGGCGCGGCCAGGGTGCTTGGCTTGCATGTCGCGGAAGTTGGTGGCTGTGATACCGCCGGGGTAACCCGAGTGGCGGTAGTACACCTTGTCCAAAGATTTGGTCCCAGTGACCTTGATCTTGGCGGCGTTGATGATGACGATGAAGTCACCGGTATCGACGTGAGGCGTATAAATGGCTTTGTGTTTGCCGCGCAAACGGAGGGCAACTTCGCTGGCTACCCGTCCGAGCACCTTATCGGTGGCGTCAATCACAAACCACTCATGCACCACGTCAGCGGGTTTGGCGCTGAAAGTAGTCATTGCAAATTCCTTAAGAGGATGAGTTGGTTTGTAGGGTTCTTTTCCACGGTCGGCGTTCTTCTGGTGAGAACCTCTTAGGTGGGATGTGCTTCTGATCGAAACCTCTGCCGCGGAACCACTGTGCGCTGCAGAGCCAGAGATTATAAGCAAAATCAAGCACTTGGCGCAACTTTGGCCCATCCGCTCCGGTTGTGCCGGGTTACCATGCCTGCTTATGTTCAGTTACCGCCACGCTTTTCACGCCGGAAACCATGCCGACGTTCTCAAACACCTGACCTTGATCGCCACCTTGCGCCACTTGATGCACAAGGACGCTGGCATTCAGTTGGTCGACACCCATGCAGGGGCAGGCCTGTACCGCCTAGACGGGGACTACGCAGAAAAAAGTGGCGAATCTGCCGATGGGGTGCTCAAACTCAAGGGTTTGCCTGCCGAGCAGCAGGTCGAAGCCTTGAAAGACTACCTGAACATGGTGGCCAGTTTCAACGACAAAGGCAGCTCCCGGGTCTACCCGGGCTCGCCCTTCATCATCCAGCGTCTGATGCGCCATGAAGCGCGCGACCGCCTCAAACTGTTTGAACTGCACCCCACCGACCACAAATCGCTCACGGGCAATATCCAGCAGCTCGAAGCCGGGCGCACCATCAGCGTGGCGCGACAAGATGGTTTTGAGGCCTTGAAAGCCCTGTTGCCCCCCCCCGTGTCCACCAGTGGTTCGCGCCGCTCGATGGTGCTGATCGACCCCAGCTACGAACTCAAAACCGACTACTACCGCGTGTTGGAATGCATCCAAGATTGCCTCAAGCGCTTTGCCACGGGTACGTATTTGGTGTGGTATCCCATCGTTCCTCGGCCTGAGGCCCACGATTTGCCGCGCAAGCTCAAAACCCTATGCAGCCAATTGAAGAAACCCTGGCTGCATGCCACTTTGGCCATTGGGCGCGCCACAGGCGGGGACGACGCGGGCTTGAGCGCCAGCGGCATGTTTTTGATCAACCCGCCTTACACCCTCAAACCCCAACTCAACGAGGCTTTGCCCGTGCTCGAAAAGGCCTTGGGGCGTGGCCCAGGACAAGGCTGGACGGTTGAATCAGGGGGCTAAGCCCCTGAGGAAAACCACTAGCCACGCCAGCTTAATTAACCGACCGTCCGGTCGGTTAATTACTTATACTGCCCTTCGGCGCCCATGTGAGCGGCGCAGGAGTGGTTCATGTACACCCAATCATTCAACGTTCCCGACAAGGGGGACAACACACCCGCCACAGGCTTGAAGGCTGTCGCCGCGCCCTTGAGCGCCAGCGATGCAGCATTGCAAGCCGCATTCGATGTGCGCATTGATGCCGATGGCCGCATCGAGCCACAAGACTGGATGCCAGAGGCCTACCGCAAAACCCTGGTGCGCCAAATCAGCCAACACGCGCACAGCGAAATTGTGGGCATGCTGCCTGAAGGCAACTGGATCAGCCGCGCGCCCAGCTTGAAGCGCAAAGCGATTTTGATTGCCAAGGTGCAAGACGAGGGCGGGCATGGCCTGTACCTCTACAGCGCCGCCGAAACCCTGGGCACCAGCCGCGACCAAATGTTTGAGGCCCTGCACAGTGGTCGGGCCAAGTACAGCTCGATCTTCAACTACCCCACCCTCACCTGGGCCGATGTGGGGGTGATCGGTTGGCTGGTCGACGGCGCAGCCATCATGAACCAGATCCCGCTTTGCCGCTGCTCGTATGGCCCTTACGCCCGCGCCATGGTGCGGGTGTGCAAGGAAGAGTCGTTCCACCAACGCCAAGGCTATGAGGCCTTGTTGGTGATGATGACCGGCACGCAAGAACAAAAAGCCATGGTGCAAGACGCGGTGAACCGCTGGTGGTGGAAATGCTTGGCCATGTTTGGCCCGCCCGACGCCGACAGCCCCAACAGCGCGCAGGGCATGCGCTGGGGCATCAAGCGCATCAGCAACGACGACTTGCGGCAAAAGTTCGTCGACGCCACCGTGCCCCAAGCCAAGGTCTTGGGCGTGACCCTGCCCGACCCTGACTTGAAGTGGAACGAAGAACGCCAGCAGCACGACCATGGCGCCATCGATTGGGACGAGTTTTGGGCCACGGTGAACGGCAATGGCCCATGCAACAAAGAACGCTTGGGCACCCGTGTGAAAGCCTGGAACGAAGGCCAATGGGTGCGCGACGCCGCCCTGGCCCACGCCCGCAAACAACACGCCAAACACCTGAAGGAGGCGGCATGAGCCCCCCCCCCAACACCAAAGCATTGAGCGAATGGCCGCTGTGGGAAGTGTTCATTCGCAGCAAGCAAGGCCTGGAGCACAAACACTGCGGCAGCCTGCATGCCAGCGACGCCCAGCATGCGCTGCAGATGGCACGTGACGTCTACACACGCCGCCAAGAAGGCGTGAGCATTTGGGTGGTGCCCTCCCACACCATCACCGCCAGCGCACCCGAGGACAAGGCCGAATTGTTTGACCCAGCGGGCGACAAGATTTACCGCCACCCCACCTTCTACGACATCCCCGATGAAGTGGGGCACATGTGATGGACGCAGCCACCCCTGCGCACATCGATTACCTGCTGCACCTGGCCGACAACGCCTTGGTGCTGGGTCAACGCAATGCCGAATGGTGCGGGCATGGCCCCGCTTTGGAAGAGGACATTGCCATGTCCAACATCAGCCTCGACCTGATTGGTCAGGCGCGACTGCTCTACCAACACGCGGCGACGCTCAAAAACGATGGCAGCACCGAAGACCGTTTGGCGTACTTCCGCGATGCGGCTGAATTTCGCAACTACACCCTGTTGGAGTTGCCCCACACCCAAGCCTTGGTGGGCTATGCGGTAGACAACCGCGACTACGCCACCACCATCGTGCGCAACTTTTTGTTCAGCGCCTTGATGGCCTTGGTGTGGGAGCAACTGCAACAGTCCTCCGATGCACAAGTCGCCGCGATTGCCGCCAAGTCACTCAAAGAGGTGCGCTACCACCTGCGCCACTCGCACGACTGGCTGCTGCGGTTTGGCGACGGCACCGAAGCGTCTCACCAGCGCGCCCAAGCAGCGCTGGAGCACTTGATGCCCTACACCCAAGAGTTTTGGTCGAGCTCTGCGTTTGAAACGCAGGCGGCACAGCAAGGGGTCGGGCTCGATGTGACGCGGGTGAAACACGATTGGGAGAGTTTGGTGCGCAACACCCTCGCTGAAGCCACGCTGCACGTCCCCAGCAGCACAGGCTTTGTCACCACCGGCAAATTGGGCGTGCATTCCGAGCACCTGACGTATCTGCTGGGCGAGCTGCAAAGCTTGGCACGCGCACATCCCGAAGGCGTGTGGTGAGCCAAGTCAGATGCGCCCCAGCGGCCCTCACCCCAGACGAGGTGTGGGCAGCCCTGGACGTGTTGTGCGATCCTGAAATTCCAGTGGTCACGCTCAGGGAGATGGGCATCTTGCGCGAGGTGCATTTGCGCCAAGACAGGGTCGATGTGGTGATCACCCCCACCTACAGCGGCTGCCCGGCGATGGGGCAAATTCACGACGACATCCTCAGCACCCTGCGTGCTTTGGGTGTGCAAGGGCAAGTGACCACCCAACTGGCTCCGGCGTGGACCACCGACTGGATGACGCCCCTGGCACGCGAGAAACTGCGCGCCTACGGCATCGCACCGCCGGCGCCTTGCGCCAGTGCACCGCCCGCCAGCCCAGGACGCAGCAGCATCGTGATGCAGTTTGTCCGCCCTGCGCTCACGCGTGAGGCGGTGGCTTGTCCGCGCTGCAACTCAGACAACACCACCGAAACTTCTCACTTTGGCTCGACCGCCTGCAAGGCCCTCTACAAGTGCCTCGCGTGCATGGAGCCGTTTGATCACTTCAAACCCTACTGACCCTTTCGATAGGCCCGCCATGTCTGCTGCCCCTCCCTTTCATGAACTTCAGGTGTCGCGCATTGACGCAGAAGCAGCAGGTGCTGTGGCCCTGACGTTTCGGATTCCTGAATCTTTGCGCGCCAGCTTTGCGTTTCAACCCGGGCAATTTCTCACGCTGCGCGCCAGCATCGCTGGACAAGATGTGCGGCGCAGTTACTCGATTTGTTCGACCACACGCAGCCTGCGTGAACGTGGTGAGCTTCAAGTGGGCATTCGCCCGGTAGAGGGCGGGGTGTTTTCCAACTGGGCGGTACAGCAATTGAAAGCTGGCGACACACTGCGCGTGATGCCTCCACAGGGCCGATTTGTGGTGCAACGCCCGCGTGCCCTGCACCGCGTGGGCTTTGCCGCAGGATCGGGCATCACCCCCATTTTGTCGATCATGGCCAGCACGCTCGAAGAACAACCTGCCTCTAAATTCACCTTGGTCTACGGCAACCAGCGCATGGCAAGCGTGATGTTCAATGAAGCGCTGCAAGATTTGAAAGACCGATTTGCCGACCGCTTGACCTTGATTCACATCTTGTCGCGTCAAGCCCAAGAAGTTCCGCTGCTCGAAGGGCGCATCGATGGGGACAAAGTGCGCGCGCTCATCGCCGCCTTGCTGCCCGTGCAAAGCATGGACGAGGTGTTCATCTGCGGCCCAGAAGCCATGATCGACGCCAGCCAAGACGCCTTGCTGAAAGCGGGCGTGCCTGACAAGCGAGTGCACACCGAGCGCTTCACCAGCAGCACCCCTGCCACGCCGCACCGCGCTGTGAGCACCGCCCCCAAAGGGGGTGCGGCTGCGACTGCCTTGCGCGTCATCCTCGACGGCAAGTCCTATGACATGGCCATGGGGCCCGACGAGCATGTGCTCGATGTGGCGCTCAACCATGGGCTGGATTTGCCTTACTCATGCAAAGGCGGCGTGTGCTGCACGTGTCGCGCCAAAGTGATGCAAGGCCAAGTGGCCATGACCAAAAACTTCACGCTCGAGCCGTGGGAGATGGAACAAGGGTTTGTGTTGAGCTGCCAATCCCGTCCCATCACCGCCCAGCTGGTGGTGAGTTTTGACGAACGCTGAACCATTTTGTAGGCCACGCGCACTTCACCCGAGTCACATGCGTGCGCCGCACACAAGCAAAAAAGCCGCGCATTGCGCGGCTTTGGCCCGATAGGGCTTGCTTGGGCCTGATTTCGCTCAGAAGCGGTATCCGACCCCCAGCCCCACCAAGGTCGGGTTGAGTTTGAGCGTGCCTAAGCTGGCGCCTGCCGCATACACATCGGTCTTGAGGTTGACTTTTTTCACATCCAGGTTCAATGACCAGTTCTTGTCCAGCGGAATATCAACGCCCGCCTGAATGGCCAAGCCAAAGCTGTGGTTGTCCAACTGAAGCGGCGTCGCACCATTTTTCAAATCGACGCTGCTGATTTTGGTGTAGTTGAGGCCTGCACCCACATAAGGTTTGTAGCCCACCAAGTCGGTGAAGTGGTACTGCAGCGTCAAAGTGGGCGGCAAATGCTTGAAAGTACCCAAGGTGTCGGTTCCAGCGTAGACGGTTTGGCTCTGGGGCACAGTCAAGATCAACTCGGCCGCCAAGTTCTTGTTGAAGAAATACGAGATGTCCACTTCTGGGATGGTTTTGTTGTCGACGTTGACATTGAGTGTCTGAATGGTCGATGTGGTGTCGTTGGCCATCTGCAAGTTCACGGCGCGTGCACGTACCAACCATGGGCTTTCTTGGGCAGCCACTTGTGCTGCGGCCAACATGCCGACGGCGGCAGCGAGGATGATTTTTTTCATGAGGTTTCCTTAGGTCTTGCTCGGGTCTATTCCCGTGGGAACCATTGGACGCCGAGGGAGAGGCGCTCACTTTGACACGCATCAATACCCTCCGAGACACCACATGACCTAGATCAATCAAAGTTCAGCTCAGCGGGTCATTCACTCAAAACCGATAGCCAAGACCCATACTCACCGTGCGCAGGGTCACTCGGCTGTCGGCCGCATACAAAGGGGTGGCGATCAAGGAGTTGAATCGGGCTCTCTTCCAGTCCACATTCAATGACCACGTGCGATCCAATGGAACATCCATGCCCAACTGCCAAGCCATTCCCCAGCTGCGGGGGTCGACCGCCACAGGGAAATTGGGTGAATCGAAATGCAAGGTAGAGGTTTTGGTGTAAGCGATGCCTGCGCCGACATAAGGTTTGAGCGCTGACCAACGCGTGACGTGGTACTGGGCCAGCAAGGTAGGAGGTAAATTCTCAAACGTGCCTACGGGCAGTGAGTCACGGTAAACCCTTTGTGTCCTCAAGGCGGTGAAGCTGAACTCCAACGCCAAGTTGTCAGAGAAAAAATAACTGAGATCAACCTCGGGCATGAGCTTTTTATCCATCGAAAACTCACCGGGATTGGGCGTGTAAGTTAACTGGGGCTGCACCAAACGGCCCCTCAGCATCCACGGCATTTCTTGTGCTGCAAGAGATGCGCTCAACCACCCACCCATCAACAAAACTGCTACTTTTTTCATTGAAGAACCTCTAAAAATACTAAAAAGTCTAGAAATTCTACAATATTTAACTATTTGTAGTTATTTAAATATTTTGCTGTTTGTCTCGATTTTTGAATGTCCCCACCGCATCGCTCAGGCGCGCAACCCCAACTGCTGGCAAATCGCTAAGGTGGCGGCGCTTTGGTTCATGCTGTAGAAATGCAAGCCCGGCGCGCCAGCGCTGCGCAATTGATCGCACAAATCGGTGACGACCTCTAGGCCAAAGGCCTTGATGGACGCCACGTCGTCTCCGTAGCCCTGCAGTCGCAAACGAATCCAGCGTGGAATTTCTGCACCACATGCATCCGAAAAACGCAGCAGCTGCGCCGAGCTGGTGATGGGCATGATGCCTGGCACGATGGGCACATCCACACCGAGCTTTTGCACATCCTCCACAAAGCGAAAGTAGGCATCGCTGTTGTAAAAATACTGGGTGATCGCTGAGTCAGCGCCGGCTTTCACCTTGGTGGCAAAGGCTTGCAGGTCGGCTTCTGCAGATTTAGCCTGTGGATGAATTTCCGGGTAGGCAGCTACCTCAATGGCAAAGTCTTGGCCAGTTTCCGCGCGAATGAACGCCACCAAATCGCTGGCATATTGAAACTCGCCACTCCCGCCATAGCCACTGGGCAAATCACCGCGCAAAGCCACCAAGCGACGAATGCCCATGGCTTTGAAATCAGCCAGCTGCTGACGCACGCTGTCGCGCGTGGCACCTATGCATGAGAAGTGCGAGGCAGCAGGCAAGCCCTCGACCAAGATCTCGTTCAGGGTCGACAGGGTGCCTGCTTGGGTGGAACCGCCGGCACCATAGGTGACGGAGCAAAACTGCGGCTTCAACGCATACAAGGCTTGGCGCACTGCGCGCAACTTCTCAGCCCCATCGGGCGTCTTAGGTGGAAAAAACTCAATACTCAGACTGTTGTTCGTCACAACGTGCTCCTATCCAAAACTCTTTGTTGCCATCGCCGCCGGCAATGGCGCTGGGCCAGTAGCCCAACACATGCAATCCAAGGCTGACACAGGCCTCACGCAAGCGCGCCTCCACCTTGGGGTAACTGGCGGGGTCTTTGACCAAGCCACCTTTGCCAATGTCATGGGGCTGCAATTCAAACTGCGGTTTGACCAACATCAGCACATGGCCGCCCGGCTTGAGCATGGGCAACAAGGCTGGCAACACCAAGGTCAATGAAATGAATGACATGTCACCCACGATCAGTTCAAAGCCTGCGCTGGCGTCGGGCAAGCGTGCATCATCGGGTTGCAGCTCGCGGGCATTGACGCGCTCCACACACACAACCCGTGGATCGCTGCGTAGGCGCGGATGCAACTGGCCATGGCCAACATCCACACCGACCACTTGAACAGCCCCCTGCTGCAACAAGCAATCGGTGAAGCCGCCTGTGCTTTGCCCCACATCCAAGCAACGCATGCCGTTGACGATCAAGCCGCTGTCGCGCAAAGCGCCCTCCAGCTTCAAGCCACCTCGCGAGACATAACGTGACTCAGCGCGATCCAACAGCGCCAGCTCACACAGGGTGGGCAGCGTGTCGCCATTTTTGGCCACACGCTGCCACGCTGTCTCACCCAAGCGCCACTGAACACCCGAAGCGATCAACCGCTGCGCTTGGGAGCGCGATGCGGCCAAACCTCGGTCGACCAGCAGCTGGTCAGCACGCATGGCAGACGCCGTGCTCAGTAGCGGTAGGTGTCGGCTTTGTAGGGGCCGTTCTTGGACACACCAATGTAAGAGGCCTGCTCTTCGGTCAACTCGGTCAACATGGCGCCCACTTTCTTCAGGTGCAAACGGGCCACTTTTTCGTCCAAATGCTTGGGCAGCACATACACCTTGCCTGATTCGTACTGGTCTTGCTTGGTGAACAGTTCGATCTGCGCAATGGTTTGGTTGGCAAAGCTCGACGACATCACAAAGCTGGGGTGGCCAGTGGCGCAACCCAAGTTCACCAAGCGGCCCTTGGCCAGCAAAGTGATCTTCTTGCCATCAGGGAACGTGATGTGGTCAACCTGGGGCTTGATTTCGTCCCACTGCAACTTCTCGAGCGAGACGACATCGATTTCGTTGTCGAAGTGACCGATGTTGCACACAATGGCTTCGTCCTTCATGGCAGCCATGTGTTCGTAACGGATCACGTTTTTGTTGCCCGTGGCCGACACGAAGATGTCGCACTTGTCAGCGGCGTACTCCATGGTCACCACTTTGTAGCCTTCCATGGCGGCTTGCAAGGCGTTGATCGGATCGATCTCGGTCACCCACACTTGGGCGCTCAAAGCGCGCAAGGCTTGTGCAGAGCCTTTGCCCACGTCGCCATAACCGGCCACGCAAGCCACTTTGCCCGCAATCATCACGTCGGTGGCGCGCTTGATGGAATCCACCAAGGATTCGCGGCAGCCGTAGAGGTTGTCAAACTTGCTCTTGGTCACCGAGTCGTTCACGTTGATGGCGCGGAACATCAGGCTGCCTTTGGCGGCCATTTCGTTCAAACGCAGCACGCCCGTGGTAGTTTCTTCGGTCACACCGATGATCTGGGCCGATTTGCGGCTGTACCACGTGGGGTCCACAGCCAGTTTGGCCTTGATCGCGTTGAACAAACAAGTTTCTTCTTCGCTGGTGGGGTTGGCGATGAGTGAGGCGTCTTTTTCAGCGCGTTTGCCCAAGTGCATCAGCAAGGTGGCGTCACCACCGTCGTCCAAGATCATGTTGGGGCCTTCGCCGGCGGTATTGGCAGCACCAAATTCAAAGATACGGTGGGTGTAGTCCCAGTACTCGGTGAGGGTCTCACCCTTGGTGGCAAACACAGGCGTGCCTTCGGCCACCAAAGCGGCAGCGGCGTGGTCTTGGGTGGAGAAGATGTTGCATGAGGCCCAGCGCACTTGAGCGCCCAAGGCTTGCAAGGTTTCCACCAACACGGCCGTTTGAATGGTCATGTGCAAGCTGCCTGTGATGCGTGCGCCCTTGAGCGGCTGCGCTTTGGCGAACTCTTGACGAATGGCCATCAAACCGGGCATTTCGGTTTCGGCAATCTTGATTTCTTTGCGGCCCCAGGCGGCCAGAGACATATCGGCCACGACGTAGTCGATGGCTTGGGTGGGTTTGAGAACAGCGTTCATGGTTGGGCTCCAAAAGGTTCAGGGCCACTGACGCGTGAATCCAAGCACAAGGGATGTGTCCGAGGTGCTCACCTCACGTTGTCAGTGGGTGAGCGCGGTTGGGAAGTTGGGTTCCGAGCCTCACTGAATCTGGGTCGATTCAGCTGCAGCGCTCCTCGGTGCCGGAATTTTAGCGCAGCTGCCGACCTGATCCCCGGCCGTGCTCACATACCCTTTGCATTTGAAGTATTTAGAACTAAAATAACAAAACCTACAAATAAATCATTCTTATGGGTTAACAAAAATATGTTCACACGCCCGTTTCTCGTCTCCATCAAGCGCTTGATGCCCAAGAAGCGTCGCAGCGCCCACGACGTGTACTACGTCTTCTTTGCCATGTCCGCCCTGTGGTCGCTGCTGATCATGTCTGTGATTCTTTTTGCCATTGGCAAAAACGTCACGGCTTACAGCGCCTTGGTGGGAGCCGGGGGGGTGGTGTTGTCATTGCTGCTGTGGTTTTACAAGTTGCCTCGCATTTGGGCGCAAGCGGTGTACCAAACCACCTTGATGTTGCTCATTCTTTTCAATGCGGCACAGCAAGGCGGTGTGACCTCTCCCTCGATGGTGTGGCTGAGCATTGTTCCGCTGCTGCCCATGTTTTCGTTTGACTCACGTCGGGTTGTCTCTTTTTGGCTGGGGGTGTCCTTTGTCTCGGTGCTGGTCATGCTGGGCTTGCAGTTTCTAGACTTCATTCCTTCTCGGCCCGGCGAGTCCGCCTCCGACTTGATGTACGGCGCACTCACTTACACCTTGCTCTGTTATGCCGAGTGGTCCTTGATCGACGCGGTTGATTCGATGAATGTGACCACCCTGCGCCAAGTCAACCGCAACAACTTCAGCCTCAAGCGATTGTCCAAAGACTTGCAACAAGCCAATGCACACAAAGACCAATTTTTGGCCATCGTCAGTCATGAGATGCGCACACCGCTGAACGCCGTGATGGGCTATCTGAGCCTGATGAGCACGGATCCAAAAATAGAACAGGAATCCAAAGAATTTGTCACAGGCGCCCAAAACTCTGCCGCCCACTTGTTGACCGTGATCAACGATTTGCTGGACTACTCACAAATTCAAAATGGCAAGGTGGCCATGAATCCGCAGATCATCAACCTGCACACCATGCTGCAAACCACGCACAGCACCTTGAGCCCGCGTGCCATTGATTTGGGCTTGACCTACCGTGTCGACATCGCCCCCAACGTGCCCGAATGGGTCTGTGCCGACCAGCATCGTCTGACCCAAGTGCTGATCAACCTGCTCGGCAATGCCTTGAAATTCACGGATTCTGGCTATGTCGACATGCGGGTGACTTATTCACCAACACCCGACCAACCCCGAAGCGGAAAACTGTGGGTGCATGTCGAGGACACAGGGCCAGGCATTCCGCTGGAAGCACAGAAAAGAATCTTTGAGCCCTTTGTTCAACTCAAACGCGCGGACAAAGGTCGTTCATCGAATGACGCTTTGCGGGGCAATGGTTTGGGCTTGAGCATCAGCGACACCTTGATCAAAAGCCATGGCGGTGAATTGATCGTCGAGAGCACACCCGGCAAAGGCTCTACCTTTTCTTTTCAAATTCCAGTGCGCGTGGTGACACCGCCTCAACAATCGGCCCCCATCCAAGAGCACATCCACACAACCCCGGCCAAACTGTTGATCGTCGACGACCATGCCGTCAACCGGGTGGTTGCCAAAGCGACCATCCAGCGTGCCATGCCCAATGCGTGCATTGAGGAAGCCGAAAACGGCACCACCGGATTGGCCAAAATGTCGCAAACCCGCTATGACTTGGTGTTGCTTGATCTGGTGATGCCCGACATCGACGGCATCGAGGTCATGCGCCGCGTGCGCAAGACGCTGGACGCCCCCTACAAAGACGTGCACGTGATCGCCCTCACCGCCAACGTGGCGGGCGACGCGCTGGAGGCCTGCAAAGAAGTCGGCATCGATGAAGTGATGGCCAAACCATTTGACCGTTGCTCTTTGATCAACCGCGTCTTGTTTTACTGCGGACAAACTCAGCCAGCCCAAGCCAGTTGAGGCCCGGCCAACAGGCCGTGCGCAGCACGGGCCCGTCTATGATGCCGGGTTGTTAGCTGTACCCTCCCCATGACCACCTACTTGAACGAAGTGCGCCGTCGGCGCACCTTTGCCATCATCTCCCACCCCGACGCGGGCAAAACGACGCTGACCGAAAAGCTGTTGCTGTTCTCGGGCGCGATTCAAATCGCCGGCTCGGTCAAGGCCCGCAAAGCCAGCCGCCACGCCACCAGCGACTGGATGGAGATTGAAAAGCAACGTGGCATTTCGGTCGCCTCATCGGTCATGCAAATGCTCTACCGTGACCACGTCATCAACCTGCTCGACACCCCCGGCCACAAAGACTTCAGCGAAGACACCTACCGCGTGCTCACCGCCGTGGACTCGGCGTTGATGGTGATCGACGCGGCCAACGGTGTGGAAGCCCAAACCCGTCGCTTGATCGAGGTGTGCCGTCAGCGTGACACCCCCATCATCACCTTCGTCAACAAGATGGACCGTGAAGTGCGCGACCCGCTCGACATCTTGGACGAAGTGGAACGCGAACTCGGCATGCCCTGCGTGCCCATGACATGGCCCGTCGGCCAAGGCAAATCATTTGGCGGCATCATCAACTTGCGCACGCAAGCCATGACCGTGTTTGACTCCGGCAGCGAGCGCCTGCCGCAAGACTTTGAGACACACCCGCTGTCACAGCAAGACCAACTGGCCCAACGCTTTGGCAGCGACTGGGTAGCCGCCATGGACAGCATGGAACTGGCCACAGGGGCTTCGCCGAGTTTTGACAAAGAAGCCTTCTTGGCCGGCAAACAAACCCCGGTGTTCTTTGGCTCGGGCGTGAACAACTTTGGGGTGATGGAAGTGCTCGACGCCCTGGTCGACCTCGCCCCCTCGCCGCGCCCCCGCATGAGCCACTTGGTGGTCAACAAACAAGCGGTGGACAAAACCATCCAGCCTGAAGACGCCGGTTTTTCGGGCGTGGTGTTCAAGGTGCAAGCCAACATGGACGCCAACCACCGCGACCGCATCGCCTTTGTGCGTGTGGCCTCGGGCCAGTACAAGCCAGGCATGAAACTCAAGGTGCAACGCACCGCGAAAGAATTGCGCCCCACCTCAGTCGTGACGTTTCTGAGCCAGCGCCGTGAAGCCGTAGACGAAGCCTTTGCGGGCGACATCATCGGCTTCACCACCCACGGTGGCGTGCAGCTGGGCGACACCATCACCGACGGTGCCGCCTTGCAGTTCACCGGCTTGCCCTTCTTCGCGCCCGAGTTGTTCATGACGGTGATTCTGAAAAACCCGCTGCGCACCAAACAACTGCAAACCGGTCTGGAGCAGTTGGGCGAAGAAGGCGCCATTCAGGTCTTCAAACCCGAAGTGGGCGGCGCCATGTTGCTCGGTGCCATTGGGCAGCTGCAATTCGAAGTGGTGCAACACCGTCTCAAGGCCGAGTACGACTGCGATGTGCGTTTGGAGAGCAGCAGCTACACCGGCGCACGCTGGATCACCGCCGACACCCCCGCCGAGTTGCGCGAATTCACCCACGCCTACCCACAGCGCATGGCCCTGGACGCGGCCAACACCTTGGCCTATTTGTGCACGTCCCCTTATGACGTGCGCTTGGCGCAAGAGCGTTTCCCGAAAATTCACTTTCATCCGCTGCGTGAGCATGCGGGCTTGGCGTTGTCTTCGGCGGGCTAATTTTGTAGTCGGGAACGTGAAGAGAGGCTCAGGGGCGTTGCCCGTAGCGACATTCTGAGCGCAGCGAAGAGGAGCCTAGGGCGATGCCACTGAGGCTCTCTTCACACGGAGCGAAGTGACAAACGCAATCAAGCCCTGGCCAACACCGGCTTCAACGCCACGCCCGTGTGCGTGCCCAGTTTCACCACGGCCTCTGGCGTATCCGCTGCCACGATCAAGCCGCCGCCGTCGCCCCCTTCTGGCCCCAAGTCGATGATCCAGTCGGCCTCGGCAATCACGTCCAGGTCGTGTTCGATCACCACCACGCTGTGACCGCCATCCACCAAACGGTGCAAGACGCGAATCAGCTTGTCCACGTCGGCCATGTGCAGGCCCACGGTGGGCTCGTCCAACACGTAAAGCGTGTGCGGGGCTTTGTTGCCGCGCCGGGTCACGTCGTCGCGCACCTTGCTCAACTCGGTCACCAGCTTGATGCGCTGCGCCTCGCCACCGCTCAAGGTGGGTGAGGGCTGACCCAGGGTCAGGTAACCCAGCCCCACGTCTTTGAGCAGTTGCAGCGGATGGCTGATGTTGGGCATGGTGGCAAAGAAGTCCACCGCCTCGTCCACCTCCATCTGCAGCACCTCGCCAATGCTTTTGCCGCGCCAGCTCACCGCCAAGGTTTCGGGGTTGAAGCGTGCGCCGTGGCAGGTCTCGCAGGGCACTTTCACATCGGGCAAAAAGCTCATCTCGATGGTGCGCAAGCCTTGGCCTTCGCAGGTGTGGCAACGGCCCTCACCGGTGTTGAAGCTGAAGCGCCCAGCGCCATAGCCACGCGCTTTGGCTTCCAGCGTTTCGGCAAACAACTTGCGGATGGTGTCCCAAAACCCAATGTAGGTGGCGGGGCAGCTGCGCGGTGTTTTGCCAATCGGCGTTTGGTCCACCTCCAGCACGCGGTCAATGCCGGCGTAGCCCGAGACCTCGGTGCACCCCACCCAGGTGGGGTGCTTGCCCTCGTCGTCGGCTTTGCGACCTGCTTGGGTGGTGCGCTGCGCCACCGCAGCGGCCACGTTGTGCAACAACACATCGCGTGCCAAGGTGGACTTGCCCGAACCCGACACGCCCGTGACCGCCACCAAGCGCTTGAGGGGAATGTCCACACTCACCTCGCTCAGGTTGTGCAGAGATGCGCCTTCCAGGCTGAGGTAATTCAAGGCATCGGCATCCATGGCGCGTCGCGCTTGCAGCGGGTGGCGCATGGCGTGCAGCAAGTAGCGCCCGGTTTGTGAATCGGCTTGGTCGGTGATGTGCTTCACCGAGCCTTCGGCCATCAAACGCCCGCCGCGTTTGCCAGCGCTTGGGCCAATGTCGATGATGTGGTCGGCGCGGCGAATCGTGTCTTCGTCGTGCTCCACCACCACCAAGGTGTTGCCCTTGTCGCTGAGCACATGCAGCGCGTTCAACAAAATCTGGTTGTCGCGGGCATGCAGGCCAATGGTGGGTTCGTCCAGCACATAGCACACGCCTTGCAAGTTGCTGCCCAGCTGCGCTGCCAAGCGAATGCGCTGCGCTTCGCCGCCACTCAAGGTGGGTGCGCCACGGTCGAGCGTGAGGTAGCCCAAGCCGACTTGCTCCAAAAACTCCAAGCGGCTTTTGATTTCGGGCAACAGGTCGCGCGCAATGTCGGCGTCACGCCCGTGCAAGCCCACCGTCTCGGCCCAGCGGCGCACATCGGTCACGCTCAAGCGGGCGATCTCGGTGATGCCCACCCCGGCAAACTTCACCGCACGTGCGGTGACGTTCAAGCGCGTGCCTTCGCAGCTGGGGCAGGCGGTGTCGACCAAGTCGTCCACATCGGGTTCGGCAAAGGTTTGCTCACGGCCTTTGTCTTTGTCGTCGCGCACCGAGTCGTCCAGCACCTTGCGCTGGTCTTTGTTGAGCTTGACGCCTGTACCCACGCAGTCGGGGCACCAACCGTGCTTGCTGTTGTACGAGAACAAGCGCGGGTCCAACTCGGCATACGAGGTGTCACACACCGGGCAGGCGCGTTTGGTGGAATAGGCGTCCAAGCGGCCAATGCTGTTGGTCTCGGCACCCGCCAACATGGCTTCGCGCAAACCGTCCAGCTGACTCAGCACATGCACCACGCCTTTGCCATGCTCCAGGGCGGTGGCCAAGGCTTGGCGCAAGGGGGCTTCGTTCTGGGCCGACACCACCAGGCTGGCCACGGGCAGCTCAATGGTGTGCTCTTTGAAGCGGTCAATGCGCGGGAAACCGGTGGTCGGCAAAAAGTGCCCGTCCACCCGCAGGTGGGTGTAGCCACGTGGGCGTGCCCAATCGGCCAGCTCGGTGTACACGCCTTTGCGGTTCATCACCAAGGGGCTGAGCAAGCCAATGTGCTGACCTTTGAATTCACGCATCAGCTGCGCCGCGATGCGGTCTGGCGTTTGCGGCTGCACCGCCGCGCCATCGTGGGTGCAGTGCTGGGTGCCGAGTTTGACAAACAGCAAACGCAAAAAGTGCCACACCTCGGTGGTGGTGCCCACAGTGGATTTGCGCCCGCCGCGTGACAGCCGCTGCTCAATCGCCACCGTGGGGGGAATGCCGTACACCGCATCCACCTCGGGGCGCCCTGCGGGCTGCACGATGCTGCGCGCATAAGCGTTGAGGCTTTCCAGATAACGCCGCTGACCTTCGTTGAACAAAATGTCAAACGCCAGCGTGGACTTGCCCGAGCCCGACACACCCGTGATGACGTTGAACTTGCCGCGCGGGATGTTGACGCTCAGGCTCTTGAGGTTGTGCTCTTTGGCGTTGATGATTTGAATGCTGCCCTCATCAGAAGAAGATCCGCCCACACCCGCTGCCGAAGTCGTCGGTGTGCCGGGCAACGATGCTGCGTGTGCGTGTGAGGCGCCTGGCATGCCGGCAGTTGGGGCCGCAGCAAAGCGAAGCGCGCCTTCGGCGGCCAGTAAGCCAGCAGAGGGCTTGGCCAGCTCGTACACCACACCCATGGTTTGGGCATAGTCACGCAAGGCTTTGCCGGTGTGCGAGCTGGGGTGCAAACGCACGTCCTCGGGCGTGCCCTCGGCCACCAACAAGCCCCCGGCCTCACCGCCTTCGGGACCCAGGTCAATCAGCCAGTCACTGGCGCGAATCACGTCGAGGTTGTGCTCAATCACGATCAACGAGTTGCCGTCTTCCAACAGGCGGCGCATGGCGCGCATCAGTTTGGCGATGTCGTCAAAGTGCAGGCCGGTGGTGGGTTCGTCAAACAAGAACAGCACGCCTTTTTTGGCGGTGGCTTGGCGACTCGCAGTTTTGCTTTTGGCGGCTTCGGCCAAGAAGCCCGCGAGCTTGAGGCGCTGGGCTTCGCCGCCGCTGAGGGTGGGCACGGGCTGGCCGAGTTTGACGTAGTCCAAGCCGACGTCGACGATGGGTTGCAGGGCGCGCACGACGTCGCGGTCGTTGGCAAACAGTTCTAGGGCTTCGCCCACTGTGAGGTCCAACACATCGGCCACGTTCAGAGACCTTCGCGTCGTGACTGCGGGCGCACCGTCTTGCTCCTCTTCGCTTTGCTCAGAATGTCGCTGCGCCGGCACGCCCACAGTCCCACCACGAAGTTCGCGCTCGAGGGTGATTTCTAAGATTTCGGGTCGGTAGCGTTGGCCGTTGCAATCTTGGCAGCGCAAATACACGTCGCTCAAAAACTGCATTTCTACGTGCTCAAAGCCCGAGCCGCCGCAGGTGGGGCAACGGCCATCGCCGCTGTTGAAGCTGAACTTGGACGCGGTGTAGCCGCGCTGTTTGGACAGGGGCAGCACCGCAAACAACTCACGCACCGCGTCCCACGCGCCGACGTAACTGGCGGGGTTGGAGCGTGCGGTTTTGCCAATGGGCGACTGGTCGACAAACACCACATCACTGAGGTGATCAGCGCCCAGCAAGCGGTCGTGTGCGCCTGGGGTTTCGGTGGCGCGGCCAAAGTGGCGCATCAAGGCGGGCGTCAGCACGTCTTGAATCAGGGTCGATTTGCCAGAGCCGCTGACACCGGTCACACAGACCAAGCGTTGCAGCGGGAACTCGATGAACAAGTTTTGCAGGTTGTGTTCGCGCGCACCTTCCAGAATCAAACGCGGTGTGTTGTCGGTGACCAAGCGCTTGAGCCCTAGGCCAATGGTTTTGCGCGCGCCTAGGTAGGCACCGGTGAGGGTGTCGGCCGACTTCAAGGCTTCGGGCGTGCCGTCAAACACAATGCTGCCACCGCGCACCCCAGGGCCAGGGCCCATGTCCAAAATGCGGTCGGCGCACAGCATCACCGCTGGGTCATGCTCTACCACCACCAAGGTGTTGCCGGCATCGCGCAAGCGCAACATGGCCAGGTTGATGCGGTGTATGTCACGCGGGTGCAAGCCAATGCTCGGCTCATCCAGCACAAACAAGGTGTTGACCAGCGAGGTGCCCAGGGCCGTGGTCAGGTTGATGCGCTGCACCTCACCGCCACTCAAGGTGCGGCTTTGCCGGTCCAAGGTGAGGTAGCCAAT
>CANCUP010000054.1 GCA_947381325.1 Comamonadaceae bacterium
TCGGCGCGGAACTCGCGCTGACGGCTGAACCAGGCCACGATCATGCTGGCCACAAAGCCCAGCACGATGTCGAGCACAAAGCTGGTGATGTAGTAGCCGATACCAGGACCACTGGATTGCTCATCGTTCTTGCGCAACATGCCGTCCACAAAGTAGCCCACCACGCGGCTCAAGAACACCACAAAGGTGTTGAGCACCCCTTGAATGAGGGTGAGCGTGACCATGTCACCGTTGGCGATGTGAGCAATTTCGTGGCCCAACACCGCTTCGACTTCTTCACGTGTCATGCCTTGCAGCAAACCTGTGGACACCGCCACCAAGGCCGAGTTTTTGAACGCGCCGGTGGCAAAGGCGTTGGGCTCGCCGTCGTAAATGGCGACCTCGGGCATGGCAATGCCAGCGCGCTCGGACAAACGGCGCACCGTGTCCAAGATCCAAGCTTCGTCTTGGTTGCGGGCTTGGGTGATGACTTCAGCCCCCGTCGACATTTTGGCCATCCACTTGCTCATCAAGAGCGAGATGATGGCGCCACCAACGCCCATGACCAACGAGAAGCCCAGCAAGGCCGACAGGTTCAAGCCATTGGCGGTGAGGTAGCGGTTGACACCCAGCAAACTGGCGACGACCCCCAGCACCACCATGACGGCGAGGTTGGTGAGGACGAACAGAAGAATGCGTTTCATGCGTGAGGTTCCTTTGCTTGTTCAGCACGCCGGTTGGCGCACTGAGCGTGAATATGAGGCACAAAGCGCCTCACTTCAAGTGCATCACAAGATAGCCCCACGGTTTTTAGGACGAAACACCTGCGCGTTGTCATAAAAGCCAGGGGCTTCGTTGGCCGGCCACCAACCCGGCACGCCCAACACAGGCAAGGGCTCAAACGGTTTGGTGGCGAGCTTTTCGGGCTGCAAATCACGGCTCAACCACTCGTCCAAGGCCGCATCGTGACGGGCGTCAACTTCGGGCGCGATGCGGTACACATGACCGGTGATGGACACGTAAGGCGTGACCAATTTCTCCAACAAGGCATGGCCAAACAGCACGATGTGCACGTCTTGCCATTGGGCGCGTTGGTCCACCAGCAAGCGGCGCCAGTCGCGCGCTTGCAGGGCCTGCCACAGTGCATCGGGCAGTTGCAGCAAGACGGCGTTTTCGTCGAACAGCGTCAAGGCATCGCGCACCGGGCCACGGGTGGCGCCCACGCCTTGGTGCGCAATCTCGGCCGCTTGCAACGCGTTGAGGCGCTGTTTGGCCAGCGGAAACCGATGCCAGCACAGCCCATTGAAAAAGTCGTGCAAGCCATCGCGCGTGGGCACACGGCCATGCTGAAAGATGAAGTCTTCGTAGGCTTGGGTGGTGGGCAGCTCGGATTGCGCGACGAACTGATTGGCTGGTGTGCTGTGCGATTCGTGGCGGCTGAGATGGTTCAGCGCTTGCGCCACGCTGTGCAAGCGCAGCGCGTCTTGGGCCACTTGTTCACCCCGCTGTTGCCACGGCGCAAACCACGGTTGTGCCCAATCGATGTCCGCCAACACCGCACCGGCAAAGGTGCTGGGTGCAGGCGTCAGACCACGCGCCAAGACAGCGACTCGCCAGAGCGCAGCGGCTTGAGTTCGGCGTCACCAAACGCAAAGCTCTCGGGCGGTGTCCAGTTTTCGCGACGCAGGGTCAGCGTGCCGCTGTTGCGCGGCAAGCCGTAAAAGTCGGCACCATGAAAGCTGGCAAAGCCTTCGAGCTTGTCCAACGCGCCCGCGTTGTCAAAGGCCTCGGCATACAGCGGCATGGCTGCATGCGCGGTGTAGCAACCGGCGCAGCCGGTGGCATGTTCTTTGAGGTGGGCTGGGTGAGGCGCACTGTCGGTCCCCAAGAAGAACTTGGGCGAGCCACTGGTGGCGGCTTGCACCAAGGCTTGGCGGTGCACCTCGCGCTTTAAGACGGGCAAGCAATAGAAATGCGGGCGAATGCCACCCGTGAAGATGGCGTTGCGGTTGTAGAGCAAGTGGTGCGCGGTGATGGTGGCTGCTGTGAAGGCATCACTTTGCGCCACATACTGCGCCGCTTCGCGGGTGGTGATGTGCTCGAACACAATTTTGAGTTCAGGAAAGTCGCGACGCAGCGGGATGAGCTGGGTGTCGATGAACACCGCTTCGCGGTCGAACAAGTCAATGTCGCTGGACGTCACCTCGCCATGCACCAGCAGCAACATGCCTGCTTGTTGCATGGCCTCCAAGGTCTTGTAGGTCTTGCGCAAATCGGTCACACCGGCATCGCTGTTGGTGGTGGCACCTGCGGGGTAGAGCTTGGCGGCCACCACACCCGCGTCTTTGGCGCGGGCGATTTCGTCGGCAGGCAGGTTGTCGGTGAGGTAGAGCGTCATCAAGGGCTCAAAGCTCACACCTTGAGGGACAGCGGCCAGGATGCGCTGTTTGTAGGCCAAGGCCTGCGCCGCGGTGGTGACCGGCGGCTTGAGGTTGGGCATGATGATGGCCCGACCAAATTCGGCAGCGGTATGAGGCACCACGGTGTTCAAAGCGGCGCCGTCGCGCACATGCAGGTGCCAGTCGTCAGGGCGAGTGATGGTGAGTTCTTGCGTCATGCCCACCATTGTCTTCGATCAGTGCTGCAAGATCTTGTTCAAGAACTCTTTGGTGCGGGGCTGGCGGTTTTCGGGGTGGTTGAAGAACTCGTCTTTGGAACAGTCTTCCAAGATCTTGCCGCCCACATCCATGAAGATCACGCGGCTGCTGACCTTGCGGGCAAAGCCCATTTCGTGGGTCACGCACATCATGGTCATGCCCTCATGGGCCAGGTCGACCATCACATCCAACACCTCGCCCACCATCTCGGGGTCAAGGGCGGAGGTGGGTTCGTCAAACAGCATCACGATCGGGTCCATGCTCAAGGCTCGGGCAATCGCCACGCGTTGCTGCTGACCACCGGAGAGCTGGCCTGGAAATTTGTCTTTGTGCGCCATCAGGCCCACGCGCTCCAGGTATTTCAGACCATGCGCGCGCGCCTCCTCGGCGCTGCGCCCCAGCACCTTGACTTGCGCCATGGTGAGATTCTCGGTGACCGACAGATGAGGGAACAGCTCGAAGTGCTGAAACACCATGCCCACACGGCTGCGCAGTTGGGGCAGGTTGGTGTCTTTGCCGTGCACGGCCACGCCATCGACAAAAATCTCGCCTTGCTGAAACGGCTCAAGGGCGTTGATGGTTTTGATGAGGGTGGATTTGCCCGATCCCGAGGGGCCACAGACCACCACCACTTCACCACGTTGGATGGTGGTGGAGCAATTGGTGAGCACCTGCACAGGGCCGTACCACTTGGAGACGTTTTTGAGTTCAATCACAGGGCTTCTCCACAGGCTCAACGGACGATGGCGATGCGCGCTTGCAAGCGCCGCACCAAGGCCGACAGGCCGTAACAAATGACGAAATACACCACAGCGGCCAACAAGTAGGCCTCTTCGGGCCGGCCATAAATCTTGCCGGCGGTGACAAAGCCTTTGAGCAAGTCGTAGGCGCCAATGGCGTAGACCAAGGAGGTTTCTTGGAACAAGATGATGGTTTGCGTGAACAACACCGGCAGCATGTTGCGAAAGGCTTGCGGCAAGACCACCAAGCGCATGTTCTGTCCATAGGTCAGCCCCAAGGCCTGACCGGCAAACACCTGACCACGCGGGATGGACTGAATGCCTGCACGCATGATCTCGCTGAAGTACGCCGCCTCAAACGCCACGAAGGTGATGGTGGCCGACAGCTCGGCACCAATGGGGCGACCAATCAAAGATGGAATCAACAAATAGAACCACAAGATCACCATCAACAGCGGGATCGAGCGCATGCCATTGACATAGACCACCGCAGGCGTGGCCAGCCACTTGCTGCCCGACAAGCGCATGAGCGCAAGCAGGGTGCCAAACAGCACGCCGCCGAGGGTGGCAACGATGGTGAGCTCGACACTGAAGAACAAGCCCTTGGAGACGAATTTGCTCAGGATGTCCCAGTCGAGGAAGGTAAGGTCTAGACCGCCCATGTTCAGTGCCCCCCGCCCGATGAGGTGGCCACCGTGAGCCCCGGAATTTGCAGGCGCCGCTCCACCCATGCCATCACACGGTTCACCCCAAAGGCCGACACGGTGTAGAGCGCAGTGACCGCCAGGTAGACCTCTACCCCGCGAGAGGTTTCTTCTTGCACCTGCATGGCGTACATGGTGAGCTCTGCAATCGATACCGCAAAGGCCACCGACGAGTTTTTCAGCAAGTTCATCGACTCGCTGGTGAGCGGCGGCCAAATGATGCGAAACGCCATGGGCAACAAAATGTAGCGGTAGGTCTGCCAGGTGGTAAAGCCCATCGCCATGGCCGCATGGCGTTGGCCGCGTGGCAAGGCTTGAATGCCTGCCCGCACTTGTTCAGCAATGCGCGCCGAGGTGAAAAAGCCCAAGCCCAGCACCACCAGTGCAAACCCCGGCACCTGTTGCATGACCGGAAACACTTTGGGCAACACGAAGTACCAGAGGAAGATTTGCACCAGCAAGGGGATGTTGCGAAACAACTCCACCCAAGCATTGGCGATCCGCGTGAGGCTGCGGTTGAGCGCATGGTCGGGTGGCAAGGTACGCAGGGTGCCCATCAGGGCCCCCACCACCATGGCCACCAGCCAAGCGCTGCCAGCCACCGACAAGGTCCAACCCCAGGCGTCGAACATCCACTCGAGGTAGGTGCGTCCGCCGCCGTCGTCCTCTAAGAAAACCTGCCAATCAAGTGCCATCGATTTACTTCTTCACGTACTCTTCCACCGGTTTGTCGTTCGGCGTGGCCCAGGCGGCTTTGTTGGCGTCGCTGGCTGGCATGTTCATGCGGATGTTTTTGGGTGGGATGGGTTGCACAAACCACTTGTCGTAGAGCTTGGCCAACTCACCCGACTTGGCCAAGGCGCTGATGGTGTCGTCCGCCATTTTCTTGAATGCTGGATCGTCTTTGCGCAACATGATGGCGATGGGCTCGACGCTCAAGACCTCACCCACAATTTTGAAATCCGCAGGCGACTTGCTGTTGGCAATGTTGCCGGCCAAGATTTGGCCGTCCATCACAAACGCATCGGCGCGGCCCGACTCCAGCAGCAAGAAGCTGTCGGCGTGGTCTTTGCCAAACACTTCCTTGAAGTCCACGCCGGTGGCGCGCTCGTTTTTACGCAGCAATTGCACCGAGGTGGTTCCAGTGGTGGTGGCGACGTTTTTGCCATTCAACTGTGCGATGGCGGTGATGCCCGAGTTGGCACGCACGGCGATGCGCACTTCTTCCACATAGGTGGTGAAGGCAAAGGCTACGTCTTTTTGGCGCGCCAGATTGTTGGTGGTCGAACCACACTCAATGTCCACGGTGCCGTTTTGCACCAAGGGCAAACGGTTTTGTGAGGTGACCGGCAGGTACTTGACCTCGAGTTTTTTGCCGACGGCTTTTTCAAGGTTGGCCAAGATGCGCTGGCAAATCTCCACGTGATAACCCACGTACTTGCCGTCGCCCAAGGTGTAAGACAAAGCACCTGAGGAGTCCCGCACACCCATGGTCACGCTGCCAGAGGCTTTGACCTTGGCGATGGTGTCATTGGCTTGGGCTTGGACGCCACCAGCCACCAAAGTGGCCAGGGCAAGGGCGAAAAACTGCTTCTTCATGAGTTGGCTCCGAGTGAAAGATAAAGCTGAACTGTATTAGAAATCAGTAAGTTCATGCGGCAGCTACCAGCGAACCCTGAAAATAAATTCCAATTCATACGGTCAGTATGCTCAAAAAGCATAAGACCTCAGTCATGTCAGCAACGCAAGGACGTCCATGCCGGGTCCACTTGCGCGCTTTGCAGCGCAGGCATGTGTGAATGAAGGTGTGTCGGGGTCCCCAAGGTCTGGGCCATCAAATAAGCCCAAAGCGCCTCTTTCCTGCAGGTGGGCGGCCTGAATTGCTGAGGTTTTTCGCGGTAAGCCCGGATCTCTAAGGTGGCCTCCAGTGCGAACTCTTTGTTGGCCAGGCGCAAGCGCGTGAGCTTGTGTGTGGCAACTTCCTTGTGCACAGCGCTGTTTGGCAAAAACGCCACGCCATGTCCTTCCAAGGCCATCGCTTTGAGGCTTTCGGCCATGTCGGTTTCGTAAACCCGGTTCAAGTGAATGGCTGCCTTGGCCCCTTGCACAAGGTAATCGGCCACACGGCCCAGATAGGCCCCAGAAGAGTAAGCCAAGTAGGGAACAGGGGCTTGCGATTCACCGGGCAAATTGAACAAAGGGGCGCCTTGGTCTGATGTTTTCACAAATGGGGCTAACACCTCACCACCTAAGCTGACCATCTCAAACCGATGGGGGTCCAGTTGCAAAGGTTGAGACGGGTGGTGGTAGGTGATGAGCACATCGCACCCCCCTTCCACCAAACGCAGCGCAGCGTCATGCACATTGAGTGCAGTCAAGCTGCTTTTGAACTCACCAAAATGGCACTGCAGCCCGGTGATCCAAGCAGGAAAAAAAGTAAAGGCCAGGGTGTGCGGCGCGGCGAAATCCACCACTTCCTCGCCCGTCGAGGGATGGCCGCGCAGCATGGCGTGGGCAGACGCCAAGGACTGCAAGATGTCCATCGCTTGGCAGCGTAATGTCTCACCGGCCAAGGTCAAGCGGGTGGGGTAAGAACTGCGGTCGACCAAGTCGGTGCCGGCCCAGGCCTCCAAGGCTTGGATGCGTCGTGAAAACGCAGGCTGGGTGACATGACGCAGCAGTGCTGAGCGGCTGAAACTCCTCGTTTCTGCCAGGCTCACAAAGTCTTCTAACCATTTTGTTTCCATATTTCATTATGCGTGACCTGTGCGGTGCGACACCCTCTTGCACACCAAGGCATGTGAATTAAGCATAGACCCAGGCGATATTGGCCTTGGACACAGACCCCGTATCCACATAAGTTACGCCTTTTCGATCCTTGTTCAACTCTTCCCCAAAGCGCCCATGCCCCTCTTGAACCCGCCTGTGTCGACCCCCGCCTTCACACCAAACAGCTTGCCCTCTTACCTGCAAGCCGACCATTTGGGCCCTTGGGGCACCTACTTGCAACAGGTGGATCGCGTCACGCCTTATCTGGGCAATCTGTCGCGGTGGGTAGAGACACTCAAGCGCCCCAAACGCATGCTGATCGTGGATGTGCCCATCCTCATGGACAACGGCACCGTGGCCCACTTCGAGGGCTACCGTGTGCAGCACAGCACATCGCGCGGGCCGGGTAAAGGCGGTGTGCGTTTTCACCAAGACGTGACCTTGTCGGAGGTGATGGCGCTTTCTGCCTGGATGTCGGTGAAAAACGCTGCCGTCAATCTGCCCTTTGGTGGCGCCAAGGGCGGCGTGCGCGTGAACCCCAAGCTGTTGTCGCTGGGCGAGTTAGAGCGCGTGACCCGTCGCTACACCAGCGAGATCGGGGTGATCATTGGGCCAAGCAAAGACATTCCTGCACCCGATGTGAACACCGATGAGCGCATCATGGCGTGGATGATGGACACCTACTCCATGAACGAAGGCAGCACATCCACGGGCGTTGTCACAGGCAAACCCATCGCACTGGGCGGCTCATTGGGTCGACGCGAGGCCACCGGGCGCGGCGTCTACACCGTGGGGCTGGAGGCAGCGCAAAAAATCGGCCTCTCTGTTCCAGGTGCCAGGCTGGCAGTTCAAGGCTTTGGCAATGTGGGCAGCGTGGCCGCCCAACTGTTTGTGCAAGCCGGCGCCATCTTGGTGGCGGTGCAAGACCACAGTGGCACGGTGTTCAGCGGTGCGGGGCTGGATGTGGCCGCCTTGCAAACACACGTTCACACACACGGCGGTGTGGCTGGTTTTTCTGCCGCAGAGCCCTTGGCCCCCGATCTGTTTTGGGACGTCGCTTGCGATGTGCTCATTCCTGCGGCCTTGGAAGGCCAGATCACGGTCCACAACGCCGCGCGCATCCAAGCACGCTTGGTGATTGAAGGTGCCAACGGCCCCACCAGCCCCGAGGCCGATGACATCTTGGCCGAACGCCATGTGTTGGTGGTGCCCGATGTGATTGCCAACGCCGGGGGTGTGACGGTGAGCTACTTCGAATGGGTGCAAGACTTTTCGAGCTTCTTTTGGACCGAAGCCGACATCAACGCGCGCTTGGTGCGCATCATGCGCGAGGCCTTTGACGGCATTTGGCACGTGGCGCAAACCCATCGTGTGAGCTTGCGCACGGCCACCTTCATTGTGGCCTGCACGCGCATCCTGCAAGCGCGTGAATTGCGCGGCCTTTACCCTTGAAAATTGGCAGCCACTTCGGTGGCGCGCTTGGCACCACCGAGGCATGGTTTTAAAAAGGATTGGCCAAGGCCTTGCGCTTCCACATCTGCCATGGACGGTCCAAGTGCTGGTCGTTCATGTCGGACGTGGCTTGGGCTTCCGCATCGGTCAAGAAGGTGATCTCGCCCAAGGGGGCTGCCAGCGATTGCAAGCGCGCATTGCTCTCGGTGTAGATGCCACGGTAGACCGCTTGTTGGATCGAGGTGCCCACTGTCACGCTGCCGTGACCGCGCATCAAGGCGACATTGGCTTGACCCAAGCATTGCGCCAAGGACACGCCCAGGGCTTGGTTGCGGATCAACAAGTCAGAGGTTTCACCCGCGCTGTGGCGAATTTCGTAGACGGGGGTGACGGCACCCAAAAAGCCACTCATGTGGCAGATGGGGCGCAAACGCGCACCGGTCACCCCAAACGGAATCACAGCCGGTGAGTGGCTGTGGATGATGGACATCACCTCAGGACGGGCCCGGAATATTTCGCTGTGGATGAAGCGCTCCACATAGGTGTGACGACCTTGGGCGTCGTGCACCACGCCGTCCAAGTCGACCGAGACCAAATCTTCCAAGGTCACCAAGGCAGGCGCCATGCTGCGGGCAATGAAGAAACGTTCAGGGTTGCTGGGGTCGCGCACACTGATGTGGCCAAACCCATCGAGCACGCCTTCGTTGACCAAGATGTGGTTGGCCACCACCAAATCTGACAGAACTTGCGAAACCATTTGATATCCTCCAATAGATTCGCAAATCGTAATGGCTGCACGTGCTCAAGACAGCCCCCAAGGAGACATGGTGAACCGTATTTATTCAAAAATTGTGTGTGCGTGGTGTTTAGGTGGCTTGCTGGGACTGGCCAACGCACAAGGCTTTCCCAACAAACCCATCCAAGTGATCGTGCCTGTGGCCGCTGGCGGCGGCACCGATTTGCTGGCCCGCACCTTGGGTCAAAAAGTCGGCGAAGAGCTTGGCCAAAACCTGATCGTGGAGAACCGCTTGGGTGCGGGCGGCAACATTGGCGTCGAGATGGTGGCGCGGGCCAAGCCCGATGGCTACACCTTGCTGGTCTCGCCCGCCACCATTGCCACCAACGTGGCCGTGTTCAACAAACTGCCCTACGACCTGCTGAAAGACTTGCAGACCGTCACCCTGATTGGGCAAACCGGCGTGGTGATGGTGGTCCATCCTTCGGTCAAAGCCAACACGCTGCGCGAGTTTGTTGACTTGGCCAAAGCCCATCCGGGCGAGTTGAACTTTGGCTCGGCGGGCATGGGCAGTCCGCAGCACTTTCATGCCGAGTTGTTCAACCAACTCGCAGGCACCAAGACCAACCACATTCCCTACAAAGGCCAATCGCAATCGATGACCGATTTGGTGGGCGGCCAGCTGAGCTACATGTTCAGCCCCTTACAAAACGCACTGCCCTACATCCAACAAGGCCGCATCCGCGCGCTGGCCGTGGCCTTTCCGCAGCGCTACCCCGCACTGCCGAATGTGCCCACGCTGTTGGAGCTGGGCTACAAAGGCGCCGAGTTCTCGAACTGGTTTGCGGTGTATGCGCCCGCCAACACACCACCGGCCGTCATCAAAAAACTCAACGCGGCTTTTGTGAAAGTGGGCAAGACCCCTGAGATGAAAGCCAAGTTCGACAAGCTGGGCTTTGAAGCCTTCTTCACCACCCCCGAAGAAGGCACCGACTTCATGCGTGCTGAGCTGGTGCGCTGGGCGCGTGTGGCGGCGTATGCCGGCATCCGAGCCGACTGAGCCCTGCACGCAGTTGCGCTTGACGAGAACAACAAAGGCCGCAAATGCGGCCTTTGTTCTTGGAAGACAGATCGTCTTAGATCTTGAAGGCTTCGAGCGACTCGGGCGCGAACAACTCGTGCACATCGAGTTTGCGCGGTGACAAGCCTTGCTCGTGGTGGTAACGGGTGAAGGTGTCCAGGGTTTTGATGTTTTTCTCCAAACCGTAGGGCCACCAGTCGTCGCCAAATTCGCGCTGGGTTTCATCCACGTGGGCCGACAACCAAGGCAACATGGCTTTGAGCGCGGCGGTGTCTTTCAAGTCTTCGTAGGTGTGGCGCTGCGCCTCGATGAAGGCCTTGGTCAGGGACTGCGCGATCCAGCGGTTGGCTTCGTACACCTCGCGGCGCATCACCACGGTGTGCATGATCGGGAAAATGCCGGTCTCGCGGTAATAGCGGCGCTCGACCTCGGGGTAGTCTTCAAACAAACGCTTGACCTTGCCATCGCCCTTCAAAAACGACGAGGGCATGCGCGCGGTGTAGAGCGCGTCCAACTCGCCGTCATGGAGCATTTGCGACAAGGTTTGGTGCGGCCCAATCGGGCTGACTTGGATGTTGGGCGGCAGCTCCAACTTCATCTTTTCAATCCGCCCCACCTCTTCTTCGCCGCCATACAAATACGGCTGCGCATCGACGGGCACGTTGTAGTGATCGGACAAGATGCCCCGAATCCACACCGGTGCGGTCATTTGGTATTCAGGGCTGGCAATGCGCTTGCCAATCAAATCTTTGGGTTCGCGAATGCCGCTGTTGGCATGGACGTAAATGCACGAATGGCGGAAAAAACGCGAGGGAAAAATCGGCAAGGCCACAAACGGACGCTCTGGCTTGGAGAGCGTGACGCAGTAAGACGACAACGACATCTCTGCCAAGTCAAATTCACGGAAACGTGCCATGCGGAAAAAAGTTTCCTCCACGGGCAGGTTGAGGTAATTCAGGTCGATGCCATCGACCTTGACCGTGCCATCCATCAAGGCGCGGGTGCGGTCGTAGTTCCAACACGCAAAGCTCAAATTCAATCTGCTCATGGTCACTCCGATTTGATGTTGGCACTTTGAACGGTCTTGCCCAAGCGTTCAATCTCGTCATTCATCACGCGGCCCAAGTCGGCGGCGCTGCTGCCCACAGCCTCGATGCCTGCGTTGCTGAGAATCTGCACCACATCGGGCATCTTGGCCACCACCGAAATCTCGGCGCTGATGCGGTCAATCGCCGCTTGCGGTGTGCCGGCAGCTGCAAACACAGCCACAGTGGGGGCGAAATCAAAACCGGGAATCAACTCGGCAATGGCAGGCACTTGGGGCTCTTGCGCCGAGCGTTTGGCCGCATTGCTGCCAATCAAGCGGACTTGGTTGCTTTTGACAAACCCCGACAAAGACGGCAGGGCAGAGAACAGCATGTCCACTTGCCCGCCGATCAAGGCGGGCACAGATTGCCCAGAGCCTTTGAACGGCACATGCACGATGTCCAAGCCCAGCGCCGACTTGAAAGCTTCCATGGTCAGATGGTGGGTGCTGCCAATGCCCGAGGAGCCGTAAGTCAACGCGCCGGGCTTGGCCTTGGCCAAGGCGACCAACTCACGCAAATTGCTGGCTGGCGTTTGGGGGTTGAGCGCCAAATACAAAGGCGCACGGGCGGCCAACGAGACCGGCACGAAGTCGCGCTTGTAGTCGTAGCTGAGGTTCTTGTGGATGACGGGGTTGATGGAGAAGGTTGACCCATCGGTGACCATGAAGGTGTAGCCGTCTTTGGGCGCCATCGCGATGGCTTGTGCCGCCACCATGCCATTGGCACCCGTCTTGTTTTCCACCACCACCGCTTGGCCAAAGCGCTCGGTCAACTTTTGGGCGTAGATGCGCGCCACCGTGTCGGGCAAGCCGCCTGCGGCGTGGGTGATGATGAACTTGATGGGTTTGTTCGGATAGGCTTGGGCCCAGACGGTGGAGGCTTGCAAAGCCATCAGCGGCAGTGCGACCAAGAAGAATGACAAGCTCTTTCGGCGTGCCAATTGAAGGGGGCTCATGAAAGTCTCCAGAGAATGAAACAGGGCGTGCAGGGCCAGTGGCCAGGCTGCGCTGTCTCAGGCAGCCTGCACGGGCGCCCAAGCATACCTGTGGAATCTGCGCGCCGTGTCTCGGCATTGACTCTGCAGCCATGCGGCTGCTTGGCATTTTTTGTTGTCGATAATTGGGCCCACCCATCTCACACTGCCATGCCGACAGCCCCTGCGCCTTTGTACCCATCTACCCCTGCGAGCAAGGGGCTCGATGGCGTGCGCGTGCAACTCGACAACATCACCTTGGTGCGCGGCGCGACCACGGTGTTTGACGGCTTGCGCCTGGATTTGACGCAGCGTCGCATTGGCCTGATTGGCGACAACGGCGCGGGCAAAAGCAGTCTGTTTCGACTCATCTGTGGCTTGGACCGACCCCAGAGCGGCCATGTCCGAGTGCAGGGGCCGTCGTCGGTGGGCATGATGTTTCAAAACCCCGACGAACAAATCATCTTTCCCACGGTGGAAGAAGAGTTGGGCTTGAGCTTGCAAGCCTCTGGCGTGTCGCGCCAAGCAGCACGTGTGCAGGCCCGTGATTGGTTGGTCGTACGCGGCTTGGGCGCATGGGCCGAACGCGCGATTAGCAGCTTGAGCCAAGGGCAACGCCAGCACGTGTGTTGGCTGTCTTTGCTGATCGCTTCGCATGGCTTGTTGCTGCTGGACGAGCCGTTTTCCAACCTCGACTTACCGGGCCAGGCACAGCTCGACCACGAAGTGGCCCATGCGCCACAACACATCCTCATCTCCACCCATGTGCTGCATCACATTCGCCACTTTGAGCGCGTGATTTGGCTCGACGCAGGCGCTGTGCGGCTCGACGGACCAGGCCCAGCGGTGTGCGCCGCCTACGAAGCCGATGTGGCCGCGCGCAGTGCGCGAGCCAGTTGAGGGCTTGGGCCATGGGAAGCCTCTACAGCGAACACCGCACCTGGCTGCATGCCGTACCGGCCGGGCTCAAGCTGCTGATGCTGGCCTTGATGGGCGCCGCGCTTTTTTTCACCGACCGTGTGGACGTGCTGCTGCCCAGCATGCTGCTGTGCGCCGTGATGTGGGCGTCATTGGGGCGTGCCACCCGGGGAGCCACGAAGTTGTTGGTTTCACTGGTGCTGGCTGGCTTGTTGGTGCTGGGTTTTCATGCACTCATGCAGCACCCCATGCTCGGCGTGACTAGTGCGCTGCGCTTGCTGAGCACCGCCTTGATGGGCGTGGCCTTGACCTTGACCACGCGCTACAGTGACCTGCTCGATGTGTTCGAGCGCTGGCTCTCCCCTCTGGCGCACCTTGGCATTCGGGTTGACCGCTTGGCTTTGCAACTGGCGCTCATGCTGCGTTTCATCGAACATTTTTTTGTGCTCTGGCAGCGGCTCGATGATGCGCACCGCGTGCGCACCGGCCAGCCCGGTGGCGTGCGTTTGTTGGCGCCTTTGACCATTCAGATGCTGCGCTCGGCACGCAGGGTGGCAGATACACTTGAACTGCGTCTTGGCCGATGAGCCAGACAGCCTCCAACACGCCACATTTACCCCTTGAAGTCATTGTGAATTCCTCTCTGCGCGCCACCCCTTTGATTGCCCTGTTTGCCGCCTTCTTGGCGGTGTTGGGCTTGATCCCCAAAATTGATTTGCCCCTGGGGGTGCCCATCACACTGCAAACCCTGGGCGTCATGTTGGCGGGCTGCATGCTGGGGCCCAAACGCGGCCTGCAGGCCTTGCTGTTGTTTCTGTTTGCCGTGGCGCTGGGCCTGCCCTTGCTGTCGGGTGGGCGCGGCGGCTTGGGGGTGTTTTTTGCGCCCTCCAGCGGTTATTTGTTGGGTTGGCCCTTGGGGGCGCTGGTCACGGGGTGGCTGATGGCGCTCTTGCCCAGCCGCTCACCCCGCAGCGCCATGGTCAGCGCCTTCATCGCCGCGGCATTGGGCGGGCTGGGGGTGGTGCATGTCTGCGGCGTGGTGGGCTTGGTGGTGTTGGCCCAGCTCAGTTGGCCGCAAGCGCTGCTGGGCACCTTGGCGTTTGTGCCCGGTGACCTGATCAAGTGCGGCCTGTGCGCCATGGTCGTGCACACCGTGGCACGTGGCATGCCCGACTGGCGTTTTGGGGGACACACCATTTGACACGGGCCTCGCTCGCGCACGACACGGTGCATGGCCCCTTGGCCCATTGGGCCCGTGTGCGTGGCGACGCGGTGGCGCTGGAAGACGACAGCACCGGTTTGAGTTTTGCCCAACTGCATGCAGCGGTCACGCAAGGCGCGCAAGCTTTGGCCGATGCGCAGGCCCCGGCCACGGTGTTTGTCAACGAGGGCTTGTCGACCTTGCTGCAAGTGGTGGATTTTTTGGCCATCATCGCCAGCGGCCGATGCGCCGCCGTGAGCGACCCCGATTGGCCCCTGGCCACCCGTGAGCGGGTGCAGCACAGCGTCTGCACCACAGGCGCGCAGCACAACACCCTGCCAGGCGACACGGCTGAGTCACCGTTTTACATTGGTTTTACCTCGGGCAGCACCGGCATGCCCAAGGGCTTTCAGCGCCACCACCGGTCGTGGACCGAGAGCTTTCAAGTCTGTGTGGACACCTTTGGCACAGCGGCACAAACGCGCGTGTTGGCGCCCGGGCGGGTGTCGCACTCGCTGTTTTTATTTGGCATGTTGCTGGGGCTGTGGACGGGGGCCGGGGCGGTGGTGCAAGCGCGTTTTTCTGCATCACGAGCGCTCGACACCTTGCGCAAGGGCCACACACCCTGCTTGGTGGCTGTGCCCAGCCAGTTGGTGATGATGTTGGAACTCGCCGCGCGCCGCGCCCTGCCCCCCATCACGGGCTTGAGCTTGCTGTTGATCAGCGGCGCCCGCTGGATGCGCGAGCGCACCCCCGAACTCCAAGCCTTGTTTCCCCAGGCCCAAGTGGTGGAGTTTTATGGGGCCTCCGAGACCAGCTTCATCGCCTGGATGCATGCCGACGAAGACGCGCCCGCGCAAGCGGTGGGTCGGCCCTTTGCAGGCGTGGAGCTCGACATCCGTCCACCGTCTGGGACAGCCTCCCCGAGCAACGCTGGGCTGATTTATGTGCGCAGTCCCATGCTGTTCATGGACTATGTGGGGGCACGCCCCGACAACACCGCCGCCTTGCGCGACGGCGACTGGCTGTCGGTGCGCGACATGGGCTACCTCGACGACCACGGCTATCTGTGTTTGGTGGGCCGCGAGAACCGCATGCTGGTGACGCAAGGCAAAAACCTGTTCCCCGAAGAAGTTGAGGCTGCGCTGTGTGCCACCGGCTGGATTGCCCACGCCTCGGTGCACGGCCTGCCCGACCCTGTGCGCGGTCAACACGTGGTGGCCGTGATCAAGCCGCTGTTGACTGAACCCGGCCAAGTTTTGCCCACCGCCTTGGCGCTGGCCAGCAGCTGCCGCGACACCTTGGAGCACTACAAAGTGCCCAAACGCTTTTTCATCTGTGCCGATTGGCCGCTCACCCCCAGCGGCAAGACCGACCACCAGGCCTTGGGGCAGATGCTGCGCCAACACATGTCCCCCACCGAGCCCCTCACGCCGCCATGTCTGTCCCCTCTGTCTTGATCGCAGCTTGGGCGCGCAGCGCTGTGGTGCCCCATGGAGGCGCCTTGGCTCAGCTGCAGGCCCACGAGATCGCCGCACCCGTGGTGCACGCCCTGCTGGCCCGCGCGGGCCTCAGCCCTGCCGCGGTGGACACGGTGGTGGTCGGCAACGCCTTGGGTGCGGGCGGCAACCCAGCCCGCATGGTGTCATTGGCGGCAGGCTTGCCCGAGACCTGCGCTGCGCTGAGCGTGGACACCCAATGTTGTTCTGGCTTGGACGCGGTCAGCCTGGGCGCAGCCCTCATCGCCTCGGGACAAGCGTCGGTGGTCATTGCCGGTGGCGTTGAAGCCTGGAGCCGCTCACCCATTCGCCTCACACGCCCGCGCCACATGGGCGAGGCGGCTGTGGCCTACGAGCGACCGCCTTTTGCGCCAGACCCAGCACACGACCCAGACCTGTTGCTGTCTGCGGCGCGTTATGCCGCGCACCACGGCTACACCAGAACGCAACAAGACGCCTATGCCGCACAGAGCCACCAACGCGCTGTGGCGCACAAGACAGACATGGCGCCAGAGATCGTGGCTGTTGCCGGTGTGCTGCACGACCCTTACCCGCGCAGCATCACCCCTGAGCGCGCTGCGCGCATGCCGACTGCGGCACACACAGATGCACTCGCATTGGCGCATTCACAGACACAGGCAGGTGCGCAGGGTGCTGACTGCAGCATCAGCCGCTTGGGTGTGTCCGCCAAAGCCGACGGCGCGGCGTTTGTGCTGCTGGTCAGTGCGCCTGCGCTCAAACGCCTGGGCCTTCAAGCGCAGGCGCAGTGGGTCAGCAGCGCCTCCACAGGCTGCGCACCCGACACCCCTTTGTTGGCCGCACAGCATGCCGCCACACAGGCGCTACAGCGCGCCAACATCACGGCATGCCGTGCCTTGCACACCATCGAATTGCATGACGCATTTGCAGTGCAGGGTTTGAGCTTTGCCCACGCCTTGGGCATCCCCCCTGAGCAACTCAACCCGCGCGGGGGTGGCTTGGCGCGGGGTCACCCCATCGGTGCTTCGGGTGCCGTGGCCTTGGTGCGTTTGCTGGCCAACTTGGCGCAGGATGGGGCCGTGGGCGCCCAAGGTTTGGTGGCTGTGGCCGGTGCCGGTGGTGTGGGCGCTGCGGCGATCGTGGCGCGTTGTTGAGCGTGGGCCATGCGGCTTGGCTTTTCGCCCAAGCGCTGAGGGTTCACCCCAGCGTTTTGAAATACTCCCCCAACTCTGATCGCTCAGTGCGGGTTTGGTTCACCGGTGCATCGGGGTCAGCGTAGCCCAGGGCCATGCCACACACGATCTTGGAGGTGCCGTCCAGGCCCAAGTGCCTGCGAATCAGGCTGGGGTAAGAGGCCATGGCACCAATGGCGCAGGTAGAGAGGCCTTTGGCGTGGGCGGCCAACATCAGGCCATACAAGGCCATGCCCAGGTCCATGTAACAGCCGCTGCCCAGGTCATGCGCAATGGTCACCACCAGGGCGACGGGGGCGTCAAAGAAATGAAAATTGCGCTCAAACTGCGCATCACGCCCAACGCGGTCTTCCCGGGCAATGCCCAGCGCGTCGTACAAGGCTTTGGCCGAGCCCATTTGACGGCGCTTCAAGGCCATGGGCATGGGGCTGGGGAAGTAGCTGTAGTCCTCGGCTTCTGTCTGCTTGTTTCGCCACGCTTGCACCAAGTCGGCGCTCAAGGCGCGGCGCACCTCACCTTGGACCGCGATGAAAGCGCCGGGCTGCAAATTGGCACCACTGGGCGCCAAACGCGCCGAGCGCACCACCTCATGCAACAGCGCTTGGGCAACGGGCGTGGTGCGATAGGCGCGTATCGAGCGGCGTTCGAGCAACAAGCTCAGAAGGTCGCCGCCAAGGTGCTGACCGCGCCTGTGGTCGTGTCTACCTTGCGAATCTTGGTGTAGTTTTGGTCAGCCACATACAAGTTGCCCGCCGCATCGATCGTCAAACCAACCGGTGAGTTAAAGCGCGCGGCGTTGCCGGTGCCATCGGTGGCGCCTGAGGTGCCTGCCAAGCCAGCCAATGTGGTCACAACGCCACCGCCAGCTATGTCAATTTTGCGGATGGTGTGGTTGCCTGTGTCAGCCACAAACAAATTGGTGCCACTGCTCACGATCCCTGTGGGCGTGTTGAACTTGGCAGCGGTGCCGGTGGCATCTGTGGTGCCGGTTGTGCCTGCCGTGCTGCCCGCAAGGAGGGTCACCACGCCCAATGTGGTGACTTTTCGAATGCCGTGATTGCCCGTGTCAGTGACATACAAATCAGTGCCGTCATAGGCGATGCCAAAAGGTGCTGAAAAACGTGCGGCAGAGGTTGTGCCATTGGTCGCGCCCGGGGTGCCTGCGTAGCCAGCCAATGTGGTGGTGGCACCGCTGCTCATGACAATTTGGCGAATGGTGTGATTGCTTGTGTCCGTCACAAACAGGTTGAGCCCAGCCACAGCCAAACTTTTGGGGCCATAAAACAAAGCGGCAGACCCTGTGCCGTCTGTCGAACCCGCTGTGCCCGCTGTGCCCGCAAGCGTTGTCACAACGCCTGCGCTGGTCAGTTTGCGAATGGTGTGGTTGTAGGTATCAGCCACGAAGTAATCTGAACCGCTCAAGGTGATGCCAAAGGGCTCATAAAACTTGGCTGCAGTGCCCGTGCCGTCTGCTGAACCTGCCGTGTTGGCCGTACCAGCCAAGGTGGCCACTGCATTGCTGCTGAGGGTGAGTGTTTGAATGGTTTGTTTGTCTGCGTTGGCCACCACCAGCTTGGTGGGTGTGGCGTTGTCTACCGTCAAACCGATGATGGCTGAGTTGTTGACAGCGACACCGCCGCCACCGCCGCCTCCACAGGCACTCACAAGAGCGAGCGCGAGGACTGAGAGTGCGGTTCGTGTTGACAACATAGAAAAGTTCCAAAAAATTTCAGGTGCTCGAATGGTAATCAAAAAAACCCCGCCACTTTTTCAAGTGACGGGGTTTTAGACTTTT
>CANCUP010000055.1 GCA_947381325.1 Comamonadaceae bacterium
CGTGCTGCGAACCGCATTCTCAACGAATTGCGACAACGACTCACCTTCTTCCAGCACACCTTCGAGTTCGAGCCGAAAGTCAGGGGCAACACGGATGGGGGGAAGTGTGGCTGTTTTCATGTGTTGATTGTATTGCAAATGCTATGCAAATCCAGCCATTCACAGCACCCTGCGTGCATCACGCTGCACTGAAGCTGCAACTCACCTGACCCAACACACCAAAATCGATCGATACCGTGTCTTGCGGTTCGAACTCGAGTGGCACCAGGCATGTGCCGGTGGTCACGGTCTGGCCTGCTGCCAAGGTGAGTTGTTTCCACGGATCGGGTGCTTGGTGGCCGAGCACAAATGGGCGGCCAAAAAAAAGCCAGCATGGACGCTGGCTTTTCTCACGCATTGTGAACGCTCAATAGCTGTTGCGCTTGCCGTCGTAGCCTCCGCCGAAACCACCGCTGCGGGGTGGGCGGGCTTCCATGGGACGCGCGATGTTGACGGTCAGGTCACGGCCGCCCATGTTCTTGCCGTTCAGGCCTTGGATGGCTGCCTCAGCTTCTTGGCTGTTGGACATTTCGACAAAGCCAAAGCCTTTGGAGCGGCCCGTGTCACGTTCCATCATCACCTTGGCAGATTGCACTTGGCCAAAGGCAGAAAATTGTTGTTGCAGATCGTCGTCACGAACCGAGTAGGTCAGATTGCCGACATAAAGTTTGTTGCTCATTTTGAGTCTTTCAAAAAAACGCGCCTTGCGAATGAATCAGGCGCAGGTTAAAAACAGAGTGCTGAGGAATCAAGCCAGCAAGCTTGGGTTGGTCATCCAGTCACGACCTTGCGCTGCTGCATACATCAGCGCGCTGTCTTGACATTTGAATTCAGGTTTGAAGGTGTAGATGCGGTCATTTGTCTGCGATCCCTCACCCCTGCGGATGGAGAGAACGGCCGTGTGATGACCCGCGTCGTGTGAACGGCTGAGCGGTGTGATCCGAAAATTGCCAACGGCAAATGGATGTGAAGAAACTAATGACATGAAAACCAGTGATGTGTGGGCACTTAGAGCCCGGGTGCATGGTGTTGCAAAGTACAACGGTACATGACCATTGGCGACGGTGTGAAGGTCACCAGAAAAAGCTTGCCTAGGGAGAAAGTCAGACCACCCGTGGTGTCCCAGAGAGTCTGGGGTGGTGGAGGTGTGCGGTGTTGGGAGTACCGCTGCTCAAATCGAACTTGGTTGCAGCATGAGGTAGCAAAAAAATACTGCAATGCCCTGAATGTACCTGAGTTATCGGGAACGCACAACAACTATCTGGATATTTTCAAGTGAGCACGCAGCGTGGATGAGTGAATGCGTGTTACTTCCGCTGCGAAGCCTTGATTTAAACGTCGTCATGGTCTCGCCGACCCACAGAGATCACGATCACTACCAGACGTTGGTCAATCACGTCGTAGACCAAGCTGTAGCCTTCATTTTGGTGTACTTTGAAAGCTTTTTAAAACGAGTCAATGCAATGTGTGGAACCCATGACAACTTCTCAATGAAGACCTGATCGGATGACATCCAACAGCTTTGCAACGTTGGGTGAAGGCGTTTCGACTGCCCGTCTTACAACGCCCAGAGGCGGCATATGAATTTTGAAGTTGGCTTTCAAGATGCGCAATTGCCCACGTCTTTGATACAACTCAGCCACACTTTGAGGCAATGCGGCAATGAGGTCGTGTTGCATGATGGCCGTTTCTGTCAATAGCAGGGAGGTTGTTTCTATCCAGGCTTGAGGGCAAGACAGGCCAGCCTCGTTGAAATTCCTCACGATTTCTTGACGAACCGGGGCGCTTTCTGGAGGCAATACCCAATCTTGACTTGCGAGGTCTTTGGCGTCCAGACGTCGCTTTTTTGCGTAAGGATGATTCGGGCGGACGACCAAGCACACCGATTCTTCAAACAACGGTTCAGTCTCAAATGAGGACTGTTGGGTTTCGCCCGACAAGCGAGCTAACACCACATCGAGCTCTTTGCGTCTGAGTGATGCCAGAAGACCTTCTAGCGATCCTTCCGTGACAGAAATTATCAGCTTGGGCATGACGGCGTGGGCCTGAGTCAGCACACGTTGGTAGAGCGTGGGGATGGCAGCGGGTAGCGCCCCTATGCGCACCAGACCTGAAATACCGGAGGCTACCAATTGGGCTTCGCTCAGAGAGTTTCCGATTTCACCCAATAAGACACGGGCACTGAGGATGGCGATTTGTCCAGCGGTGGTGGGTTTGAGTCCTCTGGGAACTCGCTCAAACAAGAGCGTTTTGTAAAGCATTTCTGTTTCATGCAAAAGCTTGCTGGTCGCGGGTTGGCTCAAGCTGAGCCGTGGTGCAGCCTTGTGAATATTCAGTGTTTCACCCAAGACGTCGAGCAACTCAAAATGCCGCACACGCAGCTTAGATCGAATGCGGTTGTCTAACTGTGGATGCATGATGGTCTCTTTCGAAAGATTCGAATTTCGAATCGATATATCGGAATAATGAGCTAGAAAGAATTTTGACTCACCGTATCATGAAAGCAACTGACTCACAAACTCAGAAAGGCTTGCATGAAAATCACCATGCTGGGCACAGGCGCCGCATTGCCTGATCCCGATCGCGGACAGTCTTCCATCTTGATTTCGACAGACTCTGGCAAACATGTCCTGTTGGATTGCGGCGAAGGTGCAACCCGTCAGATGGTCCGCGCCAATATCAATCCTGCGGATGTCGGCGTGGTTTTTCTTACACACTTACACCACGACCACATTTGCGACTTTCCTTATTTCGTGATTTCAGGCTGGATGCTCAACAGAAACAATGCGCCGGTGTTGTTAGGCCCTAAAGGTACAAAGCGTTTTTGTGATCATCTCTTTGAAGATGGTGCTTATCAGGCCGACTTCATGGCGCGCTCTGCCTATCCGCTGCGCCAGGCCAATTTGGTGGCCGTGCGTCCCGATGTTCGGGAAATCTCGCCTGGCTTGGTCTACGAGGATGATGAAGTTCGCATCATTGCTGCTCACGTAGATCATTTGCCTCATGAGGTATGCGAGTGTTTTGGTGTGCGCGTGGAAGTGGAGGGCAAGTCAATTGCCTTTAGCGGAGACACCAAGCCTTGCGCTGCCATGGTTGAGCTGGCAAGAGATGCTGATCTGTTGATTCACGAATGCACATTTCCGCAGTCTTTCATCGATCATCGTGCAAAGACCGGCGTCGGCACTTTCTCGCATACCAGCCCCTTGGGTCTTGGTTTGCTGGCTCGAGAGTCTGGTGCAAAGAGTGTTGTTGCTACCCATTTCGGGCATTTCGACTCAACCAGTCCTGTGCTCAAGCGAGCAGCAGGCAAGCACCTTCCGACCGAATTGATGGGGCCGCACCTCATGGAAGATGTGGTCAAGGATATCCGCAAGAATTATTCTGGTCCATTGCGTCTGGCGCACGACCTGATGCGTATCGATCTTTAGCACTACGCGGGAACACAAGATGAACCGATGTACTTCGATTTCACTGCTCTTAGGAATTTCAATGTTGCCCAGTGTCGCTCTGTGCGCATGGCCTGATCGTCCAATCAAGATCATTGTTCCTTACGCGCCGGGTGCTGCCGGTGATGTCTTGATTCGGTATATGCAACCTGTGATGCAGGAACGATTGGGGCAGCCACTCGTGATCGAGAACAAATCTGGAGCAGGCGGCAATATCGGTACACAAGAAGTCGTTCGTTCCAAAGCCGATGGCTATACATTTGTACTGGGTGCTACGAATAATTTCGTCATCAACCAGTTTGTTTACAAGAATATGGGGTTCAATCCGCTGGACACTTTGTCACCCGTGACCAAACTGATCAGCGTACCGCCAGTGATTTTTGTGAATGCATCGGTACCTTCGGGGTCATATGCTGAATTTGTGCGTTACGCGAAAGCCAATGATGGCAAGCTCAACTACGGATCACCCGGGCCCGGTACAACGCCACACTTTTCGGCATGGGCATTGTCAGAGGCTACAGGTACAAAGATGACACATGTGCCCTTCAAAGGCTCGCCACCCGGCGTCCAAGCACTGATGGCCAATGAGGTGCAGGTATTTCTGGTCGGCTACGGCGTAGCCGCCGGACAGTTGACGACAGGGCGAATCAAAGCACTTGCCGTCGCCCACCATGAACGACTGCTGGGCGCACCTGACCTGCCAACCACCAAAGAGGTCGGAGTTCCCAATGTGATTTTGAGCAACTGGTGGGGGCTGGCGACGGCAAAGGGAACTGACCCCGCGGTGATCAGTCGTATCGCTGCCGAGTTCAAGCGTGTTCTTGATTTACCAGCAACGCAATCATTTTTGATCCGCCAAGGTTTTGTCAGTGTTGGCAACAGCCCAGAGCAATTTGCTCGCGAGCTTGTGGGGGAAGCGCAGGAATGGCAAATGATTGTCAATAAGGCGGGTACGAAACTCGACGAGTAACTGCCACTTCCGCCGGGCGCTGACAGACGTTCAATGAGAAACGTCTTGAATTTGCTGCCTGTGCGCCAAAGCCTGCGCCGTAATGGCTTCGCGCTGTTCTGGTGAGATGCGCTTGAGGTTGTTGACTTGCATCACCATGCGAGGGTTCTTCGCCAAGGTGTCGGCGTGGCGCATCAAGAAGTCCCAGTACAGGGTGGTGATGGGGCAAGCGCGTTCGCCGGTGGACTGTGCGGGGTCGTAGCGGCAACCTTGGCAGTGGTTGCTCATGCGCTGAATGTATTTGCCGCTGGCGGCGTAGGGCTTGCTGGCCATGAGGCCATCGTCGGCAAACTGGCTCATGCCCAAGGTGTTGGGCAGCTCCACCCACTCCACGGCATCGACATACACACCCAAGTACCAGGCGTGCACGGCTTGCGGTTTCACGCCCAGCAGCAAGGCGTAAAGGCCTGTCACCATGAGCCGCTGGATGTGGTGGGCGTAGCCATGCTCCAAGGTTTGGCCGATGGCGTCGCGCAGGCACGCCATGTCGGTGTCGCCCGTCCAGTAAAACGCGGGCAACTCAGCCTGTGCGTTGAGCGTGTTGCGCTCGAGGTACTCGGGCATGTGCGTCCAGTAAATGCCGCGCACGTATTCACGCCACCCCAAGATTTGGCGAACAAACCCTTCCACCGCAGGCAGAGGTGCCAGGCCTTGTGTGTAGGCGTCAACAGCCGCTTGCACCACTTCGCGTGGGTTGAGCAGCTTGAGGTTGAGTGCGCACGCGAGGTGCGAGTGGTAGAGCCACACCTCGCCCTCCCACATGGCGTCTTGGTATTGCCCAAAGAGTGGCAGGCGTTGCGTGATGAAGCCCTGCAGGGCCAGCAGCGCGTGGTCGCGGGTGACGGGCCAGCCAAAGCTGTTCAATTGACCCGGGTTGTCTGCGAGTTGGGTGTTCACCAAATTCATCACCTCTTGCGTGATGGCGTCCGGTGCAAAGCGCTGGGGGGCGGGGATGGGCGGCGGGCCTTGTTTGCCAAAGGAGGCGCGGTTGTCGGCGTCGAAGTTCCATTGCCCGCCCACGGGTTTGCCGTTGTCCATCAAGATGCCGGTTTTTTGGCGCAAGGCGCGATACCAGTATTCAAGCCGCAGTTGTTTGCGGCCTTTGGCATGTTCGGCAAATTCACGCACGGTGCTGAAGAAGTGCAGGTCGTCGCGCAGTTGCAAGGGCAGGTCATGATCACGTGCCACGGCGCGCAAGTCTTGCAGCACACGCCAGTCGCCGGGGGCGGTGAGCACCAAGGCTTGGGGGCGCAGTTGTTCAATAGCGCGGCTCAAGGCCTCAGCCAAGGTGCTGGGCGCGTCAGGTGCATCCAGCGCGGTGTAGTGCAGCGGCCAGCCTTGGGCGCGCAGGGTCTGCGCAAAGTGGCGCATGGCGCTCAAGAAGACGGTGGTGCGTTGTTTGGACGAGGGAATGTGGGTGGACTCTTGCATCACCTCTGCCATACACACCGCGTCGCAGCGGGGGTCGAAGTCGTGCAGGGCGGTGGCGTCGAGGTTGAGCTGGTCGCCCAACACGATCACCAAATGGCGCAGCGGAGTTGGGCTCATGGGACGGTCTTTTTTTGGGCGCGACAGGCGTCAGAGCAGTACAGCACATGCTCCCAGTTTTTGGCCCAGGCCTTGCGCCAGGTCATGGGCCGCTGACACACCGCACAGGGCTTGCTGGGCAGGGATTGTTTGTTGCCTTTGAAGCTGTGCGGCGCAGACATTCACTCCCCCGGCATGTTCTGGTGCAAACGGACCACGCTGGAGGCGCGTTTGCGAAAGCGGATGTTGAGCAGCTCCACCATCAGCGAGAACGCCATGGCGAAGTAGATGTAACCCTTGGGCACGTGGTGGCCAAAGCCTTCGGCCACCAACACCACACCGACGACGACCAAGAAGGTGAGGGCGAGCATTTTGATGGAAGGGTGGCGCGACACAAACTGGCCGATGGCGCTGGCGAACAGCATCATCAAACCGACCGATGTGATCACGGCGGCGATCATGATGGCCACTTCATCGACCATGCCCACGGCGGTGATGATGGAGTCGAGCGAGAACACCAGGTCGATCACCATGATTTGCAGCACCACGCTGGTCAGGGTGGCTTTGACGCTGCTGTTCATGGCATCTTCTTCGCCCTCTAAGGACTGGTGAATTTCGCCGGTGCTTTTCCAGATCAGAAACAAACCACCCACGATCAAGATGATGTCGCGCCCAGAGATGGGCTGACCGATGACAGTGAACAGCGGTTCAACCAAACCGACGATCCAGGCCAGTACCAGCAGCAAACCAATGCGCATGAACATGGCCATGAACAGGCCAATGCGTCGTGCCACTTCTTGTTGGGCACGTGGCAGTTTGTCGACCAAGATGGAAATGAAGATGATGTTGTCGATGCCCAGCACCAGCTCCAACAGGGTGAGGGTGGCAAATGCGATCCAAGCTTGTGGGTTGGTCAAAAGTTCCATGTGTGTCTCCTTTGCGTCAGGATAACCAAGGCAGAAAGAACTTGAAGGCTGTGAGGTAAACATCCGTCGAAGACGGCAGTGCCAGCGAATTTTTTTGAGCAGACGGCTGTTGCCCTCTCCAAAAAGAAAAAACGGCCCCCAGATGCAGGGGCCGTTTTCAGTGTTTGGTGGTGATAGGTGGATTTGAACCACCGACATCAGCATTATGAATGCTGCGCTCTAACCGACTGAGCTATATCACCAACAGGCCAAAATTATAGCGATTTTTCAGAGGGGCATGTCAACCCTCGGTCGAGGCCTCGGATTAGCAACACACATCGTTGTATCTACCGTTTGACAAAGCGCGCGCTCAACTTCAAGAGCATCAGAGAGATGCCAAAGCCCGTGATGTCACCGATGAACATGACCTCCAACCCCGATAAAAAATCGGTGGTCAGCCCATTCCAGTAAATCACCAACTGATTGAGCACGCTGTTGGTCAGCGAAAAGACCAGCCCCATTTTGATCAAGCTGTTGAGATTCAAATGTTCAAGGAATCCCCCAAGCCTGAACGTACCCGTCACCAGTTTGAGCGTGAGCAGCGGCGACAAGGCGTTGACCAAGGCCAACTCCACGCTCACACCGTGATGGTTTGGAAAATAAAAAAACAGGCCCGCCATCAGTGACACGGTCGCAATGCTCAATGCGCCCATGAAGCTGAAGATGAGCACCATCAAAAATTTGATGCCACTGGGAATATGAACCAAGTGAGCGCCTGGCACCAAGTACAAAAACGGCGTGGCCGCATTGTTGATGGCATAGAGCGTCGCAAACGCCAGGGTCAAAGCCATGAACTGAAAGGCGCTGCGTTCGTACCAAGTGTTGGTGGTCATGGTTTCTAGGGGGGCTTTGACGGTGGGTTGGAGCTGGCGCGCAGTTTACTCAGTCGAGACACAGGCTTGGATCGAGCCTAAGATCAGATCGAGTGTCGTTTCAGCTGTTTGATGTGCGACAGTTGATTCGGCAGCCCATCCCAATGTCCAAGCACACGGTTTTATTTGGAGAAATGTATGAACATGACGCATTACATGGAGTTGTTGGCTGTCAATCAGCCCTGGAACTTGTTGATTTTTATGGGCATACCCGTGGTGTTGGCGGAAACCTTGGCCATCACCGAGTTGTATTTGTTATTCACGCGCTTGCGCAGCGGCTTTGTGCACAGCCTCAACCGCGCTGCAGGGCTGATCGTGGGGGTCTATTTCATCGGCGTGATTGGCTATTTGCTGACCACGGCGGTGGTGCCTATTACCCAAGCCGGTGAATGGCGCACAGCGATTGACGTGATTGCAGTGGGCAGCTATTTGATCGGAGGTCTGCCTCTGATTTACATCGCTGCACAAGAGCTTGGTTGGGTCAACCACGGCGCCGATCCCGAACACAAGATGAAAGTGCACGCCACCTGCGTGGCTTTGTTCTTGGTGTTTGGCCACATCGCCATGATTGCGGGCATGCTCGACCCTTCCTTGCTCTCAGGTGGCACGGCCACCGAGCAGGCCATGCCGATGTCGCACAGCCATTGACAACTGGCTGTGCGTTCAGCGTCAAGGTGGCGCTCAGTCCACCTTGGCGCCTGAGGTGCGCACCATGTGCGCCCACTGCGCCACTTCATTGCGCATGAAGAGACCAAATTCTTCTGGGGTGTCACCCACGGCTTCGGCGCCTTGGCTGGCCAACTGCTCACGGATGGCGGGTAGTTTCAAGAGCTTCACCACTTCTTGGTTCAAGCGCGTCACCACCTCGCGGGGCGTGCCGGCAGGCGCGAACAAGCCGGACCAGGCATAGGTGACAAAGCCCTTCACACCGGCTTCTTCGACAGTGGGCACGTCGGGCAGTTGCGCCACACGTTTTTTGCTTGACACTGCCAAGATCTTGACCTTGCCTGAGCGCACATGCGCAATGCCTGTGGGCATGTTGATGAACATCATGTTGACCTGCCCACCCAGCAAGTCGGCAATGGCTGGTGGGCCGCCTTTGTAGGGCACGTGCACGGCCTCCATGCCGGTCATGTTTTTGAACAACTCCGTGGACAGATGCGTCGAGGTGCCTTGCCCGGTGGAGGCGTAAGACAGGTTGGCCGTTTTGTTTTTGCCCAGCGCAATCAACTCTTTGACGTTGTTTGCAGGAACTGCAGGGTTGACGATCAAGATGTTGGGCACTGTGCCCACCAGCACGATGGGTGCGAGGTCTTTGAGCGGGTCGTAGTTGAGCTTGCTGTAGAGCGAGGTGTTGATGGCCACGATCTCTGAGCCCATCAACAAGGTGTAGCCGTCGGGTGCCGCTTTGGCCACAGCCTCGGTGGCAATGTTGCCGCCAGCGCCGGGACGGTTCTCCACCAGCACCGTTTGGCCCAAAGCCTCGGACAGTTTGGGGGCCAAGGTGCGGGCAAAGAAGTCGACCGTGCCGCCGGCTGGAAAGGGCACCAGCACTTTGATGGGTTTGTTTGGAAAACTCTGCGCCAGAACTAAAACAGGGCAACACAAGAGCAACACCGCGATGCGGCGTAACCAGAAAGAACGCATGGCGTTTCCTTGATAACGGTGGATGAAAAGAGGCCGGACCGGCGAGGGCTCAGGTGTGGGTGAAGCTGGGTTTGCGTTTGTTGACAAACGCATCCATGCCTTCTTTTTGGTCTTGGGTGGCAAACAGGGCGTGGAACAAGCGACGCTCGAACATCACGCCATCGGCCAAGCCGCTCTCGAACGCGCGGTTGACCGACTCTTTGGCAGCCATAACAGCGAGCTGTGAGTAGTCGCAAATCATCAAGGCTGCGCCCAAGGTTTCTTCCATCAATTTGTCCAACGGCACGATGCGGCTGATCAAGCCTGCTTTTTCGGCTTCGTGCACGTCCATCATGCGCCCTGTCAACGCCAAGTCCATGGCCTTGGCTTTGCCGATGGCGCGTGGCAAGCGCTGTGTGCCGCCTGCACCAGGGATGATGCCCAGCTTGATTTCAGGCTGACCAAACTTGGCGTTGTCGGCGGCGATGATGAAGTCGCACATCATGGCCAGCTCACAACCACCGCCCAAGGCGAAGCCACTCACTGCGGCGATGACGGGTTTGCGGATGCTGCGGATGGTTTCCCAATCGCGGGTGATGTAGTCGTCTTTGTACACATCGGCAAAGGTGTAGGTCGCCATCGCACCAATGTCTGCCCCTGCGGCAAAGGCTTTTTCGCTGCCGGTGATGACCATGCAACCTATGGCAGGGTCAGCATCAAAGCCTTTGAGGGCTTGGCCCAACTCCACCATCAACCCAGCGTTCAAGGCGTTGAGTTGCTTGGGACGGTTGAGGGTGATGACGCCCACTTTGTCTGCTTCGGTATGGACGTTGATGAATTCGTAAGCCATGAGGGCACTCCAAATAAACAAAAAATAAAACCAATCTGGCCCAACTATAGCCAAGCCCACCAAGGGTAAACATTAACCAACCGATCGGTCGGTGAATGCTAAATTTCTTGCAGGAGATTTCCCCATGACAGCACCCACAGAGACTTCCACCGTCTTGTACGAAGAGCGCGGACAGGTGGCCATCGTCACCCTCAACCGACCCCAAGCCCTCAACAGTTTCACCCGCCAAATGCACCACGACTTGTGGGCTGCGTGTGACCGTGCCGAGGCCAACCCGGCCATGCGCGCCATGGTCATCACCGGTGCGGGACGCGGCTTTTGTGCAGGGGCTGATTTGTCGGAGTTCGACTTTGCGCCCGGCCCCGATTTGATGGCACGTGCCAACCCGGGCCCGGTGATTGACCAAGCCTTCAACCCCACGGCGCGTAAATTGCAAAACCTGCGCATGCCCACGCTGGCGGCCATCAACGGCGTGGCCGCAGGTGCCGGCGCCTCGCTGGCGCTGTGCTGCGACATCGTGATTGCTGCGCCCAACGCCAGCTTCATCCAAGCCTTCAGCAAGATCGGCTTGATCCCTGATGCGGGTGGCAGTTGGTGGTTGGTGGAGCGGCTGGGTATGGCACGCGCCATGGCCTTGGCCATGACGGGCGACAAGCTGGGGGCTGAACAAGCCAAGGCCTGGGGTTTGATTTGGGACGTGGCCGAAGACAGCGTGGCCGCCGCCTGCGCCATGGCCGACAAGCTGGCGGTGATGCCCACCAAAGCCTTGGTGGCGACACGCCATTTGTTGCGTGATGCGGGCACGCGCACTTTCAGCGAACACCTGGATGCCGAGCGCGACGCACAAGCTGCGCTGGGCTGTACCCACGACTACATCGAAGGCGTGAGTGCCTTCTTAGAAAAACGCCCTGCGGTGTTCAAAGGCGAGTGATGGGTACCGACGCACACACCCTGGCCCAGCAAGTGGCCACCGCCATGTTTGCGGTCGACACCGCCACCAAAGACACCATGGGCATGGAAATTTTGACTTGTGAACCCGGGCGCGCCGTGTTGCGCATGCCGGTGCGCGAACTGCATATGAATGGTCACCAAATTTGCCACGGTGGCTTCATCTTCACCTTGGCCGACTCCACTTTTGCGTTTGCCTGCAACAGCTACAACAAAGTGGCGGTGGCTGCAGGCTGCAGCATTGAATTTTTAAAACCTGCCAAGTTGGGCGATGTGCTGACCTGCGAAGGCGTGGAGCAAACGCTGTCGGGTCGCCATGGCATTTACGACATGCGCGTGACCAACCAACACGGCGACACGATTGCCATGTTCCGTGGCAAGAGCGCTCAAATTCAAGGAACGGTGATCCCCGAATGAAGCCTGTATCCACATCCGGCAAGTCGTTTCCCTTAGAGCCGATTGAAAAAGCCAGCACCGACGAGCTGCGTGCCTTGCAGCTCAAGCGTTTGCAAGCCACGCTGCATCAGGCGTATGCCAACTCACCCGCTTACCGCGCCAAGTTTGATGCGGCCGGTGTGCACCCGAGCGACTGCAAAAGCTTGACCGACTTGGCCAAATTTCCGTTCACCACCAAAGCCGATTTGCGCGACAACTACCCGTTTGGCATGCTGGCCGTGCCACGCGAACAGTGTGTCCGCATTCATGCATCGAGCGGCACCACCGGGAAACCGACGGTGGTGGCCTACACCCACAACGACATCGACGTGTGGTCCCACGTGGTGGCGCGCAGCATCCGTGCGGCGGGGGCGCGCCCCGGCGACATGGTGCATGTGAGCTATGGCTATGGCTTGTTCACTGGCGGTTTGGGTGCGCATTACGGCGCCGAGCGTTTGGGGCTGACCGTGGTGCCGTTTGGCGGCGGGCAGACCGAGCGCCAGGTGCAGCTGATTCGTGACTTCAAGCCCGACTTGATCATGGTCACGCCGAGCTACATGCTGGCGATTGCCGATGAGTTTGAACGTCAGGGCTTGTCGGCGGCCGAGTCGAGTTTGCGCTTGGGTATTTTTGGGGCCGAGCCCTGGACCAACGACATGCGCCGCGCCATTGAGCAGCGCATGAGCATCGACGCGGTAGACATCTATGGACTCTCCGAAGTGATGGGCCCTGGCGTGGCCAGCGAGTGTGTGGAAACCAAAGACGGCCCCACCATTTGGGAAGACCACTTCTACCCCGAGATCATCCATCCTGAAACGGGTGAGCCGGTGGCCGACGGCGAGATGGGCGAATTGGTGTTCACCAGCCTCACCAAAGAAGCGCTGCCCATCATCCGTTACCGCACGCGTGATCTGACGCGTTTGTTGCCGGGCACCGCGCGCAGCATGCGGCGCATGGAAAAAATCACGGGCCGCAGCGACGACATGATGATCGTGCGCGGTGTGAATGTGTTCCCCTCACAAATTGAAGAATTCATTTTGAAGCGCCCCGAGTTGGCCCCGCATTACCAATGCGTGCTGACCCGCGAAGGCCCGATGGACAGCTTGAAAGTGGTGGTGGAAACACGCCCTGGCGTGGACCCGCAAGGCCAGGCTGCGCGCGCCGCGGCGCAGCAGTTGCAGCACGACGTGAAGACCTTTGTGGGCACCAGCATTGCGGTCGACCTGAAAGCCGAAGGCGGCGTGGAGCGCAGCCAAGGCAAAGCCAAGCGGGTGGTGGATTTGCGGCTTGTCACCTGATCCCAAGCACCCTGCCTGTAGGGCTCAGCCCTGTTGACGGAGCGTTGAACGCTCAGCGCTGAAAGCCAAGGGCTTCAGTCCAACCAAGCTTTCACTTTGGCTTCGTCCAAGATGGACAAACGCCAGCTGGCCTGTGCTTTGACAGCGGGCAAGTTCAAAGGCAAGCGCAGCAACTGCCGGTCACGGCTGACCAGCGCCGTGACCTTCTCGGCCAAGCCCACGTAGAGCAACAACTCGTCGAGCTTTTTCAAGCGCCAAGCGCTGGCGGTTTTGCCGCTGATTTCCACGCCCAACCACTCATCGCCCGGTGCAAAGCCTGCGGCGTGGGCTGCGCTTCCGGTGAGCACTTGCTTGATTTGGATGCTGTGGTCTTCGCTCACGCGCAGGCCCAAGCGTTGCGCCAGCTGCGCTGTGTCGTGGTGCACGGCCACACCGTGTGCGGTGAGCGCGTCTTCGAGGGGCAAGTCGCGTGTGCCATGCACCCAGGCTTTGATCTCGCGCGCCCAAGAGCGTCCTGTGAGTTCGTGCAATACGGCCAACAGATCGGCTTCGTGCATGGGGCCGCCTTGGCAACGCTGCCACAGCCCGCGCATCACGTCGTCCAAGCTGATGCGGTGGTTCTTCACCCCATGCTGGCGCAGGGCCAAGTCCAGGCACAAGGCGATCAACGCGCCTTTGGTGTAGTAGCTCACCGTCAGGTTGGGCGTGTTGGCGTCGGCCCGGTAGTACTTGGTCCAGGCTTCAAAGCTCGACTGCGCCACGCTGTGCACCAAACGCCCGGGTGTTTGCAGCACTTGGTTGATGGTTTTGTTGAGCAGGCGCAGGTAGTGCGCGTCGTCGATCAAGCCGGCGCGGCGCAACAGTTTGTCGTCGTAGTAGCTGGTGAAGCCCTCAAAAAACCACAGCAGTTCGGTGTAGTTTTCTTGGGTGTAGTCGTAGCGCGCAAACTCTGCCGGGCGCAAGCGCTTGACGTTCCAGGTGTGGAAGTACTCGTGGCTGATCAGCCCCAGCAAGGTGCTGTAACCGTCACTGGGTTTGTCGACTTTGGCTTTGAGTGCTTCGGTCAGCACAGGGGTGTCGCTCAAGCGTGGCAGATCGGCGCGTTGGCAAATCAAGGCGGTGGAGTTGCGGTGCTCCAAGCCCCCGTAGCCTTCGCCCACTGCGTTGAGCATGAACACATAGTGGGTGTGCGGGATGTGTGCGCGCTGGTTGCCGTGCCAAAAGCGCATGGCAGCTTCGCAAATCTTTTGCGCATCGCGCAGCAAACGTTCGCCATCGAAAGCCGGTGTGGCACCGGCCACCACAAAGCGGTGCGGCACACCGCAGGCGGTGAACTGGCCCGACCAAAACGCACCCATCTCCACGGGGCAGTCGGCCAGCTCGTCGTAGTCGGCGGCGAGGTAGCTGCCAAAGCCTTGTGCGTTGACTTTCAGGGGCTCCAGGCCCGTGGCCACGGCCCAAGTGGGCAGGCCAGTGTGCGGGACCAGCGCCAGCTCATGGGGCTGGTCTTCACAGCCTGCCACGCGCAAGCACAGGCTGGTGGCGTTGAAGAAGCCGCGCTGCGTATCGAGCCATGCGGTGCGCACCGAGTTGTCGTGCGCATGCACCTGGTAGTGCAGGGTGAGCGGGGCGTCAGCTGTGCAGTCGACTTGCCAGCTGCATTTGTCCAGCTGCTGCACCGCCACCAAACGGTTGCCTTGGCGAGCGGTGAGCGAGATCAGTTGCTTGGAAAACTCGCGCACCATGTAGCTGCCTGCAATCCACACCGGCAAGGACACCTGCTGTTGGGCTGCGGGTTGGTCGATGGTGAGGGTCACGCCATACAAATGGGCGTGCAGATCGGCCATCTCGATGCGGCAGTGCACTTGAGGCGCTGGGGCACGCGCGCGCCTAAGCTTGGACGGAGTGGCCGCCATTGCGCTGTTGACGAGCCTGTTGCGGGTTGAGGTACGCGTCATGGCGGGTTGTGTGGTTTCAGGTGGATGCCGCGCCGAGCAGGCAAGCCAGCGTGGACACCACGGTCAAACGAAAGCGCAAGGTCATCCAGTCGCGCAGGCCGGCTTCGGCCCATGTTTTGCGGTCGACCAAATAGCACGCCACCAGCAACACGGCCAGCAGCGGCAGCCCGGCATAGGCCGGCATCATCACCCCGATCCAAGCCACCAGCGAAGGCACCACACCCCACACCATGTGCAGCTTGCGTGAAGGCGCGTTGTAGCGCAGACCAATCCCCCAGTGGATACCACCCAAGAAGGCACAGATGGTGGCGGCATACGACGTCAAGGCAATCGCCACCAAAGGATGCGCTTCGGGGGTCACGATCCACATCAACAAGGCCAGCGTGACAAACGGCACCAAACCGCCGTAGCCCAAGCGTTGGATCAACACGCCAGCGGCGCTGTCGGGGGTGATGGGGGTGTGTGCCATGGGTGTTTACTTGCTGGCGTCGGCCAAGAGTTTTTCAATTTGCTGGGTGTTGATGGCGCCGGGCACGCGGGCGCCGTCTTGCGCCACCAGGGTGGGCGTGCCCGTGATTTTGAACTTGCGGCCAAACTCGACATTGCGTGCAATGGCTGAGGTGTCACAGGACGCCGAATTGAGTGCGCGGCCTTCGCCCATGATTTGCGCCCAAGCGGCTGCAGGGTCTTTGGCGCACCACACGTTGCGTGACTTGTCGGTGGAGTCTTGACCCAGGATGGGGTAGAGGAACAGGTAAATGGTGACGTTGTCGACCTTGGCCAGGTCACGCTCAAAGCGTTTGCAATACCCACAATTTGGGTCTTCGAAGACCGCCAGCTTGCGCTTGCCGTTGCCTCGCACGATCTGGATGGCGTCTTTGAGGGGCAAGCTGGCAAAGTCGATGGCACCCAGTTTGGCTTCGCGCTCTTCGGTCAGGTTGCGGCGACTTTTGGTGTCGATCAGGTTGCCTTGGATCAGGAAGTTGCCATCGGCGTCGCTGTAGTAAATCTCGTTGCCGTTCAAGCGCACTTCGTACAAGCCTGCCATGGGTGTGCGGCTGATTTCTTCGATCTTGGGCAATTGTGGAATGCGTTCGCTCAGGTTTTTGCGGATCGTGGCCTCATGCCCTTGGGCCCAGGCGGTGCCCGCCAAGACCCACAGGGCAGCTGCGAGGGTAAGGAAAGAGCGTGTGCGTGTCATCAGGTGTCCAAGGAGAGGGGTCATTGCATGGCTTGCTGCATGGTCCAGCGCTTCAACGGAGCCAAGTTGTCAAAGCCCGACATGCCCCAGTTGCGCAGGGCTTGCACGCTGGCGTTGGGGTGGGCGAACAAGCGTTGCAAGCTGTCGCACGCCAGCCAGGTCGGCAGCATGTCGGCTTTGCGGGCGCGCTCGTAACGGCGCAGCAAATGGCGGTCGCCCACGCTGCGCCAGTAGTCAGCGCCGTCGCGGCTTTGGAGCACCTGGGCCAATTGAGCGGCATCGGCCAGTCCCAAGTTAAGTCCCAAGCCCGCCAGCGGGTGGATGGTGTGTGCGGCGTCGCCTGCCAAGGCCCAGGCGCTGCCATCGGCACAAGTGCCAATCCAGCGCTCGGCGCGTGCCAGTTGCAAAGGCCACATGGCGCGTTCACTGGTGAGTTCGAGTTGCCCCAGCACGCCGTGGCTGGCGTCTTGCAAGCCGCTGGCAAAAGCGTGATCGTCCAAGGCCAGCATGGCGCTGGCACGCGCAGGCGGGAGCGACCACACCAGCGCGGCGCTCTCGCCGTGCGCGCCGCCCAAGGGCAGCAGCGCCAAAATTTCTAAGCCGTGCGTGCCTTGGTGAAACCATTGCAGGGCCTGTTGGCGATGCGGCACGCTGACACGCACGCGTGCTGCCACGGCGTGTTGCTGGTAGGGCAGTGTGTCAAAGCTCACCCCCAATTCGTCGCGGGTGCTGCTGTGGCGGCCTTCGCACACCACGGTCAGCGCCGCAGGCGCAGGTGCCGTCAAACAGGCAATCTCGGACTGGTAGCGCACGGCCTCGGCCAATTGGCCTTCCAACACGGGCACGTCCACGATCCAACTCAGGCCCAGCGGCGTGGGGCTGGCAAAGTGCACAAAGCCGCCATCATCGCCCCACACGCGCATGTCTTGCACAGGCGTGGCGTGCTGCGCATCGGGCCAGCAGCGCAGTTCGGTGAGCAAGTCGCGTGAAGCCTTGTTGAGTGAGTAGGCCCTCACATCTTGGTTTTTTTGGGGCTCGGAAGTGACCAACCCGACCCGCAAGCGCTGACGTGCCAGCAGCAGCGCCAGGGTGCGCCCGACCATGCCGTCGCCACGAATACAAACGTCCAATTTTTGAGCCATGGGCGAATTGTAGGAGGGCGGCACAATGGCGCATGACCTCCACATCAGCAACCCCACACAGCGAGCAGCGCCAGGCTTTGATCGACCAACTGTGGGTCTATCCCATCAAGTCGTGTGCAGGCATTTCGGTGCAACAAGCCACCTTGACCGATACCGGGCTCGACTTGGACCGTGCTTGGATGGTGGTCGATGCCCAAGGCCAGATGCTGACCCAACGCGCCGTGCCGCGCATGGCCTTGATTCAGCCTGAGTTGCGCCATGCCGAGATGGTGTTGCGCGCACCGGGCATGCTGGCTTTGCATCTGTCCATCGAGCGGGCTGAAGCGCCGACCCAAGTGCAGGTTTGGAAAGATACCGTGCCCGCGTTTGAGATGGGCACCTTGGCGGCGCAGTGGTTCACCGACTTTTTGAACGTAGGGCCCTTGCGCTTGGTGCGCTTTGACCCAGAGCACTTTCGCCTGGCCAGCCGCGAATGGACGAAAGACGTCGACGCCTTCAACCAATTCAGCGATGGTTTTCCGGTGCTGGTCACCAGCACCGCATCGCTGGATGAACTCAACACCCGCTTGGTCAAACAAGGGCAGGCGCCGGTCGACATGCGGCGTTTTCGCGCCAATGTGGTCTTGCGCGGTGAAACCCCCGATGCTTGGCAAGCCCACGACGAAGACCGTGTGGGTGTGATGACCGTGGCCACCGATGGTGAGGCGGTGCAACTCAAACCCGTCAAGCCCTGCCCACGCTGCCCCATGCCCAACGTCAACCCCGACACCGCCGAGGTCAGCCCCGCCGTGGGCGACACCTTGCAGGCCTACCGCCAAGACCCACGGGTCAACGGTGCGGTCACCTTTGGCATGAATGCGATTCCTCTGAGCGGCTTGGGCGAGGTCTTGCGGGTGGGGCAGCGGGTGTCAGCAGATTGGGCGTTCTGAGCAGTGTTCTCCTCACGCCTTGAGGCTGGCGGGTGCTCAGTACAATGCCCGCCATCCCCTGACATCCATTGACCCCGTGCCCCTCTGGCACGTTTGAGGAATTTCCATGAGTTTGAAATGCGGCATCGTGGGCTTGCCCAACGTTGGCAAATCCACCCTGTTCAACGCCCTGACCAAAGCGGGCATTGCGGCTGAGAACTATCCGTTTTGCACCAT
>CANCUP010000056.1 GCA_947381325.1 Comamonadaceae bacterium
GTTTTCAGCTTGGATGGCGGCCCACAGTTCGGGGTCGGTCTGTTCGATCAAGATGTTGCGGTGGTACATGCTGGCAGTCCTAGTCAAGGTGATCCCGGCGTGCCGACACATCGGCACAGGGCTGCCCAGGCGAACGGCAAAACACCTCATGGGGTTGAGGCTGCACGCTCCCCAGTGGTCAAAACTCCACGTCAGCGGTGCGGGGCCCAAAGCCCAACACGCCTATCGCCAGTCGCGCGCGGGCAGAGTTTAGCGTGATTCCTCGTCGTCCTTGGCGGCATCGCGGCCAAAGGGGGTGAGGCGCTGGGCCTTTTCCCACAGACTCTCGAGACGGGCTGTGGCGGCTTCAGCGGCGGATGAAGGCGGTGGCGTGAGCGGCACATGGATGCCTTTGGCCACTTGCTGCAAGCGCCCGTATTCGGACATGACCTTGGCGGCATAGCCCGTGTCTTCTTTGATGTTGGCCGCCCCCACATAAAGGCGGAGGCCACCCTCGGTGCTGCCGGCGCGTGTGATGCAGTCTTTGAGCACATTCACACCCACACGCAAATTGGCCACCGGGTCAAATGCCGCCAGCGAGCCCCCAAAGCCCACGTATTTGTCTTCATGGACCTTGGTCATGACCTGCATCAGGCCTTGGGCACCCACTGGGCTCTGGGCAAACGGGTTGAACGCCGACTCGACCGCCATGACCGCCAAGATCAAGGTGGGTTCAATTTGGTTGCGGGGGCCTAAGTCATAGGCTTCGCTCACCAAGGCGCTCAGGGGCTCGGGGGCGACCCGGTATTTGCGGCTGAGCCAGTAGGCCAAATAGGCTTGCTGTTTGGGCAAATCACGGGGGTCGGTGGCGGTGGCGCGGTCTACCGCATCGGCGTCGGTGCTGATGCCCGTGGCGTCATATTGACGCTCCTGCAACCAACTGATCAGCTTGGCTTCGGTCACGGCGCGCAGGTCCGGACGCACGCTCAAGGCCACAAACACAAAGAAAATTGACAGGCCCACCACGGCCATGCCGTTGTGGGTGATGGCAAAAAAACCCTGCGCCACATCGGCTGCGAAAGTTCGCAGTCCTAATTTGAGTGTGGCAAGCAAGGTCATGGAGATAAATTAATCAAAAGGTGGCAAAGGAAAATTTTAAAGCCTCAGCGACAATGCAAGGATATTTGCTATGAGCCTGACCTGTGAACGATTCTGCCAACAAACACCACGACTTGAATTCTTTAGACACTTTGACGGGGGGCGCATTCACCGCGTCCACCTCGGGAGACCGCACGGCGCGCTTGCGCGAGTGGCTGGCCAAAGAGCCGGGGGCTGAAGAACTGCAAGCCGTTTTTACCGAAATGAGCCACCGCGACAAGGGAGCCGCCAAGGTCTTGCGTGAAAAGCTCGATGAGTTGCGTCGCGCCAAAGGTCAAGACGCCTTGGCCCAAGAATGGTTGGCCAAGGGCGAGGTGTTGCGCGATGCCGCCCACATCAACATCGCCGACGCCATGGCGTGGCAGCGTGATGCGGCCAAAGCCGGCGCGCCGCTGTCGCGTGAGCCCTTGTCTGGTTTGAAGACGGCGTTGGCTGAACGCGTCAAAGCGATCGAAGACTTGCAGCACCAAACCCAAGTTCAGCGCGAGGCTGCCGTGTTGTTGGCGCAGCGCATTGAGGTGCTGTCGACCAAAGCTTGGCAAGACGCACAGGCTCAGCGCGAGGGTCTGCAGGCTGATTTAGACCGCTGGGTGGCGCAAGCCCAGGCCTTGGCGGCCGACGTCCAGTGGCCCAGCGTGGACGCCAAGTTTGCCCCTGCCTTGCAAACCAGCACGCAGCAAGTGCGTGCGGTGTGGGTGGCTTTTTCTGAAGCCCTGGCCTTGACCGAAGCCGCCGCCGCCGATCCCTCAGCGCCTTTGCCAGCGGTACCCGCCTGGGCCGAGCAACTGCGCATGGCACGTGGCGGTGTGGCCCCGGCCGTGGCGCCCACCCAAAAACCAGAGGTGGCGCGGGTCGACCCCACGCGTCAGGTCAAACCCAGCGCAGACAAAGCCCTGATTGACCAAAAACGCCTGGAGTTGGCGCAACAGGCCGAGGCCTTGTTCAAACCCGCGCCTACCCCGAAAGCGGCCAAGCCTGTCGCTGCGAAATCCCAACAGCCCTCGGAGCCCGCTGCGGTGGATGCCCCCGCACCAGCGGTAGAGGCCATCGCACCTGTGAGTGCCGAAGATGCATCGCTCGTTCATCCGCACACGGATGCTGCGTCGCCAGTCGCCACATCCTCCGAGCCTGAAGCGACAGCGCCGACAGACTCGATTGAGGCCGCTCAAGCCGCGTCACATCCTGAAGCCGTTGCTGCCCTTGAGCCTGCGACAGCAGGCCCCGCCGAGCCCGAGTGGGTGCCCGCCATGGGCGGTCGCAAGATGCAAGAGTCCTTGCGCAATTTGCGTGAGGCCTGGAAAAAGATAGACAAAGAAGCCGCGCCCAACCCCGCCCTGTGGAAACGTTTTGACGCGGCGTGCAACCGCGCCCACCATGTGGTGGATGCCTGGCTGAAAGAAGCCCGTGCGCAAACCGCAGCCCACAAAGCCCAACGCCTGGCCCTGATTGAAGAGCTCAAAGCCTGGGCGGCTGAACACGCCCAAGGTCCCGATTGGAAAGGCGTGGCGCGTCAGCTGCATCAATTCGCCCAACGCTGGCGCGACAGCGGCCATTTGAGCGAGAAGATGTTTGCCGAGTTACAACCTGTGTGGAAGGCCGCCATTCATGCGGCCCATGAGCCCCTCGAAGCCGTGCAAAAAGCCAGCTTGGCGCGCCGCCAGGCCCTGATTGCCGAGGCTCAAGCCTTGGGTGCCGCGCCCACACTGCGCATTGATGCCGTCAAAGCCTTGCAACAGCGTTGGCAAGAAGAAGCCCACACCGTGGTGCTCGACCGCAAACAAGAGCAAAAGCTGTGGGACGCTTTCCGCCAGCCGATTGACGAAGCCTTCGCCCGCAAGTCATCGGTGCGCGAGCAATCGCAAGCCGCGTTGACCCCCCATGACCGCGCGGTGCTTGATGCCTCCAAAGCGCTGGAGGCCGCCATTGCCAAAGGTGACGGTGCGCAAATTCGCGCGGCCATGCAGGTGTTGGAGCAAGTCTCACGTGGCGAGTTGCCGCCTGAGCCCGTCAAGCCTGCAGCCCCTGTGGCAGCGCCTGTGGGATCAGCGGATCCGCAAGTCACCGCAACTGCTGCCCATGACAGCACAGAAACCGCCCCTTCGGCCACCTCTGAGGCCCATGCTTCAGGCGATGCCGCTGCCCAGGTGACTGATCCAGAGGCTGGCGCATCCGACGCTGCACCTGCCACCACGCAAGCAGAGCCTTCAGACCCAGCCCCCGCAGAGACTGAGGCAGCTCAAGCCCCAGCGGCGCCTGCCCCGGCACCCAAACCCCACAAGCCCGTGGTGGCTGTGCGGGGTGACGACCGCCCAGGCCAAAAACGCACTGAAATTGCCCCAGCAGGGTTCCGTGGCCGCGATGGCAAACCTTCAGGCAAATTCGGTGACAAGCCTGGCTTTGGCCGCGACGCTGGCGCCCGCTCGGGGCGCGATGCGCGCGACGGTGGCCGTGATGGTTTCGCACCCCGTGGCCCCCGTTTGGGTGATGCCGCCTTCCGTGCCCAGCGCAATGCCCTGGACATGGCCCAAGACGCCTTGCGCAAGCTGGCGGCTCAAGCCCATGGCGAGGTGCTCACCCAGCTGATGCATGCTTGGCAAAAGCGCGACGCCAGCCAGTTGCCCACCGCCCAGGCGATTGGCAACAAGCTCACACCAGCGCAACGCACCCAGTGGGCACAGGCCTTGTCGGCGGCACCTCAAGGGGAGGCGGTCACGCCTTTGTTGCGTTTGGAGGTGGCGGCCGAGTTGCCCACACCGGCTGCCCAAATGGACGCACGCCGTGCTTTGCAGCTGCAATTGCTGACCCGCCGCAACGACCCATCACCCCAGATGACGTGGGCCGCTGACGCGTCTCAGGTGCTGGCCGGTGCTTACGACGAAGCCGCCGCGCGTCGCTTGCAAACGGCCTTGAAGGTGTTGCTCAAGCGTTGAGCGAAGGCAGGGGGCGTCGCACCAAGCCTTGGCTGGGGCTGCGCGCCTCTGCGCGCAGCCAAGACACCACTTCCAAGCGGGGGGCTGTTCTGCTGGCATGCCAGTCACTCAAGACCCAGCGCTTTAAACCGTCGCCCATATCGTGCACCGCAGGTCGGTGGGTATGTCCGTGCAACAGCACTTGGCAGTGGGTGGCTTGCAACCACGCACGCGCTGCGAGGGTGTCGACGTCGGCGTAGTCGGTGTGGGTGCGTTTGCGCGCCTCGCTTTGGGCACGCATGGCTTGTGCGGTGGCCTGTCGCTGCGCCAAAGGCTGTGCCAAAAATTGCGCTTGCCATTCGGGCTGGCGCACTTGGGCGCGAAAAGCCAAGTAATCGTGGTCGGCCAAACACAGGCTGTCGCCGTGGCTCAGCAGCAGGCGTTGGTCGCCCAAGGACAGCACGGTTGGGTCGCTCAGGCCTTGCATGCCACAGGCCTGCAGCGCGTCGGCACCGAACAAAAAATCTCGGTTGCCACAGATGAAATAAATCGGCAAACGTTGTGAGGTGCGTTTGAGCTGGGCGAGGCACTGCAATGCAAACGGGTCTTGGGTGTCGTCACCCACCCAAACCTCAAACAGATCGCCCAAGATGAACAGGGCGTCTGCGTGCGTATGCGCCATGTAATGGGCCCAGGCCTTGAAGGTTTCAGGCTCTTGCGCATCCAGGTGCAGGTCAGAGATGAAGTCCACCTGTTGCCAGGTGCGGACTGCCTGGATGCGGGACACCTCATCAGGCAAAAAGCCAGGTGAAAAAGCCGATGACGGCGGGAACATTTCGGCTGGCCCTGACGGTGGCGCTTTAGAGCGCAACCGCTTTCTCAATCACCACGTCTTCTTTGGGCACGTCGTCATGGAAGCCTTTGCGACCGGTTTTCACAGCGGCAATTTTGTCGACCACGTCCATGCCGTTGACCACTTTGCCAAAGACAGCATAGCCCCAGCCTTGCGCACTGGGTGCGGTGTGGTTCAAAAAGCCGTTGTCGGCCACGTTGATGAAGAACTGGGCTGTGGCCGAATGCGGGTCAGAAGTGCGCGCCATGGCCACGGTGTAATGGGCGTTTTTCAAGCCGTTGTTGGCTTCGTTTTCAATCGGTTCGTCGCACGACTTTTGGGTCATGCCGGGCTCAAACCCGCCACCTTGCACCATGAAGCCGGGGATGACGCGGTGAAAAATGGTTTTGTCGTAATGGCCTTTGGCCACGTAGCTCAAAAAGTTGGCGGTGCACTTGGGGGCTTTGTCGGCATCGAGTTCGAGTGTGATGACGCCGTGGTCCAAGATGTGCAGTTCGACGTGTGGGTTGCTCATGGTTTATTTCTCAAGGGTTGCAGATTGAATGACGATGGCCGTGCGCGGCACATCGGTGGCGAAGGGGCCGCCAGAACTGGTGGGCACCGCTTTGATGCGTTGCACCACCTCCATGCCAGAGACCACGCGGCCAAACACGGTGTAGCCGGGTTGCTGTGGTGTGGGGTCTAAAAAGCCGTTGTCCACCACGTTGATGAAAAACTGGGACGTGGCCGAATTGGGAACATTGGTGCGCGCCATGGCGATGGTGCCCACGGTGTTGCGCGGGCCGCCTTTGGCCAAGGCCTCACGGCCCTCGTGCACCACGGGTGCACGGGTGCTTCGCTCCATGTAGCGCTGGTCGTAACCGCCGCCTTGGATCATGAAGTTGCCGATCACGCGGTGAAAAATGGTGCCGTCGTAGTGCTTGTCACGCACATATTGCAAAAAGTTGTCGACCGTTTTGGGCGCTTTGTCGGGGTAGACCTCAATCACGATGTCACCGGCATTGGTGACCAGTTTGACGCGCGGCGCGTCTTGCGCCATGGCCAGTGTGCAGGCCAAGCAGCTGAGGGTCACCGTCAAGGTGCATAGGGTGCGGCGTGAGAGTTGGGCAAGGTTCATGGTTTGCTTTGACTGAGTTCAAGAGCCGGTTGGAGGAGTTTTATTTTTTGAGCAGGGGAGCGCAATTTGGGGTCAGCGCTGGTGGCCCGTTCATACGACTGGCGCGCCATGTGCACCAACACATCGCCCAAATTTTCGTGGGCCACGGCATAGCTGGGGTTGTCGCGCAGGGCCAAATCAAAGGCTTGTTTGGCGCGTTCGTAGTCACCGCGTGCGGCATACAACACGCCCAAGTTGTTGAAGGGTTCAGGCAGCTCTGGGTAGTCTTGCGTCAACGCCAAATAGATGGGCAAAGCCGCATCGGCTTGTCCTTGACGCTCAAAGATGTAGGCCTGCCAAAACAGCATTTGCGGGTCGCGTGGGTGGGTGGCCAAAGTTTTGTTGATCCACACCAGGGCGCCCGCGTACTGGGCTCGGCGCAAGAGTTTACGGACTTCGTCATGCGCATCGGTTTGCAGGGTGTTGAGCAGTTGACCCGGCTGCCAAGGGGGCAGGGCGTCTGTTTGTGCCATCACAGGCTGCCCTGCACACATCAACACCAGCAACGCTGCGGCTGTCTTGTCCATGCGACGCCCACAGAACCATCTGTGGTGCGAGGTGAAAGTGTGCTCAGGGTTTTTCATGTGCTTTGTATACTGAGAGCCATTGTAAAACAGCGGGTCTTTGAAACCCTTTGCCTTTGCACCCTGGTTGACCCAATCTGCGGTCCTTAACGATTCACTCATGACGCTTCGCATTCACAACACGCTCACGCGTGCGCTGGAGACCTTTTCGCCGCTTGAACCTGGCCATGTGCGCATGTATGTGTGCGGCATGACCGTGTACGACCTGTGTCACCTCGGTCATGCCCGCTCGATGGTGGCGTTTGATGTGGTGCAGCGCTGGCTCAAGGCCAGTGGCTACCGCGTGACCTATGTGCGCAACATCACCGACATTGACGACAAAATCATCAAACGCTCTGTGGAAAACGGCGAGACCGTGCGTGCACTGACTGACCGCATGGTGAATGCGTTGCACCAAGACGCTGACGCGCTGGGTATTGAACGCCCAAGCTATGAGCCGCGTGCCATGGACTACGTGCCTCAGATGCTGTCGATGATTGGCTCCTTGGAAAACAAAGGCTTGGCTTACCGTGCCAGCAACGGCGATGTGAACTTCGCCGTGCGCAAATTTGCAGGCTACGGCAAGCTCTCCGGCAAATCACTCGATGAGTTGCAAGCGGGTGAGCGTGTGGCCGTGGACGATGGCAAGCACGACCCGATGGATTTTGTGCTTTGGAAATCGGCCAAAACCAGCGAGCCCGACGAAGTGAAATGGCCCAGTCCATTTGGCGCTGGCCGCCCAGGCTGGCACATCGAGTGCTCGGCCATGAGTTGCGAGATGTTGGGCGAGAGCTTTGACATCCATGGTGGTGGCGCTGACTTGCAGTTTCCGCACCACGAAAACGAAATTGCCCAAAGTGAAGGGGCGTTCGACAAGCCCATGGCCAGCGTGTGGATGCACAACGGCTTCATCAACGTGGACAACGAAAAAATGTCCAAGAGCTTGGGCAACTTTTTCACCATCCGCGATGTGCTGAAAGAATTTGATGCCGAAACGATTCGGTTTTTCGTGGTGCGCAGCCACTACCGCAGTCCGCTCAACTACAGCGATGTGCATTTGAACGACGCACGCGGTGCTTTGAAGCGCCTCTACACCGCCTTGCATGCCGTGCCACCTGATGACGTCGCCATTGACTGGGCACATCCTTTGGCAGCGCGTTTTCAAGCCGCCATGAACGAAGACTTTGGCACGCCAGAGGCCGTGGCGGTGTTGTTTGAATTGGCGGGCGAGGTCAACCGTAACCACTCGGCGCAGACGTCGGGCTTGCTCAAAGCCCTGGCCGGCGTGCTGGGCTTGTTGCAAGACAAGCCTGAAACTTTTTTGCAGGCGGGTGCGTCCATGGATGAGGATGCGATTCAGATTCAAATTGCCGCACGCGCTGCAGCCAAAGCGGCCAAAAACTTTGCCGAAGCCGACCGCATTCGCCAAGAGTTGGCTGCGCAGGGCGTGCTGCTCAAAGACTCGCCTACGGGCACCACGTGGGAAAGAGGGTGATGATGGCGCGCCAAGAAAAAATCACCATCGCGACGCCCGTCTACTGGGCCGAGGCATGTAAGCACTTGGTGAAAAAAGACCGGGTGATGAAGCGCTTGATCCCGCAGTTTGGTGACGCCTGTTTGCAGTCACGCGGCGACGCCTTTGTGACCTTGGCGCGCAGCATTGTGGGCCAGCAAATCTCGGTGAAGGCGGCCCAAAGTGTGTGGGACAAGTTTGCCGTGTTGCCGCGCAAAATCACACCCACCAATGTGCTCAAGCTCAAGGTCGATGACATGCGCGCCGCAGGCTTGTCAGCTCGAAAAATTGAATATTTGGTGGACCTTGCCCTGCATTTCGACAGCGGTGCCCTGCATGTGGCCAAGTGGGCCGAGATGGACGACGAAGTCATCATTGAAGAGCTGGTGGCCATTCGTGGCATTGGCCGCTGGACCGCGGAAATGTTTTTGATCTTTCACCTTTTGCGGCCCAATGTGCTGCCCCTGGATGATGTGGGCTTGATCAACGGCATCAGCCACAACTATTTTTCAGGCGAAGCGGTGAGTCGCAGCGAAGTGCGTGAAGTGGCGGCCGCTTGGGCGCCTTATTGCAGCGTAGCGACTTGGTATATTTGGCGCTCGCTAGACCCGCTGCCGGTTGAATACTGAGCAGCCAAGGAGTAATTGATTTTGGCTAAGAAAACTTTCCTCGATTTTGAACAACCAATTGCTGAACTGGAAGGCAAGATCGAAGAACTGCGCTATGTGCAAAGCGAGTCTGCTGTCGATATTTCTGACGAAATTGATCAGCTCAGCAAAAAAAGCTTGCAGCTCACCAAAGACATTTACAGCAACCTCACGCCTTGGCAAATCACCAAGATCGCGCGTCATGCGGAGCGTCCTTACACGCTGGACTACATCCAAGACATCTTCACCGACTTTGTGGAGATGCACGGCGACCGTCACTTTGCCGATGACCTGAGCATTGTGGGCGGCTTGGCCCGCTTCAACGGCAACGCCTGCATGGTGTTGGGCCACCAAAAAGGCCGCGACACCAAAGAGCGTGCGGCTCGCAACTTTGGCATGAGCCGTCCTGAGGGCTACCGCAAAGCCTTGCGTTTGATGAAAACGGCCGAAAAATTCAAGCTGCCGGTGTTCACCTTTGTCGACACGCCCGGCGCCTACCCAGGCATTGACGCCGAAGAGCGCAGCCAGAGCGAGGCCATTGGGCGCAACATTTATGAAATGGCGCAACTCGAAGTGCCCATCATCACCACCATCATTGGCGAAGGGGGCTCGGGCGGCGCCTTGGCCATCAGCGTGGCCGATCAGGTGTTGATGCTGCAGTACTCGGTGTACTCGGTCATCAGCCCCGAAGGCTGCGCCTCTATTTTGTGGAAAACCTCCGACCGCGCCGAAGACGCGGCAGAAGCCCTGGGCATCACCGCGCACCGACTCAAGGCCCTGGGTCTGATCGACAAAATCGTCAACGAACCTGTGGGGGGCGCACACCGTGACCCCAAACAAATGTCGGCCCAGCTCAAGCGAGGTTTGAACGACGCTTGGCGTCAGGTGACCGACCTCAAGGTCAAAGAGTTGCTGGACAAGCGCTACGACCGTCTGCAAAGCTATGGCCGGTTCAACGACACCAAAGCCGACGCCCGCTGATTTTCCGTCGCTGGACGTGCTCCAGCAGACCCTGCCCTTCGCCGTGGCTTTGAGTGGTGGGGCAGATTCCACCGCCATGTTGATCGCCTGCGCCACCCGCTGGCCAGGCCAAGTGTTTGCGGTGCATGTTCACCATGGTTTGCAGCATGCGGCTGATGCGTTTGAGGCCCACTGCATTCAGTTGTGTCAGCAATGTGATGTGCCCTTGGTGGTGCAGCGAGTCAACGCTGCACACGCGAGTGGCGAAAGCCCCGAAGATGCCGCCCGCCAAGCCCGCTACCGTGCATTGCGTGATGCGGTGAAGCAGCATTGGAATGGCCAAATTCAGCACGTGGTGCTGGCCCAGCATGCCGATGACCAGGTGGAAACCTTGTTGCTCGCGCTCTCACGCGGCGCTGGTTTGCCAGGCTTGGCCAGCATGCCTCACGTCTTGGTGCGCGATGGTGTGACTTACCACCGGCCTTGGTTGAAAGCTTCGGGCGCTGGCCTGCGTGACGTGTTGCGGCGCTTGGGCCAAGCGTGGGTCGAAGATCCGACCAACCAAGACACCCGATACACCCGCAACCGGATTCGTGCGCAATTGCTGCCCGCATTGGATGCAGCCTTTCCGTCCTTTCGCGACACTTTCGCGCGCAGCGCCGCGCATGCGGCGCAAGCGCAAGAAATTTTGCAAGACGTGGCCTTGCAAGACCTGCACATTGTGGGCGACCCCCCCGATATCAAAGCCTTGCAAGGCTTGAGCGTGGCGCGCCAAACCAATGTGTTGCGTCATTGGTTGGTGCAGCACAAACAGCCTGCCAGCACAGCACAGTTGCATGCGTTGTTGTCACAAGTGAAAGCCTGCACCACACGCGGCCACCAGATCGACATCAAGGTCGGGCGGGGCTTTGTCAGGCGCGATGGCGCAGTGCTGCGTTGCTACAATCTTTAGCTTTGCTTTGATCTTTAACCCTTTTCACGCAACATGGCATTGATTGTTCATAAATACGGCGGCACCTCGATGGGCTCGACTGAGCGCATTCGCAACGTCGCCAAACGCGTGGCCAAGTGGGCCCGTGCCGGCCACCAAATGGTGGTGGTTCCCTCGGCCATGAGCGGAGAGACCAACCGTTTGTTGGGCCTAGCCAAAGAGCTGGCGCCTTCCAAAGCCGATTCGGCCTACAACCGCGAACTCGACATGCTGGCCTCCACCGGCGAGCAGGCATCGTCGGCCCTGTTGGCCATTGCGCTGCAGGCCGAAGGTCAACCTTCGGTGAGTTACGCCGGCTGGCAAGTGCCCATTCGCACCAACAGTGCATTCACCAAAGCCCGCATCGAGTCGATCGACGACGCCCGGGTGCGCGCCGACTTGAACGCCGGTCGGGTGGTCATCATCACCGGCTTTCAGGGCAAAGACGAACACGACAACATCACCACCTTGGGTCGTGGCGGCTCAGACACCTCGGCCGTGGCCGTGGCTGCCGCCATGAAAGCCCATGAGTGTTTGATTTACACCGACGTCGACGGCGTCTACACCACCGACCCGCGTGTGGTGCCCGAAGCCCGTCGCTTGCAGACCTTGTGCTTTGAAGAGATGCTGGAGATGGCCTCTTTGGGCAGCAAAGTGTTGCAAATTCGCTCGGTCGAATTTGCAGGTAAATACAAGGTGCCGCTGCGCGTGTTGTCCAGCTTCACCCCGTGGGACATGGACATCCACGAAGAGGCCAAATCTGGCACGTTGATCACCTTTGAGGAAGACGAACAAATGGAACAAGCCATCGTATCGGGCATCGCATTCAACCGTGACGAAGCCAAAATTTCTGTGGTCGGCGTCCCCGACAAGCCCGGCATCGCTTACCAAATTCTGGGTGCCGTGGCAGATGCCAACATTGAGGTGGACATGATCATTCAAAACATCAGCAAAGGTGGTTTGACCGACTTCAGCTTCACCGTGCACCGCAACGACTACGCCCGCACCACCGACTTACTGAAAGAAAAAGTCTTGCCTGCCTTGGGAGCTACCGACGTGCAAGGCGACACCAAGATCTGCAAGGTTTCCATTGTGGGCATTGGCATGCGCAGCCATGTGGGCGTGGCCAGCCGAATGTTCCGCTCGCTGAGCGAAGAGGGCATCAACATCCAGATGATCTCCACCAGCGAAATCAAGACCTCGGTGGTTATTGACGAGAAGTACATGGAGCTGGCCGTTCGCGCTTTGCACAAAGCGTTTGACCTCGACCAAGCTAAGGCATAATACGTACCTGCTGGAAACGTGACCGAGTGGCCGAAGGTGCTCCCCTGCTAAGGGAGTATGGGGTGTAGAGCCTCATCGAGGGTTCGAATCCCTCCGTTTCCGCCAGCTACCTAGCAAAGACGCCCCTCACGGGGCGTTTTTCATTTCACGTGGCTTGTGTACAGTGCCTGCTGTACCTAACTTTTTTGAAATCGAATGCATTTAGAACTTCACAGGCATACTTCTTTCGAGGCCTTGCGATTACCGCACTATCGACATTTGGTCATGGGTTTTTTATTGACCATGATGGCAGACAACGTGGAGCATGTGATCAGTTATTGGGTCATGTTTGAGAAATTTAACTCGCCAGTGCTCGGAGGTTTTGCAGTTTTATCGCATTGGATTCCGTATCTTGTTTTTTCACTCCCTGCAGGCGCTTTGGCTGATCGGTACGATCCAAGGCGATTGATTCAGTTGGGCTTGATCATGTTCATGGGGTGCTCTGCAGCGTGGGCTTACCTTTTGATGACGGACACCCTGACAGTAGGGTTGGCGATGCTCTTATTGGTGATACATGGCTTGTCGGGCGTGTTTTGGAGTACCGCCACACAAATCATCTTGTATGACTTGGTGGGCAAAGAGGTTCTTCCCAGTGCGGTGAGAACCCTGGCGACTGCGCGTTATGTGGGCTTGATTGTTGGGCCAGGCGTGGGCGGTGGATTGATGATTTTGTTGGGACCCGAATATGGTTTGCTGGCCAACTGTTTGCTTTACCTTCCGCACTTTATTTGGTTGATTCACGCACCGTGCGGGCCTCAATTCAGGTCCGCCGATGAAACACCTCCGGCTCGACCTTTTCGGGGATTTGAAGACCTTTTCTTGACGATCAAAGAGGTCGCCAACAGTCGACAGGTCTGGATGATGACCCTGTTGGCTGGAGGCGCTTCGTTCTTTGTTTCAAACAGTTACCAAGCGCAAATGCCCGCCTATGCCCATGACATGGGACTGGGCGATCCTGGCGTGACTTACAGCATGCTGCTCGCGGCAGATGCCATGGGGGCACTGTGTGCTGGATTGTTGTGGGAGTTTTTAGGCAGTAAGAGCAAGCCAAGCACCAGAAAAGCCATGTTTTTCGCGTTGGTCTGGGCGGTTTCGTTGGCGGCCTTTGCGCTTTCAAACAATTACATTGTTTCGCTGATTGTGCTTTTTGTCGCAGGATTCGCAGAGCTGACCTCAAATTCGGCAGCGCAGACCATCGTGCAATTGCAAGCGCCTATTGCCTTTCGCGGCAGGATCATTGGCTTATTCAACATGTCCGCCTTAGGTTTGCGATTTGGTTCAGGGCTTTGTGTTGGGCTGCTTGGGGGGGTGATTGGGAATCACGAATCACTGTTTATAGCGTGCGCAGTTTTTGTGATTTTTCTTGGGTGGTTGAATTTCAAACGACAGCTGACAAGCCACTGATCGATACAGTCCATCACACTTTTGTTGTTGGGAAAGTTGCAGACCTGTATGTATTGCAAGGTGGTGTGAGGAGCATTGAAAACAGGCTGCGCACTGGGTGTGAATTTTTTATCTCGAGACGCGGCTGGTGCCACCCGCGTTGGTCAAAACACGAACTTGCTCGCCGATAAGAAACGGACCTTCTTTTTCGTCAATTTCTTGAACGATAGCGATCTCGGAGCCGTTGGTGAGCAAGATGCTTAGCTCTTGACCTTTGAGCGTGTTGACCTTCTTGTCCACCATGCTTCCAGCTACACCACCAATCACCATTCCAACGATGGATGAAGCCGCTGATTGGTTCGATCCAGCGCGCCCATTGTTGGATCCAGCAATTCCTCCCAGTGCGCCGCCGGCTAAAGCGCCTAAACCAGTTTGTTGAGGTGCGACATCTACATCCTTGATGGCGACCACTTTGCCTCGTTGCACAGTTTGCGCTTGCCGAGATTGGCTTGCTGTGTAGGCATTCCCCGTTTGAGATTGGTTGGCACATCCACTGAGGCCAATGGCGACTAAAGCCATTAAAAAAATCTTCATGAATTTCTTCCTTCACCTATAGGTCTGTCGCAACTATAGGTCAATTCTAGAAAAGTGCGTCCTTGACCGGAATAAGGTCCAGCATTTTGTGTCAATGGAATACAAGTCTTACATTGTTTGAGCCCGCCATAATTCAAGCAAATCTACGTTTCAAAGAGAACAATGAAGATCAATGCCGATGACAGTCAAAGAGTTGTGGTCAACCACCATGACCTTCCTTGGGTAGCTAGCCCGGAACCAGGCATAGAAAGACGCATGCTTGAGCGCCAAGGCGGTGAGGTTGCCAAAGCCACGTCGATCGTTCGTTATCAGCCAGGATCCAAGTTTCAATCGCATCACCACGAATTCGGTGAAGAGATCTTGGTTTTGGATGGAACTTTCAGTGATGAAACTGGCAACTACCCTGCTGGGACTTACATCATGAATCCCCCGGGTTCCAGCCATGCGCCATTCAGTGAGTCCGGTTGCACCCTCTTTGTGAAGCTGCGTCATCTTGGCTCAGATCAGGTTGTGCGTGAAGTGATTGACACTGCATCAGCACCTTGGCTCCAGGGCATGGTGTCGGGTCTCACCGTCATGCCCCTCATGCAGCAGGGCAGTGGATCGACTTTGGTGAGGTGGGCACCTCAAACATTTTTCAATCCCCACAGACACTTCGGTGGTGAGGAGATTTTTGTGGTTTCGGGTGTGTTTGAAGATGAACACGGACGCTACCCCGCTGGAACCTGGATCAGAAGTCCCCATCTGAGTCTGCATCAACCTTTTAGCAAAGAGGGGTGCACCATCTTCGTGAAGACGGGGCATCTATTGAATGGGTGAGTTGGTTCTGGTTCATCACCTCGACTCTGCACTCTGATCTGTATGAGTTAAATGTCTTGCAGTGCTGCTTGCACGTGATTTTTAAAAATATCAGCGTGACCCAGTGCATTGGCATTGAGCAGCGCAAGTTTGACCAAAAATAGCGGCACTTTTTCTTGGCCTGCTTGGTCTATGGCATTGGCCAGAATGTCGTACACAGTTTCCAGATCGGTAATGCTCAAAGCATGGGGGCTGTTCATGTGCATCTCCTTAATGAGGCAGGGCGGTGTTGAGGGCAGCTTGTAAGCGCGTAGCGTCCAGAGTGAGCCAGCGTGCACAAACATGTTGGTCGGGGCGCAACAGATAGGCGCCGCCGTTGGCCGGTACGCCATAACGCCCGCGCACATGTCCATCTGCGTCTGGCAGGGTCTTGTCTGCGCCGCTCACTGCGTGGGTGCTACCTATGGCGATCACATGCAGTGGGATGCCTTTGGCGCGTGCAGTTGCAATCGTTTGCTGCAAAGGATCAGGAATTGCTTGCGCATCGGTGAAATACAACAAATCAAAGCCTCCACCTAGGTGATCGAGCAAGAAGTCATTGGCTGCCAAACGCACATTTTGTGGCGGTGCGCCATGCGCAGGTCCCGCCTTGAACAGGGCGTTGTCATCCCCTTTGCTGTTGAGCATCGAGTGGGTGTACTCATGCGGACGTGAGGTACGCCAGTGATAAAGCGGACGAACGAACTCTTGCGTCAGTGAGAGTGACAAAACTGCATCACGCAGTAACTGAAAGCCGCCTGCGGGTGGTGCCATGAAGCGAGTGCTTTTCCCAGCCTCTTCGATGATTTCGCGTGCAGCGCCGACACGCTCATGGCTATGGTTCCTCAGCAGCGCATGACTCGCTAAACCCTTGATGACAAAGGCCAAATGCCAGCCCAGAGACTGTGCATCTTGAAACGCCGTGTTAGCACCGCGAACGCCAAAGATGGGAAGTAAATGCGCTGCATCGCCCGTGAAGATCACGTTGCCATGCACAAAGTCAGGCAACGTCAATGTGCGTGCTGAATACACCGAAGACCAATCCATTTCCCATTCGATGCCTGCATGGCCAATCATGGCCAACTGCGCATCGATGCGAGCTTTGAGCGATTCAGGTTTCAAGGCCTCCTCGGGGGTTTCGCCTTCGGGCAGTTGGTAGTCAATGCGCCAAATGCCATGGGGTTCCCGGTGCATCAAAATTGTGTTGCCACGGTTCCAGTCTGGGTCGAAATAGGCGAGGCGCTCCGTTGGAAGGGGGAGATCAACTTTGATGTCGGCAATGACAAAAAAACCTTCGTATGAAGCGCCTTCCATTTCCAAATTCAAGGCTGAACGGATGGCAGAACGGCCACCGTCTGCGGCGACCACCCAGCTGCTTTCGAGTTCATAAATTCCTTCGGGGGTGTCGATTTCAAGAACCGCTAACCCATCTCTTTGATCAACTTTGCAGACCTTGTTGCCCCAACGGAAATCGATCAAAGGATTGGCTTTGCATGCATCATGAAGGTACTCCTCCATGAATTGCTGTTGCACATTGATGATGGGAAAGAAGCGATCGTCTGAATCGTGCGGGGCTTCAAGGCGAAACACACGCTGGCCCTGGTAGTACGAATTGCCAAAACGCCAAGGCAAGCCGCATTCGGTCATTCGAGTGGCTACACCGACTTGCTGCAAGATTTCCATCGAGCGACGGGTAAAGCAAATGGCGCGGCTTCCTTGCGACAACTGCAATTCAGAGGTGAGCACCACACTCGCTACCCCATGGCGTGCCAGCTCCAGTGCCGTCACCATCCCAGCGGGGCCTGAACCGACGATGACAACCTTCTTGCGATCTTGCGGTGGATGTTGAGAAGCCAGCCATGGTTGAAAAACTTCATATGTGTAATAAATGCAAGGGCGTGCAAGTGTCGAGGGTGTGTGCATGGCTCGATGGAAGTGTGTGGTGTGTCAATGCGACTGCGCATGCGCAATCAGTCGATCCAAAGTGGAACTCAAGGTGGCTTGCTCTGCCTTGCTCAAGCAACCAAAAATTTCTTCATTGCGCTGTGTCACCATGTCCATGGCGCGTTTGAAAATTTTTCGACCTGCTGGCGTGAGCGTCAGTACAACGCCGCGACCATCATCAGGGTGATCAACTTTCAGTACCAAGCCTTGGTCAACCAAAGACTGCGCAGCTCGACTGGCTTGGCCTTTGTTCAAGTTGGCTTTTTCGGCCAACTCCTTCACAGACAGAGGTTCAAAGGTTCCAATGGTGGTCAGGCAGCGCCCATCACTCATCGATAAGCCGGTGTGTTTGGGGTATCTAGACTGACTGTCTGCATCTGTTAATTTGTGGAGTTGATGCAGTCTGTAGGTCAGCGTTCGATCAAGTTGGAGGTGCATGGCGCCATTGTTTCTCTAAATGGTTGCGAGCGCAACCATATTTCAGGTCTCCCAAATAAGGGAAAACGATAGGGCTTGGTGGCTCATTGCTTTGTACATTCAAATTTGTACGCATTGTGAATGTTTGTATGCGTACAAGTTTTAAAAATGCAGAGAGCTCATGCGCGATCCACTTTCTAATCCAAGCCTCAGATCCTCTTCAGTCATTGAAAACCTGATGGCTTATGACCGAGTCCATCCGATTGACGTATCAGATGCCGATTTAGAAACAGCGCTCGAAGACGCAGACATTCCCGCGCTGCTGTGCGCGTTGGCAATGCTCACAGGTGATCATGCGTTGTTGAGTGAGGATCTGCGTCCACCTACGCCGCCCATGAGCTCGACCATTTCGCCGCAAGGGGGCATGAGCGCTGAAGCCCAGCGCAAGGCGCGATCTCTGGCATTGAACAAACTCATGGCTTATCGCGATGCAGGGTGTCCCGAGCCCAGTTTGCCCTCACCCCAAGATCTTGATCAGATCATGAAGTTTTTGATCAAAGCATCGAACGAAGATTACCTGCCAATATTGCGGCACGAACTAGGTATTCCAAAAGACACAGGCGCTCCTGAGTGGCACAAGTCAGACATCGCGCCAGACACCGAATTTCGAGTGGCCATCATTGGCGCGGGTGTCTCAGGCATCGCCGCTGCACACAGGCTGCAGCAAGCAGGTGTGGACTTTGTGATTTTTGAGAAGAACACCGAGGTTGGGGGCGTTTGGTGGGAAAACGCTTACCCGGGTTGTCGCTTGGACACCCCTAACTTTGCTTACAGTTTGTCGTTTGCACAAAAACAAGATTGGCCGCAACAATTTTCACGTCAACCTGAAATTCAACAGTATTTGTCTGGCGTCGCCGATGCCATTCAGATCAGAGACTTCATTGAGTTTGAAACTGAAGTTGTTTCGATGGTGTACGACGATGTAAGCGCACTTTGGTGCTTGACTGCGCGCAATGCCAAGGGTGTTGTGACTGAGCAAAAGTTCAACGCCATCATCACGGCGGTTGGACAACTCAATCGTCCGAGTTTTCCAAATATTGAGGGGCGCGAGTCTTTCCAAGGTCAATCGGTTCACTCCGCGATTTGGCCTAAAAATTTAGACCTTAAGGGCAAGCGTGTGGCCGTGG
>CANCUP010000057.1 GCA_947381325.1 Comamonadaceae bacterium
TGCACTGGGGGGCCCCAAATAGAAAACGGGGGGGTGGGGGTACGGTGGGGGCGGCTTAGGCAGAATTTTGAAGGAGGTACCCCACCTAGCTAGTATGCGCATGGTGCGCGGCATAGTCACTGACGCAATCGGCTTGGCTTACACTGCCAGTGGACAAGATGGCTTGTCCAAATTTTGTCCAACTAACCATTCAGGATGTTGTTCAAATGACTTTTGAGATGCACGTAAGCTGTTGATTTTGTTAGCCGTGCAAGTGGCGCTGCTCACCATCTACGACATGTGCAAGGCGGTGGACCGAGGCATGACGATGACCGACGTGCGCTTGCTGGAGAAGCACGGTGGCAAGTCGGGGAGTTATGTGGCGGCCTCCAGCCAAACGGGTTGACCCGAACGCGCACTTTGGGCCAAGGCTTCCAGGGTGGCTGCGATGTCGACGCTGGCACGTGCGGCTCGGCTGATGGCAGCCCTATCGTTGTTGCGCACCACCTGCGCAAACGCCTCTGCGGCAAATCGAAACCCGCTTCCGGTAGCAGAGGTGATGTCTTCAAACGGCACGGTGTTGGCAATGCCCGCACGCAGGCGCAGCTGGCTGGGCAAATAGCCCCAGGGGTGGGTGTGCGAGGTGCTGGTGTGGTTGAGGTACTCGGTTTCAAGTGTGCCGTGGGTGCCCACCACGGTGGCGCGACGGTGGTTGGCCGCGTCCATGGCACACGACATCTGGGCGCGACGGCCATCGGCATACAACAAGGTGCCCATCATGCTGATGTCCACGCCCGTGTCGGCCCAGCTGGCGTGCGCGAGCACCTGTTGCGGCGTACAACCCATGACCAAACGGATGAAGCTCACGGGGTAGCTGCCCGCGTCGAGCAAAGCGCCACCGCCCATGTCTGGCTGCATGCGGATGTTGGTTTCTTTGTTGCCCACCGTGAACCCAAAGCTGGCGTGCACACTGCGAACGCTGCCAATGCCAGGGCCGCTGGTGCCGTTCAGGCGCTCCAGCAAGTCGCGTGTTTGGGGTTGAAACCAATAGGGGTAGGCCTCGAGCAGCAAGCGTTGGTGTTGTCTGGCCGCGGCAAACATGGCCTGTGCTTGTGCCACGCTCAAGGCCAGGGGTTTTTCGCACAGCACATGCTTGCCAGCCTCTAGTGCGCGGATGGCCCACGTGGCGTGCAGGTGGTTGGGCAAGGGGATGTAGATGGCGTCGAGTTGCGGGTCTGCCAGCAAGGCCTCGTAACTGCCATACGCCCGATCGACACCAAAGGCTCGGCCAAAGTCTTGGGCTTTGGCCAAGTCACGGCTGGCAACAGCGGCCACCGTGACCTGGGTGCTGCCCGTGACATCTCGCACAAATTGTTTGGCGATGTTGGCGCAGCCTAAAACGCCAAGTCGCAAAGCAGGGGAATGTGAAGTCGGCATGTTCAGGGTCCTTGTGTGGGAGGTGCGCGCTATGGCGCTCGGTGCGATGGCCATGTGCCTCAGGGTTGCGGCTGCTGCAACGCCCAAATTTTGAGGTATTTGTAATAGCTGGTTTCAGCGTTCGAGATGGCCAAGGCCAGCCCGTGGCCGCCGTCCAAAAAGCCCGCACGCAAGACATAGGTGCGAAAAAAAGCCCAGGCCCCATGGCCCACCGCGCTGCCGACCGTGGCACGTTTGCCGCGCGCCACGGCCTGGCGGGCTGAGGCGCTGGAATAGGCGTCGACTTTGGCCAACACTTGCGAGAAATCGCGGTAGCTGTAATGCAGCAAATCGTTGTGCAGCTGCTTGCGGGGCAAATCCGTCACCACGCGTTCATGCACCAAGTCGTCGGAAAAGCGCGCATGGCGTCGCGGGAACAAGCGCAGCACATGGTCGGGCCGCCAACCGGCATGGCGAATGAATTTGCCGCAGTACCACGACAGACGCGGGATGTCGTAGGCAAGGCCTTCAGACCCATGCGCGAGCGCATGGCGAATCTCTTGCGCTAAAGCAGGCGGCACGCGCTCATCGGCATCGATGGACAACACCCAGTCGCAGGTGGCCAAGTCGAGTGCGCGGTTTTTTTGGGGGCCAAAACCCGGCCAACCCTCGGGTTGCGCCACCTTGGCGCCATGGCGCTGGGCAATGGCCACGGTGTCGTCGCTGCTATGGCTGTCCACCACCACGATTTCGTCAACCCAGCCCGTCAGCGTCGCCAAGCAATCGTCGAGGTTGTGCGCCTCATTGCGTGTGATCACAACGGCGGACAGCGAAGGTGCACGGGACGTCAGGGGCAGCGTGGGGTCAAGGTTGGACATGGTGTTGGGTGGCTTTCAAGCGTTCGGTCAAGGTCTGAGCGAGTTCGTCTTGACCGAGCAATTGGGCGCTGTCGATCAGGCGCTGAATCACGCGGTCTTCGGGCGAGTAGTGCATCACGCGCGAGGCCAGTGCGAACAGCTGCTGCGCATTGTCGGCGGTGACGGTTTGTGTGGTGAGTTCAGCAAACTCGGCTTGGTTGCGAAACAACCAAGAGGCTTTGGCGTGGGCCATGGGGTCGTCTTGGTACATCGCGTCGCGCTGCGCGGGCGCACGGTAGATTTGTGCCATCCGGTTGAAGTCCCACGCCGCGTACAAACACGCCACAAACAGTGCGCCAGCCAGCGTGATGCCCCAGGCCTGTGAAACTTGCGAAGGCGTGTGTGTGTCTGGGTGCATGTCTGTTGGCGCGAGGGGGTGCGGGGCGGGTTGTGTTTGCTTGGGCGAGCGGCACCACAGCAAGCCCAAGGCAAGCCCGAACGTCATTTGAAACGGGCCATACCACAGCGGGTATTCCACCAAGCTGTGCAAGCCCAGCACCAACAGCACGCCCCAAGCCATGCTGCGCCAAGTGTCTTGCTCCCGCCATGGCTGGCGTTGCCACACCCACACAGCCCCGCTTGCCAACAAGGCTGCCGCCAAAGGCAGACCCAATTCAACCGCCAGATGCAGGGGCAGGTTGTGGGCGTTGTCGAGCATGTCGCAAAAGCGCATGCCACGGTAGGAGGTCATGAAATGGGCGTAGTCGGTTTCGCCCCATCCCCAGCCTTGCCAAGGGTGTTGGGTGAGCAGCTGCAGCATGTTGGACCACAGCACACTGCGCCGTCCACACAGGCCATAGTCTTGGGCTTGCCCTGCCACCCGCAAAATCATGCTGGCACCGTGGTGTCCGCTCAGTTGTGCAGCGATCCATGGCATGCACACAGACCAGACCGCCAACGACACTGGCGCAGCCAGCGCCATCCACAACAAGGGGTTGCGCTGGCGCTTTGAATGCCGGCCATCACGCCAAGCCCACCAAGCGCCCAAGCCCCCGATCAACAGCCATTGCACGGCGCCCGTGCGTGAGACCGAGCAGGCCGCCCCGACCGCCAGCACGTTGAGCACAAGGCCAAACCCCAGCATGCTTCTTGGCGACACAGGCCCCAGTGGGGCGCGCGCGGCCCACAAGGCCAAGCACGCCACCAAGCCGATGCTGGTGAGGCTTGCAAACTGGTTGCGCTGGCGCAAATTGGCGAATGCGTCGCCGGGAAATGGCTGGTTGACCCAGGGCGACAACTCACGTGCCAAACCCAGATACTGCAACACGCCCAACACGCTGCTGATCACCGCTGCCAGCAGCAAGGCGTGCGCGACCCACCGCATCAAGCCATTGCCAAGCCACGCCACGTGCAAACCTACGCGCACCATCAACCCCATGGCCACCAAAGCAGCCACCAAGCCCAGCGTCAGTGCGTGGTCCACCACTGGCGGCACACGCCACAAGGCCCCCCCCACCCAGACGGCCAAGCCAAGCATGAGCCACGGGGTGGGCCCAGAGATGGCTTGGCGCATCAAAGGCAAGTCCAGGACCAACAGCGCCAAACACGCCACACACATCCAGCTCAAAAGCAAGGGCATGACCGCCGTGGAGGGGCTGGCGGTGAATGGGTTGAGCCACGGCAAGGTGATGCAGGCCATCAACAAGGCGTTGCGCATGAACAGGGGAGAGGCCGTTGCAGAAGATGACATGGGGTGGATTTTCCAACATGCCTGGGCCCATGAAAAAAGGCGCCGAAGCGCCTGGTTTTGCATCGATGGGGGTTACTTGCAGTCGCTGGGCAAGTACTTGGTGTCGAGCGCATCGTTGCCCACGCTGACGCCGACAAAGTTCGCCGCACCCTTGCCCAGACAGCGCCACATCACGACACCCGGTGTGGTTGCGTTGCTGGCTGTAGGCGAAGGCAGACCCGACACCGTGGTGCCCGATTGGGTGTAGGGCACCAAGAGAAATGTGCCCGCACCAGCCGCTTGGGTGGTGGTGATGGTGATGGTGCCGGTGTCTTTCGCGAGGGCAATGCTGGCAATGTTTTTGGTGGCAGGAGGCGACACATAGTCGGCTTGATAGCCCCCTGCCAGGTTGTTACTGTTGACCACATCCAACACCGTGTTCTTGGCTGTTGTCGCCAAGCCAAAGCCTTCGGCCACACGTGCGCGCACCACATAGTCTTGGTAAGCGGGCAAGGCCACCGAGGCCAAGATGCCGACGATGGCGATGACGATCATCAGCTCGATCAATGTGAAGCCTTGTTGGAGTCGGTGAGGCATAGAAGTCCTAGTCAATCATCTGGATGTGGAGGGGTTGAACCATTCTAGGTAGCACCCCATCCAGCTGAGCCATTGCGGCAGTTCAAAAAAAAACGAGCGGTGTATGGACCGCTCGTTGTCGTTGAAAGCACAAGGGCTTAGTTTTGCTCGACCTCGGGCGCAGGGCTTTTTTGTTGCATCCAACGACCCCAGAGCAGCACGATGGCAGCACCCGCTGCCGCCGCCGTCATGTGGAACCAGTGGTTCTCGCTGGCGAAGTCGCGCAAGAGCACGTCACTGGCCACGGTTTCACCACCCACCCAACCAATCAAGGCGGCACCCAGGGTGATGATGAAGGGGAAACGCTCCATCAGCTTGATCATCATGGAGCTGCCAAAAATCACCAAAGGAATGCTGATGGCCAAGCCAAGAATCAACAGCACTTGGTCGCCTTTGGCGGCAGCAGCTACGCCAATCACGTTGTCCAAGCTCATCACGAGGTCGGCAATCAAGATGGTGCGCACAGCGGTCATCAAGTTCGATTGCACATCGCCCTCGTCTTCACCCTCTTCTTCATCCGACAGCAGTTGTGCGCCAATCCACAGCAGCAAGGCGCCACCAATGATTTGCAGGCCCTGCAACTCCAGCAACCAGGCGGCCACGATGGTCAGTCCAATGCGCAAGACAACCGCAGCACCCGAGCCGAAAAGAATGGCCTTCTTTTGTTGTGCGGGTGGCAGACCACGCGCAGCCAGGGCAATGACCACAGCGTTGTCGCCAGACAAAAGGATGTTGATCCAAATGATTTTCAGCAGGCCCACCACAAAGTCGGGGTTCTGAAAAGATTGAAGAATGTCCATGCGTTGCTCCGTTGTTGTTCTATTGACAAACAAGCAACTGGTGTTGTTGCCACTTTGTAAAGGCCCAGAGTGTAACGGGCCCGACAAAGCGGGCCCGTTGGTAATACTGCTTATGCAACAGGGTTACTTGAGCTGCGCCTTGAGCAACTTGCCCAGCTCCGATGGGTTGCGTGTGACGATGAAGCCGCACTCTTCCATGATGGCCAGTTTGGCATCGGCCGTGTCAGCGCCGCCAGAGATCAACGCACCGGCGTGGCCCATGCGTTTGCCAGGGGGCGCAGTGACACCCGCGATGAAACCCACGATGGGCTTTTTCATGTTGGCTTTGCACCAGCGGGCGGCGTCGGCCTCGTCTGGGCCACCAATTTCACCGATCATGATGACGGCGTCGGTGTCTGGGTCGTCATTGAAGGCCTTCATCACGTCGATGTGCTTCAGGCCGTTGATGGGGTCGCCACCAATGCCCACGGCACTGGACTGGCCCAAGCCGACTTCGGTCAACATGGCCACGGCTTCGTAGGTCAAAGTGCCCGAGCGGGACACCACACCAATGCGGCCTTTGCGGTGGATGTGACCGGGCATGATGCCGATCTTGATTTCGTCGGGCGTGATCAAGCCAGGGCAGTTGGGGCCCAACAGCAAGGTCTTCTTGCCGCCGGCCGCTTCTTTGGCTTTCATCTTGTTGCGCACTTCCAGCATGTCGCGAACCGGGATGCCTTCGGTGATGCAGATGGCCAAGTCGAGGTCGGCTTCCACCGCTTCCCAAATGGCTGCGGCTGCGCCAGCAGGCGGCACATAAATCACAGACACCGTGGCGCCCGTGTTGTGGGCGGCTTCTTTGACGGACGCAAAAATTGGCACATCAAAAATCTTTTCGCCGGCTTTCTTGGGGTTCACACCCGCCACGAAACAGTTCTTGCCGTTGGCGTATTCGATGCACTTTTCGGTGTGGAACTGACCGGTTTTGCCGGTGATGCCTTGGGTGATGACTTTGGTGTCTTTGTTGATATAGATTGACATGAAGTGTCCTAATTACTTTACGGCAGCGACGATTTGCGTCGCGGCTTCGGCCATGGTGTCTGCGGAAATGATGGGCAAACCAGAGTCGGCCAACATTTGTTTGCCCAAAGCGTCGTTGGTGCCCTTCATGCGCACCACCAAAGGCACCGACAAATTGACAGCCTTGCACGCAGTGATTACGCCACTGGCGATGGTGTCGCATTTCATGATGCCACCAAAGATATTGACCAAGATGCCTTTGACATGCGGGTTCTTCAACATGATCTTGAAGGCCTCGGTGACTTTCTCGGCGGTGGCGCCGCCGCCCACGTCGAGGAAGTTGGCGGGCTCGCCACCAAACAACTTGATGGTGTCCATGGTGGCCATGGCCAGGCCAGCGCCGTTGACCAAGCAACCGATGTTGCCGTCGAGCGAGATGTAGGCCAAATCAAACTTCGAGGCTTCGACTTCGGCAGGATCTTCTTCGTCCAAGTCGCGGTAGGCCACGATTTCAGGATGACGGAACAAGGCGTTGGCGTCAAAGTTGAACTTTGCGTCCAAGGCCATCACCTGGCCTTTGCTGTCGCGGTTCAGGGGGTTGATTTCGACCAACGAGGCGTCGGTGTCCATGTAGCACTGGTAGAGCTTTTTGAAGATGTCCACGGCTTGTGCGGTGGAGTCAGCCGGCATGCCAATGGCGTCTGCAATCTTCTTGGCTTGTGCGTCGCCCAAACCGGTCAGCGGGTCGATGAACTCGGTGATGATTTTTTCGGGCGTGCTGTGGGCGACTTCTTCAATGTCCATGCCGCCTTCGCTCGAAGCAATGAACGCAATCTTTTGCGTGGCACGGTCGGTCACGACCGACACGTAGTATTCCTTGTTGATGTCAGCGCCATCTTCGATGTAGAGGCGACGCACTTTTTGACCCTCAGGCCCGGTTTGGTGCGTTTTGAGCTGCATGCCCAAGATCTCACCGGCCAAACGCTTGACGTCGTCGATGGTCTTGGCCACTTTGACACCGCCGCCTTTGCCACGGCCACCTGCGTGGATTTGCGCTTTCACCACCCACACAGGGCCGCCCAGTTTTTGAGCGGCTTCTACCGCCTCTTGAACGGTGAATGCTGGAATGCCGCGGGGGACAGGCACACCAAACTGACGCAAGATTTCCTTGCCTTGGTACTCGTGAATCTTCATGAGATCTCTCTTCGGAATCGGTAGATTTGGGTTACAGATATAGCACTACAAATGTATCATGCTGCATTGCGCCAACCTTAGATTTGGCTTACACCCTCCCTCAGGCCTTCTTTCGATCCACATTCGCGTCCTCACAAGCATGGTCAAAGTTTTCATCGACGGCGAAGCCGGCACCACCGGCTTACAAATTCGCGAGCGTTTGGCCCTGATGCCACACATTTCGCTGGTCAGCATCGACCCCAGTTTGCGCAAAGACCCCGAAGCCAAGCGCACGCTCATGGCCCAAGTCGATTTGGTGATTCTGTGTTTGCACGACGACGCAGCACGCGACTCGGTGGCCATGATCGACAGTTTGAGCGGCCATCAACCCAAAATCATCGACGCCTCCACGGCCCACCGTGTGGCGCCGGGCTGGGTCTACGGATTTCCTGAATTAGCCGCTGGTCAGCGCGAGGCTGTGGTGCAAGCCAGTCGGGTGGCCAACCCAGGCTGTTACGCCACTGGCGCCATCGCCCTCTTGCGCCCCTTGGTCGATGCCGGCTTGATCCCCGCAGACTTTCCCCTGGCGCTGCCTTCGGTCAGCGGGTACTCAGGGGGTGGCCGCGCCATGATTGAAGACTATGAAGCAGGGCGCGCCCCTTTGATGGAGGCCTACGCCTTGGGGCTCGAGCACAAGCATCTGCCTGAAATCATGGCCTATGCGGGTTTGACACGCAGACCCATTTTTGTGCCATCGGTGGGCAACTTCCGTCAGGGCATGCTGGTGCAAGTGCCCCTGCATTTAGACCTGCTGCCCGGCAAGCCCAAAGCCGCTGACTTGCACAACGCCTTGGTCAAACACTATGGCGCGGGTACCGACAGCTGGGTCAGCGTGCACCCGGCCACCGACAACGGCAAGCTTGACGCCACCGCGCTCAACGACACCAACCAATTAGAAATTCGGGTGTTTGCCAATGAAGTTCACCGTCATGCGGTGCTGATGGCACGCCTGGACAACTTGGGCAAAGGTGCCAGCGGCGCTGCGGTGCAAAACCTGCAATTGATGCTCGGCGTTTGACCTGTTCTCAAGACGGCAGCTCACATGTCGTCAGCGCCAGCCACCACGCGACGCACCGCCTCTGGCGCAAAACCCCGACCCACCAAAAAGCGAATCTGTTTGGCACGCGCTGCTGCATCTGGGGGGGGGGCGCCAAATTTTTTGCGCCACACCTCACGGGCCCGCTCAAGCTCGGTGCTGCGCAAGTTTTGCACCGCCTCAGCGATTGCCTCTGCAGGCAGCCCCTTGGCTTGCAACTCTTGACGCACCCGGGATGCACCGAGCTTGGTCGAACGCCGATTCACCACCGACTCCACCACACGTTGTTCGTTGATGAAGCCTTTGGCCTCTAAAAAGTCCAGCGCCTGGGCCAATTCACCGGGCGTTTCCTCAAACGCTTGAAGCTTGCGCTCTAGCTCGTGGCGGGAGTGCTCGCGCTGTGACAACAAGCGCAAGGCCCGGCCTTTGAGCGTGCGCACAAACCCGCCCGTTGGGCGGTCTTTGGGCGCGCCTGCGTCTTCGCCAGCCTCCAGCCTGGACATGCGTGGCCTTAGGCAGCGACTTCTTTGGGCTCAATGGCTTCGGCCAGCAAGGGGATGCCCAGTGAGTCGCGCACTTTGTTTTCGATCTCATACGACAAGGCGGGGTTTTCGCGCAAAAACTCACGGGCGTTGTCGCGGCCTTGGCCAATTTTCTCGCCCTGGTAGGCGTACCAAGCACCCGATTTGTCAATGATCTTGGCCTCCACGCCCATGTCAATGATTTCGCCATGGCGGCTGATGCCTTCACCAAACAAGATGTCGAAAGCTGCAGTTCTGAACGGAGGCGCCACTTTGTTCTTGACCACCTTGACCTTGGTCTCGTTGCCAATCGCCTCTTCGCCCTTTTTGATGGTGCCGGTGCGACGGATGTCCAAGCGCACCGAAGCGTAGAACTTGAGCGCGTTGCCACCGGTGGTGGTTTCGGGTGAACCAAACATCACGCCAATCTTCATGCGGATTTGGTTGATGAAGATGACCGTGCAATTGGTTTTCTTGATCGACGCGGTGAGCTTGCGCAAGGCTTGGCTCATCAAACGGGCTTGCAGACCGGGCAGTGAGTCGCCCATGTCGCCTTCGAGTTCGGCCTTAGGCGTCAGCGCCGCCACCGAGTCGATGACCACCAAATCGACCGCACCGGAGCGCACCAGGCTGTCGACGATTTCCAGCGCTTGCTCACCGGTGTCGGGTTGGCTGATCAGCAGCTCTTGCAGATTGACCCCCAGCTTTTGGGCGTACTGCACATCCAAGGCGTGCTCGGCGTCCACAAAGGCGCAGGTGCCGGCTTGTTTTTGCATTTCGGCAATCACTTGCAAGGTGAGTGTGGTTTTGCCCGATGACTCAGGGCCATAAATTTCGATCACACGTCCACGTGGCAAACCGCCCACGCCCAAGGCAATGTCCAGGCCCAAAGAACCGGTGGACACCACCTGGATGTCGTCGATCACCTCGCCTTCGCCCAAGCGCATGATGGTGCCCTTGCCGAATTGTTTTTCGATTTGGGCCAAGGCGACTTGGAGGGCTTTGCTTTTTTCGCTGTCGGCGACTGGGTTTTTGGCGTTCATAAAAATCTCCATCAATTCAAGGACTTACCAGATATTCCAGCCACTGTGTTCATCAACAGCTGGATGCTTGACCAGTACTTTACCGCAAAGTCAAAACTTGCAAACACTTTTTTTGGTCAGTTTGCCTTACCATTAAGCCCATGCGCCAACCCCCTGTTTTTTCAAAGACAACCCAAGACTGGCGGCAGTTGCATCTTGGGCGCTTGCTCGGGCACGCCATGCGCCGCTTCGATGCCCGGGTGCTGCATTTGATGGCGCACAACGACGAGGTGCCTTTGGCCTTGTCGAACTTGGCAGCACGCGCACAGGTCAGCGCCGCGCACATCCACATCACACGCCATTTGGCACTGCAGGGTTCGCGCTTGAGTGAGTTGGCAGACAGCGCTGGCATGACCAAGCAAGCCATGGGTGACTTGGTGACCCAGTGCGAAGCCTGGGGCTTGGTCTTGCGCACCGCAGACCCGAGCGACGCGCGCGCACGGCGCATCGTCTTCACCGACACCGGTTTGGCCTGGTTGCGCGCCTTCGAGCATGCCGTGGCTCAGGCCGAAGCCGAGTTCCGTCAAGAAGTCGGCAACGAGGTGGCCACCGTGGTCAGCTTAGGGTTAGAGGCCTATGCGGGCTCATACACCGACCTAGAATTGGGCGCATAAATCGCACCATCAAAGCCCCACCCGCAGGAGACAAACATGCGCATTCTGATTGCCGAAGATGACTTGGTGCTGGCCGACGGCCTGTTGCGCACGCTGCGCGCCTCTGGGGCGGCGGCTGACCACGTGGCCAGCGGCAGCGAAGCCGACGCGGCACTGATGACCACCGATGAATTTGATTTGCTGATTCTTGATTTGGGCTTGCCCAAAATGCACGGTCTCGAGGTGCTCAAGCGTTTGCGCTCGCGGGGGTCATCCATGCCCGTGCTGATCTTGACCGCCGCCGACAGCGTCGATGAGCGCGTCAAGGGCTTGGACTACGGCGCCGACGACTACATGGCCAAACCCTTCAGCCTGCAAGAACTGGAGGCCCGTGTGCGGGCCCTCACGCGCCGGGGCATGGGCGGCACCACCTCGTCGATCAAACATGGGCCCTTGGTGTATGACCAGACCGGGCGCGTGGCCACCATCGACGGCAAGATGGTCGAGCTGTCCGCGCGCGAGTTGGGTCTGCTCGAGGTGCTGTTGCAACGCTCGGGCCGCTTGGTCAGCAAAGACCAGTTGGTCGAGCGCTTGTGCGAATGGGGCGAAGAGGTGAGCAACAACGCCATCGAGGTGTACATCCACCGCCTGCGCAAGAAGATTGAAAAAGGCCCCATTCGCATCGCGACAGTGCGCGGCTTGGGCTATTGCCTGGAGAAGATTCCGGGCTGATCGCCCCGAGTCCACGCCCCATGGTCAAGCTTTTCCAACGCGAGCAGCATTCGCTGTTTGGCGAAATCTTGGACTGGATGCTCACCCCCTTGTTGTTGCTGTGGCCCGTGAGTTTGGCCTTGACTTGGTTGGTGGCACAAAACATTGCCGCACGACCTTTTGACCGTGGGCTCGAATACAACGTGTTGGCTTTGGCGCAATTGGTCAAAACCGAGCAACAGCGCATGTCGTTCAACCTGCCCTTGCCAGCGCGCGAGATATTGCGCGCTGACGAAGCCGACTTGATTTACTACCAAGTGCTGGGCCCACGCGGCGAATTTGTCAGCGGTGAACGCGACTTCCCCCTCCCACAGGTGGAGGAGTTGCCTTCCGCCGGCTTGGTGCATCTGCGCGACGACGCCATGCGCGGCAACGATGTGCGTGTGGCCTACACCTGGGTCACCTTGGACCTGCCCGGGGCCAAACCTGTGTTGGTTCAAGTGGGCGAAACGCTCGAAAAACGCTCGGTGTTGGCGACCGAGATCATCAAAGGGGTGATGCTGCCGCAATTCGTGATCTTGCCGCTGGCGGTGCTGCTGGTCTGGCTGGCCTTGGCACGTGGCATCAAACCCTTGAGCCTGCTGCAAGAGCGCATTCGGCGGCGTCAACCTGACGACCTGAGCCCCCTGGATGAGTACAGCGTGCCCTTGGAGGTGGCCCCTTTGGTGGCGTCGATCAACGATTTGCTGACCCGCTTGAAAGAGTCCATCGGCACCCAAAAGCGTTTTTTGGCAGACGCCGCGCACCAACTCAAAACACCGCTGGCTGGCTTGCGCATGCAAGCCGATTTGGCGCAACGCGAAAGCGCCAGCGCCGAGGAGTTGAAGCAGTCTTTGCAATTGATTGGACGCGCCAGCATTCGCGCCACCCACACCGTGAACCAACTGTTGTCTTTGGCGCGTGCAGAAAGTGGCAGCACCCACATCGCCCGTGTGCCTTGCGACTTGGTCTCGCTTGCACGCGATGTGATTCAGGACTCACTGCCACGGGCCATGGACCGGCACATCGACCTGGGCTATGAAGGGGTAGCGCTGAGCAGCCCCGGCGTGCTGATCCATGGCAACGCCACCTTGCTCAAAGAGATGATTCGCAACTTGGTGGACAACGCCATCAACTACACGCCGTCCAACCCCGAAACCCCCGGCGTGGTGACGGTGCGAATTTTGGCCGACCGTTTTGGCAAGGTGGTGGTGTTGCAGGTCGACGACTCGGGCCCGGGTATCCCAGAATCAGAACGCGAATTGGTCTTCCAACCCTTCTACCGCGCCCTGGGCACCGAGGCCGATGGTTCAGGTCTTGGTTTGCCCATCGTGGTGGAGATCGCGCAACAACACGCGGCCACGGTGACTTTGGAAGACGTCTTTCCCGGCAAGCCCATGCCGGGTGCGCGCTTCACCGTGCGCTTCAGCGCTTGAACAGATTGAGCTGCAAACGCTCGCGCTCTATCACCTGTTGCACCGGGGGATGCTGGGCCACACGCTGGACAAAGGCCCACAACTGCGGCAGCCCCTCGGGGTCAATGCCTGCGATCGTGCCCCAGCGCAACAGCGTCAGGGCATAGGCGTCGAGTGGCCCAAAGTGTGCCCCGCCCATCCAAGGGTGGCCCTGCGTCAAGGCGGCGACCAACGAGGCTTGCAACTCCAGCATCAAACCACGATAAGCGGTCACCGCATGCGCTTTGATGTCGGCTTGCACCTCTGGGTTGGGGCTGAACTTGTGCGGCATGAACACATGGGTGAAGGTGGGGTGCACGGTGTTGTTCATCCACATCAAGGTTTCCAAGGCTTTGGCACGCGCAATGCCCGCCTTGGGCAAAAAACCCGCATCGGAAAACTTGTCATCCAAGTACAAACAAATCGCTGGGATTTGAGTGACCACCTGGCCCTCATCCACCAACACAGGCACTTGCCCGCGTGGGTTGATGCTTTGGTAAGCGGCTTCGTTTTGTTCGCCTTTGTGCAACTTGACCATCTGGGGTTCAAACGCGGCACCGCTGGCTTGCAGCAGGCAGTGGGGGACAAATGAGCAGGCGCCGGGGGCGAAATAAAGCGTCAAAGACATGGTGTTTCCCGTGGATGAGGTGGAAGGGTGGACTCTGCTGCGCTGGTGCTTTGCACAGCGCAGGGCATGCTGCAGAGCGCGTTGTGATGGACCGGGCAGCTGCGGTTGAACGTCACCACATGGTCGACTTGGGCGCGGATGCCAATCCACTCACCCACCGTGTGGTCGTGGTGGCTGGGCACATGGGCCATCACGGTCTCGCCCGTTTGCAGCCGCAGGGTGTACAAAAACTCCGACCCGCGAAAAGACTTGCGCATGATTTCGGCCTTCACGGGCGCGTCGTCATCGTGCACGATGTCATCGGCACGCAGCAAGACATCGCATTCCCCAGCGGCGAATGAACACGGCAATGGGCATTCGGCCACATCGGTCAATTCGCCGACTGGCGTGGACACCACGATTTGGTTGTTCACCTCGCGCAGCGTGGCTTTGGTGAACACGCCATGGCCGATGAAGTCGGCCACAAAACGCGTGGCTGGGCGGTGGTACAAGGTGTAGGCGTCGTCCCACTGGTGCAGCCGACCTTCGGACATGACCCCGATCACATCCCCAATGGCAAAGGCCTCCATTTGGTCGTGCGTGACAAACAGGGCTGTGGTGTGGGCCTGCTTCAAAATGCCGCGAACCTCCAGGGCCAGGCGCTCGCGCAATTCGACATCCAAGTTGGAAAACGGCTCGTCCAACAGCAACAGTTGTGGCGCTGGTGCGAGGGCGCGCGCCAATGCCACGCGCTGTTGTTGGCCGCCAGACAACTCGTGCGGATAGCGCTGCGCACTGGCGGTCAAACCCACCAGGTCCAGCACCTCGCCGACTCGGCGCTGCTGTTCGCTGCGTGCTTGATGGTGCAAGCCAAAGCGCACGTTGTCTTGCACCGTCAGGTGAGGGAACAAGGCGTAGTCTTGAAACACCATGCCGATTCTGCGTGACTCGGGCGGCACACGCGTGTTGGCATTGCTCACCACATGACCCGCCAGGCGGATGTCGCCAGCCGTGACCGGCTCCAGGCCGGCCACCGCCCGCAACAAGGTGGTCTTGCCGCAACCCGAAGGGCCAATCAACACCCCCACCTCACCCGCTTGCAAGCGCAAGTTGACCGCAGTCACCGAAGGGTGCGCACGGTCTGGGTACTGCACGTGGAGGTTCGCCAGGTCAAGAAACATGGGGCCATTGTAGAGAGCGAGGCCTGACTTCCCTGGCCCTTGACCGCATGCCCCTCCCTACAATGCCGCATGGTTTTTCGTGCCCACAATGTTGTCCGTTGGTTCACCGTGCTGTTTGCGGCATTGCTGGGCTGGCCGGTGCTCACCGTGCTGCTGTCATGGGGGCAGGCCGACACAGCATCCTGGCAGATCTTGAGCGAGATGGCGCACACCGTCTTGCCCGACTACTTGGGCACCACCCTGCTGCTTTGCGTGTGGGTGAGCGTTGGCGTCATCAGCATGGGCACGGTGTCGGCCGCTGCGGTCACCTTGTTTGACTTCCCGGGTCGGCGCGCCATGGAGTGGGCCCTGCTGCTGCCCCTGGCCATGCCCGCTTATGTGGTGGCCTACGCCTACACCGATTTTTTACAGTTCAGTGGCCCATTGCAAACCTGGATTCGCGACACCTGGCAACTGGAAGGGCGTGTGTTGCCCGAGGTTCGCAATCTCGCGGGCGCTGCGTGTGTGTTCACGCTGGCGCTCTACCCCTATGTGTATGTGTTGGCGCGCACCGCACTGTCTGAGCGCGCCAACCACCTGATGGAAGCGGCCCGTCTCTTGGGCGCCTCTTTGCCGCGACGCATCTTGCAGGTGGCCCTGCCCTTGGCGCGTCCGGCCATCGCTGCGGGCAGCGCTTTGGCGCTGATGGAGACCTTGGCCGATTTCGGGGTGTCGAGCTACTTTGGCATACAGACCTTCACCGCTGGGATCTACAAAGCTTGGTTGGTGATGGACAACCGGATCGCGGCCGCGCAACTGGCCACGTGTTTGTTGCTGGTGGTGCTGGGGGTGGTGGGGATCGAGCAAAAGGCCCAAGCGCGGTTGCGTTTTTCCAGCACCCGCGCCGACCGTCAGGGCGCGGAGTCGCTGCCGCATCGGCTGTCGGGCCTGTCTGGCTTGATCGCCTTCTTGCTGTGCGTCTTGCCCGTGCTGTTTGGCTTTGTGCTGCCTGTGGCGTTCATGCTCAGGGCCTTGGTGCTGGGTGGCGCTGGGTCCGACTTGCCTTGGGCGCGCTTTGGACATTGGGCCGCCGCCAGCCTGTCGTTGGGGCTGGTCACCGCAGTTTTTGCGGTGCTCAGCGCCTTGCTGTTGGCCTCGCAAGCGCGCTTGCACCCGGGCTGGATGTCGCGCCAAGTCCTGCGCCTGGTGGGTCTGGGTTATGCCGTGCCCGGAGCGGTGATCGTGGTCGGCCTGTTGTTGCCCTTGGGCTGGTTGCAAGCCACTTGGCCACAGTCAGGCATCGGGTTTTGGCTCACGGCGACGGTGCTTGGCTTGATTTGGGCCTACTTGGTGCGCTTTGTCGCTGTGGCTTTGCAGTCCGTCCAAAGCGGCTACAGCCGGCTCTCGCCGAGTCTGGACGACAGCGCCCGCATGCTGGGCGTTTCTGGTCTTCGCCTGGTGGCACGGGTGCACTGGCCCATGCTGCGAAAACCGGCGGCGGCGGCGGCCTTGCTGGTGTTGGTCGACGTGATGAAAGAGCTGCCCGCGACCTTGGTGCTGCGACCCTTCAACACCGACACCCTGGCGGTGATGGCCTACCAGTTGGCCCGCGATGAACGCTTGGGCGAGGCCGCTTTGCCCTCGCTGGCTTTGGTGCTGGTGGGTTTGCTGCCTGTGATTTTGCTCAGCCGCACCCTGCGCCGCCAGTGACAGGGTCAGGGGCTTGCGGCCTGCAGGTCACGGGCCGCCGCCGAGGGCTCTGTTTATTTGAGAATGATTCGCATTTGTTGTAAACTCCTTCTCAATTTCAAACTTTGGAGCCTTTCCCATGCGTCGCTTTCTGACCGTTTTGTGCCTGGCAAGTCTCAGCCTCGCAGGCAGCGCCTTGCATGCGCAAGAGCAGGTGATCAACCTGTATTCCGCCCGCCACTACCCCACCGATGAAGCCTTGTACGCCGACTTCACCAAAGCCACGGGCATCAAGATCAACCGGGTCGACTCTGACGACGCAGGCATCGTGACGCGCCTCAAAGCCGAAGGGAGCGCCTCGCCTGCAGATGTGATCTTGCTGGTCGATGCCGCCCGACTGTGGAAGGGCGAGGTCGATGGGCTGTTCTTGCCCGTCCGCTCCAAAGTTCTGGAAACAGCAGTTCCCCCGCAACTGCATGCCAAGCCCAAAGACGACGGCGGCATTGCCTGGTTTGGTTTGTCTACCCGCGCACGGGTGGTGGTGTACGACAAGCTCAAGGTCAACAGGCAAGACGTTGACACCTACGAAAAGCTGGCTGAGCCTGTCAACAAGGGGCGCTTGTGTGTGCGCTCTGGCTCACACCCCTACAACCTGAGCTTGTTTGGCGCCATGACGGAGCACCTCGGTCCTGCCCCAACGGAAATTTGGCTCAAGGGCTTGGTCACCAACATGGCACGCGCCCCCCAAGGCGGTGACACCGACCAAATCAAAGCCGTGGCCAGCGGTGAATGTGCGGTGGCGCTGACCAACACCTACTACCTGGCGCGCTTGATGCGCTCCAGCAACCCCGCCGAAAAAGCCGTGGCCGATCGGGTGGGCGTGGTGTTTCCCAATCAACAAAGTTGGGGCACCCATGTGAACGTGGCGGGCGGTGCTGTGGCTCGCTATGCCAAGAACGCCCCCAACGCGGTGAAGTTTTTGGAGTACCTGGTCAGCCCAGCAGCCCAAAACCATTTCGCCAACGGCAACAACGAGTGGCCGGTGGTCAAAGGCTTGAAGCTTGACAACCCGGCCCTCCAAGCCATGACAGGTGGCAGCTTCAAAAGTGAATTGGTGCCCATCAGCGCCGTGGGGATGAACCAAGTCAAGGTGCAGCAAATGCTAGACCGCGTGGGTTTCAAGTGAGCAGACGGGCAGCAGGTGTGTGGCAATCTCAATCGGCCTGATTGAGACAAACAATCGTCCTCGGACCGATTCTTGGCTAACATTCGCATCAATGAGTTCTGCTCATTCGATAGTTTTTAGCAACCAACCAAAGGAATCCCCATGTCCCTGATCAACACCCAAGTTCAGCCTTTCAAGGCCAATGCCTTTCACAACGGCAAGTTCATCGAAGTCACCGAAGCCAGCCTCAAAGGCAAATGGTCGGTCATGATTTTCATGCCTGCCGCTTTCACCTTCAACTGCCCCACCGAAATTGAAGATGCCGCTGACAACTACGCCGCCTTCCAAAAAGCCGGTGCCGAGGTCTACATCGTCACCACCGACACCCAGTTCTCGCACAAGGTGTGGCACGAGACTTCGCCTGC
>CANCUP010000058.1 GCA_947381325.1 Comamonadaceae bacterium
CGCGATTACCTGGTGCCCAGCCGTGTGCACGACGGCCAGTTCTTTGCGCTGCCACAGTCGCCTCAGTTGTTCAAACAGTTGTTGATGGTGGCTGGCTACGACCGCTACTACCAAATCACCAAGTGCTTCCGCGACGAAGACTTGCGTGCTGACCGTCAACCTGAATTCACCCAGATCGATATTGAAACGTCCTTCTTGGACGAACAAGAAATCCGTGACATGTTCCAGGGCATGATCACCACGGTGTTCAAGAACACCATCCACGTGGACCTGGGCGAGTTCCCCGTCATGACCTATGCCGATGCGATGCATTTGTACGGTTCGGACAAGCCTGACTTGCGCGTCAAGTTGCAGTTCACCGAAGTCACCGACGTGATGGGCGATGTCGACTTCAAAGTCTTCTCGGGCGCGGCCAACATGAAGGGCGGTCGTGTGGTGGCTTTGCGTGTGCCCCACGGCTCCGTCGAGGGCGGCGGCATCAGCCGCGGCGAGATTGACGCCTACACCGAGTTCGTCAAAATTTACGGGGCCAAGGGCTTGGCCTACATCCGCGTCAACGACCTCTCCAAAGGACGTGACGGTTTGCAGTCGCCCATCGTCAAGAACATCCATGATGCAGCATTGAACGCCGTGCTGGAACGCTCTGGCGCACAAAACGGTGACCTGATTTTCTTTGGCGCCGACAAGGCCAAGATCGTCAACGACGCCATCGGTGCGCTGCGCATCAAAATTGGCCACAGCGAATTCGGCAAGAAGAACGGTTTGTTCGAAGACCGTTGGGCCCCGATGTGGGTGGTGGACTTCCCTATGTTCGAGTTCGACGACGAAGCCCAGCGCTACACCGCCACCCACCACCCCTTCACAGCCCCTAAAGACGGCCACGAAGACTGGATGGTCACCGCGCCCGAGAAATGCATCTCCAAGGGCTACGACATGGTGTTGAACGGTTGGGAAATGGGCGGCGGCTCGGTGCGTATTCATCGCGCCGACGTGCAACAAAAAGTGTTTGACGCCTTGAAGATCACGCCTGAAGAAGCCCAGCTTAAATTTGGCTTCTTGCTCGATGCACTGCAATACGGCGCGCCGCCGCACGGTGGCTTAGCTTTTGGCTTAGACCGCATCGTCACCTTGATGACCGGTGCCGAATCCATCCGCGACGTGATTGCTTTCCCCAAAACCCAACGTGCCCAGTGCTTGCTGACCCAAGCCCCCAGCCCGGTGGACGAAAAGCAATTGCGCGAGTTGCACATCCGCTTGCGCAATGTGGATGCGGTCAAGGCTTGATCGGCCCTGATAGGCAGGCACTTCGGTGCCAACAAAAAGGCGCTGGGGTGATTCAGCGCCTTTTTTTCTGGCTGCTCGCTTTTACCCCTTGGATGTCAGTGTGTCTAAGTTCAACACACTCGCCAGCGGTACATCGCGCGGTGCTTCGTAATCGGCCACCAGCCAGGCGCGGTGGGGGTGATCCGCCGCCTCACCCAAGAAACCTTTGATCACCCGAATCGATGCCAGGTCAAGGCCGCCAAACGGTTGGTCGAGCAAGGTGACGGTGGCGCCCGATGCCAGCGCGGCAATCACCATCACCTTGCGTCGACTGCCGGTAGACAGCATGTTCAAACGCTTGTCACGGTGTGGGTTCATGTCCAGTGCCTGTGCCAAGTCGTTGAGCAACGCTTCGCTCCAATGGGGGTGGTTCACGCGCAAGCCATGCCAGCAGGCTTGCACGGTGGTGTGGTCATGTTCGGGCGATTGCAGGTCAGCCCAAAACACGCCGCCGTCAGGCGTACTCACCGTGCCAGCATTGGGCGTCACCTCACCCGCCAACACGCGCAACAAAGTGGTTTTGCCCGTGCCCTCGTCGCCGCAAATCCAGCTCACGCCTGCGGGCCAGGTGTGGCTGAGGTGTTGGATGGGGGGGTGGTTGAGGTCTTTGATTTCAAGCATCGTGTTGGCTTATGCGCGGGAGGACAAGGGATGAAACTCTAGCGCAAGGCGCAAGCGTTCAAAAGCCCGTGAGAGTGAGTTCACGCCAAAGCGACGATCTGAGTGGCGGGAATTGGTGGGAGCATCTGGGGGCCTTTTTGCCATACCGATGAATTAGGATGGACCACTGCCTATGACGCTCTCTAAATTTCCCGCGCAATATTTCACCTTGGCTTCTACAAGCCGCCGCCTGGCTTACAGCGCGGTGGGCGACACACACAGCCACCATGTCTTGCTGTGTTTGCCCGGTTTGTTGGAAACCCGCGCCACGTTTGATCCGCTGTTGAAGGCCGCCCAAGCCGTGCCGGGTTTGCGGGTGATCAGCCTGGACCATTGCGGCCGTGGTGACTCAGACCCTTTGCCGCACGACATGGGCTACGCCATGTCGGTGTATGTGCAAGACACGGCGCAGTTTGTGCGTGAGGTGGTGATGCCAGATGGCGCACCGGTGCCGCGCATTGATGTGTTGGGGACCAGCATGGGGGGCATCTTGGCCATGTACTTGGCGCAAGACGCAACGCTGCACATTCAAGGTTTGATACTCAACGACATAGGTTTGAGTTTGAGCTGGATGGCGATCTTTGGCTTGTATGAAAACATGAAGCAAGACGGGCGCGTGCCCACTGCACCAGAACTGGCGCAGCGACTCCATGTGAGTGTGGGTGCTGTCGAGGCGGTGCAATCGAGCACACATTTTGATTTGCCCTACAAGAAAGACTGGAAGGGCATGCGCTTTGCCCATTTTTTGAAGACCTTCAAAGGTCCCGTTCGTTGGGTCTATGGCGGTGAATCGCGTGTGTTCATGCAAGAACAATTGAACGAAATCAAACGTTTGCTACCGGGCAGCCCGCTGTTTTTGGTCGCAGGGGCGGTGCATCCCGCGCCCTATACCGATGCCGTCTGCGACTTTGTGCTGACGACGCTCAAGCCTGAGCCCGTGGTGCACAAGAAGCATGCAGACTTCATCCAGCAAGATCTATGGGCGCCAACCACTTCGCCGGGTCAAGACCAAGGCTTTTGGCCCTGGCTCAAGCGGCGTTACCTAAGCGCCAAAGCGAAGTAACTTCTTGCGCCCGCGCTGCATGCAGCGCATCTTGGGTGTCCATCACCTTGCCGTGGCGTGGACGAATGTCGTGCCGTCCTAGCACTTGCAGGCCCGCTTGCGTGATCCACTGCATGAGCTCTTCCCGGCTGCGCAAGCCGAGGTGCTCTGCCAAGTCAGACAAGATGAGCCAACCCTCGCCTTGCGGCGTGAGGTGTTCGCGCAAGCCGGCCAAAAAGCCGCGCAGCATGCGACTGTCCTCGTCATACACCGCATATTCGATGGGTGAGCTCGGGCGAGCAGGTACCCAAGGTGGGTTGCAGACCACCAGAGGCGCTTGTCCCGGCGGGAACAAGTCTGTTTGCAGCAGTTCGACCTGTGGGGCCACTTGCAAGCGGTGCAGGTTGTCGCGGGCGCAGGCCAGGGCGCGCGGGTCTTGGTCGGTGGCCACCACATGCCGCACACCACGCCTTGCCAGCACAGCCGACAACACACCGGTGCCTACGCCGATGTCAAACGCCAACTGCGTGTCGGGCAACGGTGTGTTGGCGACCAAGTCGACATACTCGCCACGGATGGGCGAGAACACGCCGTAGTGCGGGTGGATGCGGTTGTGGGGAGGTGGTCCCAAGGCAGGCACTTCAACACCTTTTTTGCGCCATTCGTGCGCACCCACCAGCCCTAAGAGTTCGCGCAGCGACACCATGCAGGCTTCACCGTTGCTGGGCCCCCAAGCTTCTTGGCAGGCCAAGCGCAAGTCGGGTGCGCGACGCAGGGGGATGCTGTAGTCGGCGTTGAGTGGCACCAACACCCGCCCGAGCGTGCGCGCGCGTTGGCCCAAGGCTTGACGGTGAAGATGAAAACTTTGTGCAGCAGTGGGCGGTGTGGCTGGCGTTTTGGCCGCTTTGCGCGGCTTGCGCTCAGCGCGCCTGGTCAGAGCTTGCAGCAGTTGGCGTGCGTTGTGGAAGTCACCTTGCCACAGCAGACCGGTGCCTTCACAGGCCAGGCGGTAAGCCGTGTCTGCGTTGAGGGTGTCGTCTGCCAGCACCACGCGGTGTGGGGCGGGGGCGCTGCTTTCAGAGCGCCAGCTCAAGGGTAGGGGATCGGTCACAAATAGGGTTGCAGGCGGTGACAACGGCATGCAGGGCGTGGCGCGTGCTGCTTGTCTGGCTTGAAGGGAGTGAAGAAAGATTTGAAGTCATTATGACGAAACACGCGGTACAGGTCAGTCTCTTGGCATGGCTGATCTCGGCCCAATGGGTGAGGCCTGACTCAGGCACACTCTAAGAACCCATGAAAACCATCAAAGTTGCCACCTACAACATCCACAAAGGGGTGCAAGGCTTAGGGCCGGCACGCCGCTTAGAAATTCACAACCTGGGTCATGCTGTCGAGCAATTCGACGCGGACGTTGTGTGTTTGCAAGAAGTGCGCGCTTTCAATCGTTTGCATGCCAGCCGCTTTGCGCACTGGCCCGACATGGGACAGGCTGATTTTTTGGCACCAGAGGGGTACACCCCTGTCTACCGCACCAATGCGATCACCCGGCATGGCGAACATGGCAACGCATTGCTGAGTCGCTGGCCAGTGGTGTCGCACAGCCACGAAAACATGTCGGATCACCGGTTTGAGCAGCGCGGTTTGCTGCACACCATTTTGCGCGTGCATGACCGAGAGTTGCACGTGATCGTGGTCCATTTGGGCTTGCTGCCTGCCAGCCGCGTGCGTCAAATCAAACAGCTGCAACGTTTTATTGCACGCGATGTACCTGCAAACAAGCCCGTGCTGGTGGCAGGGGACTTCAATGACTGGGGCAATACGGTCTCGCGCATGATGGCCGAGTTCGGTTTTCAGTCTCACCAAGGGCAAGCTACACCAACCTACCCGTCTCGCATGCCCCTGGTTCAACTCGACCATGTGTATGCGCGGGGCATCTATCCGACCAACAGCTTGACGCCACAAGGTGCCATTTGGTCTCGCATGTCTGACCACTTGCCCCTGTTGGTTGAGTTGGCTTGGGAGGCGCCGTGATGCACGCCCCTGTCGCGCATGACATTCGTTTGCTGACGGGTGCGGTGGATTTGTTTCCCGCCTTGATCGAGGCGATGGATGCTGCGCAGCACGAGGTGCGTTTAGAAACCTATATTTTTGACACGGCAGGCGCCGGTGCAGATGTGGCCCACGCCATGGTACGTGCGGCGCTTCGTGGCGTGACGGTGTGCTTGGTGGTCGATGGCGTGGGCACGCGCGAGCTGCCTCAAATGTGGCGTGCGCGATTCGATCAAGCCGGCGTGCAATACCGGGTGTATGCACCCTTGAGTGCCGGCGGCTTGTGGCTGCCTAGCCGGTGGCGTCGCTTGCATCGCAAGTTGTGTGTGGTGGATCAAAGCTTGGCTTTTTGCGGTGGCATCAACATCCTGGATGATTTTTTAGATCCGCATGTCAATGGACTGCTGCCCAAGCCGCGACTGGATTACGCCGTCAGTGTGCGTGGCCCCTTGGTCAGTGCAGTCCACGACACCATGACACAACTGTGGTCGCGTCTGGAGGCCGTGCGCGAATTGCGCAGCAACGATGTGATGGCCGCCTTGGATGCGCTACGCAGTGCAGACCAGTCCATGCATTTGTCTGCGCGCGGTTCGGTACAACTGGTGTTGCGCGACAACGTCCTGCACCGCACGGCCATCGAACGCGCTTACCGCAAAGCCATTGGTGTGGCGCACAAAGACGTGGTGTTGGCTTGCGCTTACTTTTTTCCGGGTTTGCGTCTGCGCCGTGCATTGGTCATGGCAGCCCAACGTGGGGTGCGGGTGCGCTTGTTGTTGCAAGGGCATTACGAGTACTTTTTGCCGTACCGTGCATCGCGACAGCTGTATGGGCAATTACTGGCTGCAGGTGTGGAGGTCTACGAATACCACGCCAGCTTCTTGCATGCCAAAGTCGCGGTGGTCGATGGTGTGTGGGCCACCGTGGGTTCTTCTAACTTAGACCCCTTGAGTCTGCTGTTGGCGCGCGAAGCCAATGTGGTGTTGCGAGATGCAGCGCTGGCGCACGCCCTGCAAGTCAGTGTGGTGCAAGCCATGGGCACAGGCGCAGTCAGAGTTGATCCACAGGCTTATGTTCAACGCGGCAGGTGGCAGCGCACCGTGGACATGTTGGCGTCGATGGTGTTGCGCTTTGGTGTGTTTTTGACTGGCAAACGCTACTGACTGTGGGGATTTGGTTTCACTGCTACCATCTTCCTCATGAATGAGAAAGACACCTTCGAGGGCACGCCCGTTTCGGTCAAAATCCGCGAGCGTTTGACCGCCGCGCGCAAGCGCTACCACTCCAACGACAACATTGCCGAGTTCATCCAGCCCGGTGAGTTGGAGGCGCTGCTCGACGAAGTCGAAGTCAAGATGCAAGGCGTGCTCGACAGCTTGGTCATTGACACCGACCATGACCACAACACCGGCGATACCGCCCGTCGTGTGGCCAAGATGTACCTGCAAGAAGTCTTCAAGGGTCGCTACCTCTCGGCACCTGCCATCACTGAGTTCCCCAACGCCGAACACCTCAACGAGTTGATGATCGTGGGGCCCATCACGGTGCGCAGCGCCTGCAGCCACCACTTTTGCCCGGTGATCGGCAAGATCTGGATTGGCGTGCTGCCCAACGAACGCACCAACGTGATTGGCTTGTCCAAATACGCGCGCTTGGCCGAATGGGTCATGGGCCGTCCTCAAATCCAAGAAGAAGCGGTGGTGCAACTGGCCGACTTGATTCAAGAGAAAACACAGCCCGATGGCTTGGCCATCGTCATGGAAGCCAGCCACTTTTGCATGTCCTGGCGCGGCGTCAAAGACATGGACAGCAAGATGATCAACTCGGTCATGCGCGGTGCCTTTTTGAAAGACCCCAACTTGCGCCGTGAGTTTTTGTCTCTGATTCCTAAAAAGGACTGATGCCATGCTGGTTCGTTTGTTGTATGTGAGTCGTGCGGTTCACCCCGAGTCACCCGAAGCCACCGAGTCCATCTTGGCCAGTGCGCGCGACCACAACCTGAGCAATGGCATCACAGGGGTGCTGTGTTACGGCGGGGGCATTTACCTGCAAGCCATCGAAGGTGGCCGCAACCAAGTCAATGCCTTGTACACCCACCTCGTGCGCGATGAGCGTCACAAAGATGTGGTGTTGCTCAGTTACCAAGAGATCAGCGAGCGTCGTTTTGGTGGGTGGACCATGGGCCAAGTGCGCTTGGACAAACTCAACCCATCCATCGTGTTGAAGTACTCCGAAACGCCTGAGCTCGACCCTTACGGTGTGTCGGGTCAAGTGTCGTTTGCACTGCTTGAAGAGTTGATGGCCACCGCGTCCATCGTCGGGCGCGCCTGACACGCCCATGGCTTGGCTGGCATGACGGCCTCGCCTGCCTTGTTGGGCTGCGATTTCAGCAGCAGCCCCTCCCCACGCAAACCCATCGTGCTGGCCCTGGGCCATATGACCCCAGGTCGTGTGCAGCTGCGTGAGCTGGTGCGCCTGCACACCCTGTCAGACTTTGCCGATTGGCTGCAACAGCCTCAAGCCTGGGTGGGCGGTTTTGATTTGCCTTTCGGCCTGCCACGCGAACTGGTGCAAACCTTAGGCTGGCCCACCGATTGGCTCGCCTGTATGCAACACTTTGCGGCCTTGAGCCGTGCCGACATCCGCGCGACCTTCAAAGCCTTTTGCGATGCGCGGCCTGTAGGTGGCAAATTTGCGCACCGCGCCACTGACACACCCGCGGGCTCCAGCCCTTCCATGAAGTGGGTCAACCCGCCTGTGGCCTATATGCTGCATGCCGGCGTGCCTTTGCTCCTGCAAGCGGGCGTGTGTTTGCCACGCTTGCATGGGCCTAACCATCTCCTTGCGAGTGAGCCCCCCGCTGAGCCACGTATTGGGCTAGAGGCCTACCCCGGCTTGTTGGCGCGAGAGCTGATTGGCAACACCAGCTACAAAAGCGACGACAAAGCCAAGCAAACCCCTGAGCGTTTGATTGCCCGCAAGCAACTGCTGCAAGCCTTGGAATTGGGTCAGACCCGCTTGGGGCTTCGCCTCAAACTCACCCACGCCCAACACGACACCTTGGTGGACGACGCCTCTGGTGACAGCCTGGACGCCGTGCTGTGCATGGTGCAAGCCGCCTGGGCACAGACACAGCACGAAGCCGGGCATGCGCACTATGGCTTGCCAGCGTGTGACCCGCTGGAGGGGTGGATCGTCACCGCCTGAGTTGTCCATGGGCGTGCCAAGCCCCTCAAATACACCACCCCATGTCTGCAGGCAGCGTCTCCAACTGTCGCAGTTGCTGCACCGCTTCGGCATCGGTGCGGTACATGCGCAAGCCCGCGTGGGCTTGCAAGCAGCCCGCTCGGTGCAGCACGGTTTCGACGGGCAGCTTCATGCCACTGATGTGCAGGGTGATGTGTCGCTCAGCCAACATGGCCTCTAGCTTCACCACGCTCTCCACACCTGTGGCGTCGATGCGGTTGATCGGCTGGGCAAACAAGCACACATGGCGCACGTCGGGGTGCCGGCTCAGGTGCTCCATCACCGCACGCTCCAGTGAGCTGGCCGCTGCAAAGTCCAGCTCGGCGTCCATGCGCAGGGCGTAGAGCTGCGGGGCCAAGGGAGCCAGCTTCCACAAATGGCGATCGCGCAAGCTGCCGTCGGCATGCAGGCCTACTTCGATGATGCGGGGGTGCAAGCGCGTGTGCAAGAAGTGGCTCAAGCCCATCAGCATGCCAGCCAACACGCCCCAATACAAACGCGGGGCCGACAGCAGGGTGATCACCAAGGTCACTACGGCTGTGGCGGCTTCGACCCGGTTGATGCGGTAAAGCTTCACCAACGCATGCGGCTTGATCAGTCCCATCACAGCCGCTACCACAATGGCCGCCAGCACCGACTGCGGCACCGGTTGCAGTACCGAGGTGAACCACAGCAAGATCAGCAAAATCACGCCCACAGAAAACACCGTGGCCCACGCAGACTGTGCACCTGCATACAGGTTCAAGGCCGAACGCGAGAACGAAGCGCTGGTGGGAAACGCGCCACACAAACCCGACGCCACTTTGGCCAAGCCCTGACCGATCAGGTCTTGGTCTTGGTCCCAGCGCTTGCCGCTGCGGTCGTTGTCCACCTTGGCACTGGAGGCGGTTTCTAAAAAGCTCACCAAGGTGATCACCAGCGTGGGCAGCACCAGTTGCTTGAAGGTTTCCCAATTCAACACGGTGGGCCAATACACACTGGGCAGCCCTTGCGGCAAGGCGCCGACCACGGCTGTGCCTTGGGCCGACAAGTCCAGTCCAGCGCTGACAGCTGCAGCAGCCAACACCACCACCAGCACGGTCGGAAACGTGGGGCGCCAGCGGCGTGCCACCAGCAACACCACCAAGCTCACCAGCCCAAACAGCAAGCTGGCGCCATCCATGTGCTGAGGCTGCCACAGCGACGACCAACCATGCGTGAGGCCCAGCAGCGCGGGCAGTTGCGAGGCAATGATCAGCACACCTGCCCCTTGCGTGAAGGCCATCAACACGGGCGCACTGACCAAATTCAACAGCCATCCAAAGCGTGCAAACCCCAATCCCACTTGCAGCAAGCCCGTCATGAGCGACAGCCACACCGTGAGGTTGACCCACTCGGCGCTGCCCGGCTCGGCCATGCCTGTCAGAGAAGCCGCCACCAAGATCGACGTGAGCGCAGTCGGCCCAACCGACAAGCGGCTAGACGCACTGAAGAGCACTGCCACCAGCGCCGGAATGAGGGAGGCGTAAATGCCCGTGATCAAGGGCATGCCTGCCAGTGCAGCATAGGCCACACCTTGAGGGATGACCATCAAACCCACGCTCAAACCCGCGAAGGCTTCGCTGTGCATCAGCTGCGGTGTGGGGCGAGGCCAGTTTAAAAATGGCAGCCAATGTTTGAGATCACGCATGGATGGATGCTAACTTGCGCCGCTCATGCGGCGCTGCCATAGCGCTGCCTCCCGATGTCTTTGAGCGGCGCTGGTGAAACACGGGTCGCTGGCAGCATCCAATGAGACGTGATGCAACACACGCTGACATTCATGCTGATACGAACTTGTTGGGTGTTGACAAGCTTATGGACAGCACATGCCTTTGCCAACCTTGCCCATGCATGGCCGGGTGTCGTGACCCGTGTCACCGATGGCGACACGGTCTGGGTCCAGCCCCTGCAGGGTGGGGACGTGCACAAGGTGCGCTTGTTGGGCATCGATGCCCCAGAGATTTGCCAAACTTGGGGCATTCAGTCGCGCGATGCATTGCATGCAGTGCTGCAGGGCCAAACGGTAGAGGTATTGGGCCATCACCGCGACACCTATGGACGCTTGCTGGCGCAGCTGTCACGCCAAGGCCACGATGTGGGCGCGTGGATGGTGGCGCAAGGCCATGCGTGGTCTTACAGCTATCAAAATTTTCCGGGGCCTTACGACGCGCTGCAATTGCAGGCACAAAGTCAGCACAGGGGTTTGTTTGCAGACCCGCACGCCTTGGCGCCACGTTGGTTCAGAAAGCGCTTTGGTGCTTGCCCTTGACGGTCATACGCCATCGCTTTGGCCGCAGACTGGGCAGCTGGGGTTGCGCTGCAAGCGCACCTCGTTCCAATCCAGGCTGCGTCCATCGAGCATCTGCAAACGCCCCGTCAGCCGTGACCCCAAGCCCGCCAACAATTTGACGGCCTCCATGGCCTGCAGGCTGCCCACGACCCCCACCAGGGGCGCGAGCACCCCCAAGGTGGCGCACTGCACTTCCTCGGGCGCTTGGTCGGGTGGAAAGATGCAGGCATAGCAGGGTGATTGGGCATCGCGCGCGTCATAGACCGCCAGTTGCGCGTCCATGCGAATGGCCGCTCCAGACACCAAGGGCACGCGGTGTGCCACACAGGCCGCGTTCACGGCTTGGCGGGTGGCGAAGTTGTCACAACAGTCCACCACCACCTGCGCAGTGGGCACCAAGGTGTCGAGTTCTGCCGCGTTGAGTTGGTGCGCCAAGGCGGTCACGCGCACCTCGGGATTCAAGGCCTGCATGGCTTGGGTGGCCGATGCAACTTTGGCTTGGCCCACGCGTGCGGTGGTGTGGGCAATTTGGCGTTGTAAGTTGGTGAGGTCCACCACATCGTGGTCGGCAATTGTGATGTGACCGACACCGGATGCAGCCAAATACATGGCGACCGGAGAGCCCAGTCCGCCGGCGCCGACGATCAGCGCATGGCTGTCGATCAAGCGTTGCTGGCCCTCAATGCCAAGCTCATCCAGCAGGATGTGGCGCGAGTAGCGCAGCAGTTGCTCGTCATTCACTGCGAACTCGCCCGTGTGTCACTTGTCTTTGACTTCGGCGACAGCGCGTTCGCTTTGGGTTTTACTGGCCAACACAGGCAAGCCTTTGAGGCGCTGGATGGCTTGTTGCAGTTGGAAGTCTTTGTCGCTGCCAAACTCTGGCGGGCGGCGCTCGCTGTTGGGCTTTTTAGACTCTTCTTCCAAGCGCTTCATGGCTTCTTCGCGCGCTTTTTCGCGTTCTTTTTCGAGCGCCTTGTCTTTCACTTCACTGCCTTGGCCACTTTGCAAGTGCTTGTCGAGGTCAGATTCGCGCATGCGCAAAATCGCGTAAGGGCTGCCTTCGGCGGTGTCGTCGACCAGCACATCGGGCACGATGCCTTTGGCCTGGATGGAGCGTCCGCTGGGGGTGTAGTAGCGCGCGGTGGTGATCTTCAAGGCGGTGTCAGCGCCCAATTGACGCACAGTTTGCACCGAGCCTTTGCCAAAGGTTTGGCTGCCCATGATGGTGGCGCGCTTGTGGTCTTGCAGGGCACCCGCCACGATCTCGCTGGCAGAGGCTGAGCCTTCATTCACCAGCACGACCAAGGGGATGCTTTTGTAAATGCCTTTGGTGCTTTGCTGCAAACGGGCAATGGTGTCGGCGCCATTGCCGCGGCGGTAAAACTCCGGCGCTGCTTTGTAGGCGAATTTGCTTTCAGCCAATTGGCCATTGGTTGAGACCACCGTCACGTTCTCAGGCAGAAACACGGCCGATACCGCCACCGCAGCGTCGAGCAAACCGCCGGGGTCATTGCGCAAGTCGAGCACCAAGCCTTTGAGCTTGGGTTCTTGTTTGTAAATTTCTTCAAGTTTTTTGCTGAAATCTTCCACCGAGCGCTCTTGGAACTGGCTCAGGCGAATCCACCCGTAGCCTGGCTCCACCACTTTGCCTTTGACGCTCAGGGTTTTGATTTCTTCGCGCACGATGGTCACAGGAAAGCTGCGGTTTTCGTCTCTGCGCAAGATGGTCAATACCACTTTGGTACCGGGTTCGCCGCGCATGCGCTTGACCGCATCGTTGAGTGACAAACCTTTGACAGCGGTGTCGTCAATCTTGGTGATCAAGTCACCTGACTTCATGCCCGCGCGAAAAGCGGGGGAGCCCTCAATCGGCGAGACGATTTTGACCAATCCATCTTCTTGGGTGATTTCGATGCCAACGCCGACAAATCGGCCGGTGGTGCCTTCGCGGAATTCTTTGAAGGTCTTCTTGTCGTAGTACTGTGAATGCGGGTCAAGGCTGGCCACCATGCCCGTGATGGCGTCGTTGATGAGTTTTTTCTCATCGACGGGCTCGACGTAATCGCTCTTGACCATGCCAAACACCGCAGCGAGTTGCTGCAACTCTTCCAGCGGCAACGGGGCCATGTTGGCGCGTGCAGCGGTTTGCAGTGACACGGTGGTCAGCGCGCCAGTGAGCGCTCCAACAGTGATCCATCCTGCGATCTTGAGTTTTTGACCCATGGTGCCCTTGAAAGTTGACGTGATGTGTGTTGGCTCAATATACAACGCGGAGCCAGCGCGCATTGTAAAAAATTGTCAAGCCTGGTGCCCTTGTGCGGCCACTGCGGCAGCGGCCTTGGCAGCAGCCTCGGCGTCCCCTAGGTAATAGTGACGAATGGGTTTGAGGTCATCATCGAGCTCGTACACCAAGGGAATGCCGTTGGGAATGTTCAAGTTGACGATGTCTTGGTCAGAAATGTTGTCTAAATACTTCACCAGAGCACGAATCGAGTTGCCGTGTGCAGCCACCACGATGCGTTTGCCCGCTTTGATGGCGGGGGCCATGGACTCGTTCCAGAACGGCATCACGCGCGCCACCGTGTCTTTGAGGCACTCGGTCAGGGGCACTTGCGCCGGGTCAAGCTTGGCGTAGCGCGGATCGCCGCGCTCGCTGCGGGGGTCGTTGGCTTCGAGCACCGGGGGCGGGGTGTCGTAGCTGCGGCGCCAAATCAGCACCTGATCCGGTCCATATTGCTTGGCCATGTCGGCTTTGTTCAAGCCTTGCAAGCCGCCGTAGTGGCGTTCGTTGAGGCGCCAGCTCTTGACCACAGGCAGCCATGTGCAATCCATCTCATCCAAAGCCAGATAAAGCGTTCGAATCGCACGTTTCAACACGCTGGTGTAAGCCACATCAAATTGAAAGCCTTCGGCCTTGAGCAGACGGCCTGCGTTTTGTGCTTGCGCGATGCCAGTGGGTGTGAGGTCGACATCGGTCCAGCCCGTGAAACGGTTTTCAAGATTCCAGGTGGATTCGCCGTGACGAATTAAAACGAGCTTGTGCATAGGGTGTTTGGAAACAAAGTCAGCTGAAACGATGCACTGATTTTAGAATGACGACCGAACACGCTACTTTTTACAACTTCTCCTGAACTGGACCCCTCGTGAAATTTATCCTTGATAACTGGATGTTGATCGCTGTTGCCTTGAGCAGCGGCTTCTTTTTGCTGCTGCCTGTGGTGCAAGAAGCGGCGGGCTCTGGCCTGTCGCCCACTGAAGTGGTGCAGTGCATGAACCGCGAAAAAGCCGTGGTCATCGATGTCTGCGGCGACGATGAATTTGCGGCGGGTCATATTTCTGGCGCCCTGCATGTGCCACTCGATCAGTTGGAAAACCGTTTGACGTCGGTGGCCAAAAACAAAAGCCTGCCGCTCATCATGGTGTGTGCATCTGGCATGCGTTCAAAGCGCGCGCAGGCAGTGGCGCATAAACTGGGTTACGAGAAGGTGCACTCCTTGCAAGGCGGGCTCAAAGCTTGGAAAGAAGCTAACCTCCCCACCTCGAAAGCTTGAGTTTTCAATCAGTCCCACCGAGACCACTTACCCGCGAGAAAGAACCCCATGCAAGCCGTCAAGATGTACACCACCGCTGTTTGTCCCTACTGCGTTCGAGCCAAACAAATTCTGCACGCCAAAGGCGTGGCACACATCGAAGAAGTGCGCGTTGACACCAACCCGGATGAGCGCATGCGCATGATGGACCTGACGGGGCGACGCACCGTGCCGCAGATCTTCATTGGTGACACCCATGTGGGCGGATGTGACGACCTGATCGCACTCGACAGCCAAGGCGGTTTGGTGCCTTTGTTGCAATCTTGAACTGACATAATCTCGGCCATCCCGATTTGCTGCCTGCTTCGGTATTTGCCGAAGCAGGCTTTTTTGTACAAGGAAAAAAATGTCTGACGATCTCACCCCCGTGTTCCAAATCCAACGCGTCTACTTGAAAGACTTGTCGTTGGAGCAACCCAATTCGCCCGCCATCCTGACCTCGCAAGAGCAGCCTTCGGTGGACATCCAATTGGGTGTGGGCATGGAGCAAGTGGCCGATGGCATCGTCGAAGTCACCGTGACCGCCACCGTGACCACCAAGTTGCAAGACAAAACCGTGTTCTTGGTGGAAGCCAAGCAAGCCGGTATTTTTGAAATCCGCCATTTGCCGGAAGACCAGATGGGCGCGGTGGTGGGCATTGCCTGCCCGCAAATCGTCTACCCCTATTTGCGTGGCAACGTGGCAGACGTCATTCAACGCGCTGGCTTTCCGCCTGTGCACTTGGCTGAAATCAACTTCCAGGCCATGTACGAGCAGCAGCAGGCTGCCGCGCAGTAATTTTTCACCCACAGCTTTAGCAGCAGGCCGCGATGAGAATCGCTTTTTTGGGTGCAGGCGCATGGGGCACGGCCTTGGCCATCCATGCAGGGCAGCAGCACGAGGTGACCCTGTGGGCGCGTGACGCCGCCCAAGCGCAAGCCATGCACACCGCGCGTGTGAATGCGCGCTACCTGCCTGACATACCTTTCAGCGCGGGCTTGCAGGTGTCCTCGCAAGCCTTGAACACGTGGGTCACCACGCACGACCTGGTGGTCATTGGGGCACCTATGCGTGCATTGCGCGGCATGCTGTCTGAGTTGGCGCCCTTGCTGGTGGGGCAGGTGCCTGTGGCTTGGCTGTGCAAAGGCTTTGAGGCCGCCCCGAACGGGGTGGGCAGCATGGCCCACGAGGTGTGTGCCCAGGTGGCGCCCGCCTTGCGGGGTGGGGCCTTGAGCGGCCCGAGCTTTGCGCAAGAAGTGGCGAGTGGCCAACCTACCGCCTTGGTAGCAGCCAGTGTCCATGCCAATGTGCGCGACAGTCTTGTGCAAGCCTTTCACAACAGCAGCTTGCGGGTCTACGCCAACGACGACATCGTGGGTGTAGAGGTGGGAGGCGCTGTGAAAAACGTGTTGGCCATTGCCACTGGTTTGTGCGACGGCTTGCAGTTGGGCCTCAACGCCCGTGCCGCCTTGATCACCCGTGGCTTGGCCGAAATGACCCGTTTAGGGCTGGCCTTGGGTGCCAAGACCGAAACCTTCATGGGCTTGTCCGGCTTGGGCGACTTGGTGCTCACCGCCACCGGCGACTTGAGCCGCAACCGTCAAGTGGGTTTGGCCTTGGCCCAAGGCATGAGCTTGCAACAAGCGGTGGATTCACTGGGCCATGTGGCCGAGGGTGTCTACAGCGCCCGCACCGTGGTGCAGCGGGCCGGTGACTTGGGTGTGGAGATGCCCATTGCCCAAGCCGTGGTGGCCTTGCTCGACGGCCAGATCAACCCGCACCAAGCCGTGGCCCTTTTAATGGGGCGTGGGGCCAAAGGCGAGTGAGCCTTTTCGCAAGCCTCAAACTTCCAAGTTATCAATCAACCGCGTCTTGCCCAACTTGGCCGCTCCCAGCACCACCAAGGGTTCTGCGCAGGTCCCGGTGATGGGCGAGAGGTCGTGCTGGCGGCGCACGGTCAGGTAGTCGGGCACCCAATCGCGCGCGCGCAGCGCTTGCATGGCGGCCTCCTCGACGGCAGCCACATCGAGCGTTCCTTTGGCGTTGCCGTCTCGAACCGCAGCCGCCAAGCCTTGGAGGGCGAGTGAGAGCTGCACCGCTTCGGCCAATTCGGCCTCGCTCAGGTAGCCGTTGCGCGAACTCAGCGCCAAGCCATTGGCCGCGCGGCGGGTTTCAGCGCCGATGATGTCGATGGGCAAGGCCATCTGCTGCACCATGCGGCGAATCACCATCAGCTGCTGGTAGTCCTTCTTGCCAAAGAGGGCGATGTCGGGTTGCACGCAGTTGAACAGCTTGTGCACCACGGTGCTCACGCCGACAAAAAAACCGGGGCGAAAAGCGCCTTCCAAAATGTCGGCCAACTCAGCAGGCGGGTGCACCTTGAACGCCTGGGGTTCGGGGTACAGGTCTTTCTCAGAGGGGGCAAACAGCACATCGCAGCCATTGGCGGCCAGCAGTTCGCTGTCGCGCTCAAAGGTGCGGGGGTAGCTGTCAAAGTCCTCGTGCGGCGCAAACTGCAAGCGGTTCACAAAGATACTGGCCACCGCCATGGCACCCGGTCCACCTGCACGCGTATCCACTGTTTGGCGTGCCATGCGCATCAGCTCCAGGTGTCCGTCGTGCAGGTTGCCCATGGTGGGCACAAAGGCGCGCAGCGTGGCGGGCTTCAAGGTGCGGCGCAAGTCTGCGATGGTGTGGACGATGTGCATCTGTGCTCCTTACCAAGCGTGTTCGGCGTTGACGGGAAAGCTGCCGTCTTTGACGGCCTTCACATAGGCGGCGATGGCGTCTTGCACGCCGCTGCTGCCGTGCATGAAGTTGCGCACGAATTTCGGGTTTTTGCCCAGGTTGACGCCCAGCATGTCGTGCATCACCAGCACCTGGCCCGCGGTGCCATTGCCGGCGCCTATGCCAATGGTGTGGCAACGCGGCAGCGCTTGTGTGAGTGCGGTGGACAGCGCTTCGGGCACCATCTCGAGCACCAGCATGGTGGCGCCTGCGTCTTGTAAATCGAGGGCGTGTTGGCGCAGTTGTTGGGCGCTCTCATCCCCACGGCCTTGCACGCGGTAGCCGCCCAAGGCGTGGACGGTTTGCGGTGTCAGCCCCAGATGGGCGCAGACCGGAATGCCGCGCTCCACCAAAAAACGCACGGTCTCGGTGGTCCAGCCACCGCCTTCGAGTTTGACCATGTGCGCCCCCGCTTGCATGAGCACGCTGGCGCTGCGCAGCGCCTCCTCGCGAGAGGCGTGGTAGCTGCCAAACGGCAGGTCACCAATGATCCAGGCCGTGCCTTGCACGCGTTGCAAGCCACGCGCCACGCTCTCCACGTGGTAGCGCATGGTCTCCAGCGACACGCCCACGGTGCTGGCCAAGCCTTGGCAGACCATGCCCAGCGAGTCGCCCACCAAGATGCACTCCACACCCGCAGCGTCGGCCACAGCGGCAAAGGTGGCGTCGTAGGCGGTGAGCATGGCTATTTTTTCACCGCGTGCGCGCATCTCATTCAGGCGCGGCAGGCTGATGGGTTTGCGGGCGGACACTGGAGAGGCGGGGGGCAAGGTGCCGTAGGGGGTAGCGCTGAGAGGTGAGCTCAT
>CANCUP010000059.1 GCA_947381325.1 Comamonadaceae bacterium
GCCAGTTGTTCAGGGCTGGCTTGGGACGACACCATGGCGACGCCGCGTTTGCTGGCCATGCCTTGAGGGCCCAAGGTGTTGAGCGCGTGCAGGCGGTCGTCGCGCTTTTGCGCGCGCAGCGCTGCATCGGCCAAACCATAGCCTTGTGCAGGCGCCAACAACACCAAGCGCGACACGCGCGCGGGCTGCGCGGCGGCGGCGCTGGCGGCCATCAAAGCGCCCAAGGAGTGGCCCACCAAGGTGATGGGGTGGGTGACACCCAAAGCGTCCAGCCAGGCCCACACCCGTGCGGCGTAATCACGCGGCAAAGGCTCTGTGGGGCCGACGGGTGTGGAGGCGCCGTAGCCCGGTGCTTCCCAGGCCAACACACCGATGGGTGAGTTCGCAGGCTGGGCAGCCGAGTCATGACGCAGCGACTTGGTTGCTGCATCGAGCTGCATCAACCAACTGCCAGAGCCCGAGCCAATGCCGTGCAGCAACACATGCGTGGTCTGCGGCAGCGGTGCACCGGCATGGCGGTATTGCACCGTGCCCAAGGCGGTGTCGACCTGTTGCAGCGCATGGGCTTGCAAACGACGTTGAAGATCGGTCGATCCAGTCATGAGGCTGCGTGTCAGCGCTTGACTTTGGAGAGCGGGTGCTCGGGCGGGTAGGTGGGCGTGATGGGCTTGGGGGTGCCCAACATCACGCACATGAGCGCGTCTTCGTCGCCGATGTTGACTTCTTCGCGGTAGACACCGGGGGGCACAGAAATCAGGTCACGCTCATGCAGGATGGATTCCCAGCGCTGGCCGTCTTTTTCGCAGACGATTTTCATCTTGCCGCGCAGCACAAAGAACACCTCTTCCACGTCGTAGTGGATGTGTGAGGGGCCAATGCCACCGGCGGGGATGACCATGGTGGAGAAGGTGAAGTGCGCCGAAGGCACGGTGTTGTTGTCGCTGGCCACGCCGGTGGCACCGGTGCCCATGTAGCGCATTTGCGCACGTCGGTAACGCGGGTCCACCTTGGCCTGGAAGGCCAAGGCGTCCCAGTCGTAGCGGCGGGTGGCAAAGCGCGCCACACGCGACTCCAGCCAGGCGCCAAAGTCTTGGCCGCTGGCGGGCATCAGGCTGCGCTGGATGTCGGCTTCTGGCGGGATGAGGGCGTCCATCAAACCGCGTTCGTTGAACACGGGCTGGTTGGCCGCTGCTTGGGTGGTGGTCATGGGGTCTCCTAGAGAACAGGGTTAATTCATCACAAAGCCGCCATTGACGGGCAAGACTTGGCCCGTCACATAGCCGCTGCTGCGGGATAGCAAAAACAGCACGGTGGCTGTGACGTCGTCGGGCACTTGGGCGCGCGCAATGGCGCGGCCTTGGGCGTAGTACTGGTGGCGGGCTTCGGGCACGTACTCGGTGGCTTCGACCAAGGTCAGGCCAGGCGCCACCGCGTTGACGGTGATGCCTTGGGGCCCGAGCTCGCGCGCCATGGAGCGCGTCATGGCCATCACCGCACCTTTGCTCGACACATAGGCCATCAGACGCGGTGCGCCCCACAAGGCGGTGTCAGACGCGAGGTTGACCACACGGCCACTGCCGCTCGCCGCCAAGTGCGGCGTGGCCGCCACGGTGGCCAGCCAAGGGCCACGCACGTTGACCGCCATCACCTGGTCCCAGGTGTCGACGCTGAGTTCGTCCATGTTTTTGCCGCCCGAGTTGGTGATGGCGGCGTTGTTGACCAAGCCGTCCAAGCCACCCCAATGCGCGGCGGCGGCGTTGACCCCAGCCTTGACGGCAGCGGGATCGGACATGTCCATGGGCAGGTAGTGGGTGGCGGCGCCCAACTCGGCGGCCAGGGCGCGGCCACGCTCGTGCAGCACATCGGTGATGACCACGCGCGCACCGGCTTGCACCAAGGCGCGCACAAAGGCTTCGCCCAAGCCACGGGCGCCGCCAGTGACCAGCACACGGCGATCGGTGAGCCTGATCTCTGACATGGGGGTGTTGTCGTTCGTCACAGACATCCTTTTCATGCGCTGCGCCGCTCGGCGCTGGGCAAGTAATGCAGCACACGCCGCTCGGCCAGGGCGACCGCGTAATAGGCCACGATGCCAATGACCGTGAGCGCGCCGATGACGACAAACACAGCCGCGGTGTTGCCCTGGCCTTCAAAGAACACCAACAGGTAACCCAGGCCCATGTTGCCGCCGACCAACTCGCCCACCACCACGCCAATGACGGCCAAGGTGCTGGCAATGCGCAAGCCCGAAAACAAAGCGGGCATGGTGGTGGGGTACTCGACCATGCGAAACACTTGCAAGCGGGTGGCGGAAAACGAACGCGCCAAATTGATCATGTCGTGGTCCATGGTGCGCATGGCCGACAAGACATTGATGAGCACGGGGAAAAACACAATCAAGACGGCCACCAAAATTTTGGGGTACATGGTGTAGCCCAGCCACATCACAAACAAAGGTGCAAAGGCCACTTTGGGGGCAATTTGCAAGGCCAACAGATACGGCGACAACACGGCCTCTACCCGTGGCGACAAACCCAAGGCGTAGCCAATCAGCGCCCCCATCAGCGCACCCAAGACAAAGCCCAACACCACCTCTGCGGCGGTGATGCCGGCATGCCACAGTAGCTTTTCTGCGTCCCAGATGCGCACCGCTTCGGCACACACCGTGGTCAAGCGCGGCAACACGAACTCAGGCACACCCAGCCATGCGGGCCCCCACTCCCAGGCGGCCAGAAACACCAGCAGCACGGCCACACTCCAACTGGTGGTGACAAGACGTTCGCGTGGATCGCTCATGAATGGCTTACTTTCCTGAGACAAACTGGTTGGTGTAGAGCTCTTTCAAAGGGGTGGCTTTGGGCACCACGCCGTTGTCGACGTAAAACTTTTGCAGCTCGTCCAGACGCGCTTCGTCCATTTGACCGGGCACTTTTTGCTTGGCGTAGACGTATTGGTTGTACATCTCAAACGCTTTCAAGATCGATGCTTCTTTGCCCTTGTGCGCGGGCACATGGGCCACATAGACCGCCGTGGCGGCTTTGGGGTCGGCCATGATGTCTTTCATGCCTTTGATCGTGGCGCGCACCAGTTTTTGAATGAGTTGTGGGTTCTTTTGAATCGTCTCGTCTGACGCCAAGATGGCTTGGGCCATGCTCTTGAAATACACATCGGCAGGCAAGATGTCGACCTGGGCACCAGCTTCAAGAGAGCTCACCGTCCAGTCAGGCACACCGGCCATGCCGACGGCTTTTTTGGCGGCGAACTGCTGCCACACACCGGCCGGACCTGCAGCTTGGATGTTGACGTCGTTTTTGGTCAAGCCCACTTTGCTGAGCATGCCCAGCAAGGCGTAGTAGGTGGTGTCGGTGTAGGCCAACACGGTGACGGTTTTGCCTTTGAGTTCGCGTGGGCTTTCAATTTTTTCGTCTTTGTGCGTGACCAGCTGTGTGAGAGAACCCGCGCCCAACACGGCCACGGCTTTGACCGGGATACCTTGTGCGCGCGCGATGATGGGCGTGTCGCCAATGGCGCCGCCGATCACGGCGTTGCCGGCGCCCACTTGCTTGGCCACGTCCACGCCACCGCGGCCGGTGACGAATTTCACATCCAGGCCTTCGGCGGCGTAATAGCCTTTGGCCTGCGCAATCATCCAAGGGCCAAACGCGGGCAAGGTGCTGGGGGCGGGCAAGAGGTAGGTGATTTCTTGCAGGGCTTGGGCCTTGGACATCATCGGCCAGGCCATCGCGGCCGAGGCTGCCAGCGCCAATGCCAGACGGCGGCCCGTGAAAGAAGTGAAGGTATGGCTCATGCAAGAACTCCTGAAGGTTGGGGGTGGGAAGAAGCGTTGAATTGGCAATCAGTGAACTTCGGTGTTGGCGTCGAGCTTGAGCAAGGCCATCAAGCGGGCCACATAGGGCCCCACTCGGTCGTCTTTGCGGCGCTGCATGGGGTTGTCGCGCCCGGGGATGTCGACCGTGATTTGTTCGATGATGGTGCCCGGACGCTCGCTCATGACCAGAATCCGGTCGGACAAGGCCACCGCCTCGGCCAAGTCATGGGTGATGAACAACACGGTTTTGCCTTGTTCAGACACGGTACGCGCCAAGTCTTGTTGCAAGATCATTTTGGTTTGTGCATCGAGCGCAGAAAACGGCTCGTCCATCAACAGCACCACCGGGTCGACGGCCAAGGTTCGGGCCAAGGCCGCACGTTGGCGCATGCCGCCCGAGAGTTGGTGGGGGTAATGACCACCAAACCCGGTGAGGTGACATTGCCCGATCAACTGGGACGACACCTGCTGGCGCTGGGCGGGCGCAACCCCACGCAACTCCAGGCCGAACTCGATGTTTTGCGCAATCGTGCGCCAAGGCATGAGCAAATCTTTTTGCAGCATGAAGGCCACATGCTTGTTGGGGCCGTTGACCACCTCACCCGCCACCTTGACCATGCCGGCGCTGGGTTTGGCCAGACCTGAGCCCATGTTGAGCAAGGTGCTTTTGCCACAGCCCGAGGGTCCGATGATGGAGACCACCTCGCCTTGGGCGATGGCAAAGCTCACATCCCGCGCAGCCAAGACCTCTGAGGGTGTGCCAGGCACACCAAAACGCTTGTCAACACCGATGAACTCGATGGCCGGGGTGTTGGGCTGCGCTGTGCTCATACGGTTCTCCTGTATTCGCTGAAACTGTTTCTTTAATGAAACATTGATTCATTAAAGAAATATTATTGACCCCGCACTCCAGGCCGTCAAGAATGGCCTACGGCTTTTGAAGGTTATTCAAGGCCTGCCGCAGCCACGGGCTGCAGCAACCAGTCGCGCAGCAACTGTGCCGAGGCCGCAGGCCGCTCCATGGTGGCCATGTGGCCCGCCTGGGCAATGGTCTGCACACGTGGGCGCGCAGGGATGTAGGAGGCAATTTCTTGGTGCTGCGACGGCGGCGACCAGCTGTCTTGCTGGCCGCAAGCCACCAAGGTGGGAATGCGCACGGCAGCCAACACATCTTGGGTGTCTGGGCGGTTGAGCAAGGCTTGGATTTGCTGGGCAAACACATCGGCCGACTTGCGCGCCAGCATGGCCACGATGGCTTCGATCAGCTCGGCGTCGGCCAAGCGTTCAGGCGCCACCATGCCTTGCACCCACACCTGCGCCATGGCGCGCACGCCCTGTGTGCGGGCGATGTCGAGCAGCGCATAGCGCTTGCGCGCCTCTTCTTCTCCTGCGGCTCCTGGGGCGCGGGCTTTGTAGCCGGTGTCGAGCAAGGCCAGGCGTGTGACGCGCTCGGGTGCACGGCGCATCACTTCGAGCGCCACCCGCCCGCCCATCGAGTGGCCGGCCAAGGCGAACGTGGGCGGTGCCGTGGCGAGCAATTGCTCGGCCATGGTGCCCAAGTTGTCGGCCATGCCGTGGTCGACGATGTGGCACTCGGCATGCGGCGCGAGCGCGGGCAGCAAGGGGGACCAGACGGCGGCGTCGCACATGAGGCCGGGAACCAGCCACAGGGCTTGGGGTGAAGTGGGGCTAGAAGTGGTGGTCATGGTTGACCGGGAGTATCCCAGTTCAAAAGCTCTGCCAAGCGACGAATCACCCACTCGGCCTCTGGCGCTGACACCGCAGAGACATCGGCCAGCAGCGCTTGGTGGCAGCGCGCCAAGACCTCGTGTGTCTCCAGCCCCTGACTGAATTGCACGGTTTGCGCGTGCTCCGTCAGCAGGTTGGCCATGTCCTCACAGATTTCGTAGCGTTGCGCCACCTCTTGGTGGCTCGCACTGGGCTTGGTTTGGCCGGGACGAACAAACAGGGCCATGAATGACGGGGGGATGTCGATTTGCGAGTCACACATTCAGTTGTCACCCACGGCTTTTGTCACCGCCTTGCCCACGCGGTCGAGATACTTTGGAGCAACCGACATCACTCCACCGTGACAGACTGGTTTTGCAAGTGAGTATCGAAGCAATTTTGTCAATTGATTTTCATTTGAAATCTGGTGACTTCACTCTTAATTCATAGTCACATTTGGAATGTCTCTTGCGTGATGCAACACTCGCAGCACTGTCACACCATTGTTATCCGGAACATAAAACAAGATGTAGCGGGTTGATGTTGGCCAGCTACGTAGTCCTTCGGCAAGTTCTGGGCGTGAGCGCCCCATCAATGGCTGCAAGGCAAGTGTCTTCGCCTCTTGATGAATTGCCTCAATGACACCATCAGCGGCATCAATGCTCTCTTCGGCAATAAAAAGCCATGCCTCTAACAAGTCCGTTTTAGCGGAGTCAGAGAACAAAACTTGCGGCATTATTTTTGGACTTGCTTGAGTCGCTGACGACCTTGCTTCTTGATCGCATCAACATCCAAAGCACCTACACGCTTTGCTTTGACATCCGCCAACCCGAGCTGAATGTCTGCGCGCAGGGCCTGCAACTGGCTGTTTTGCGTCGCTTGATAAGCCTCAAACAAACGTAGCGCCTCACGAATCACCTCGCTTGCTGAACCATACATTCCGCTGGCGACATGCTCACGCACGCGGTTTTCAAGCTCCACGGGAAGGGACACATTGAGAGACATAGCCTTCTCCTTGTATGGCAATGTTTGCCATTCTATGCCATACAAGCTCTAAAAAACTAACCTACTCCACCGTGACAGACTTCGCCAAATTGCGCGGCTTGTCCACATCGGTACCCCGCGCACACGCCGTGTGGTACGCCAACAGTTGCAGCGGCACCACGTGCAAGATGGGCGAGAGCACGCCGTAGTGCTCGGGCATGCGGATGACGTGCACGCCTTCGCTGCTTTGAATTTGGGTGTCGCCGTCGGCCAGCACGTACAACACGCCGCCGCGCGCGCGCACCTCTTGCATATTGCTTTTGAGCTTTTCCAGCAGGGCATCGTTGGGAGCCACGGTGACCACCGGCATGGCACTGGTCACCAAGGCGAGGGGGCCGTGTTTGAGCTCACCGGCGGCATAGGCTTCGGCGTGAATGTAGGTGATTTCTTTGAGCTTGAGCGCGCCTTCCAGGGCGATGGGGTAGTGCGTGCCGCGCCCCAAGAACAAGGCGTTTTCTTTGGACGCAAAGTCTTGCGCCCAAGCGATGAGCTGCGGCTCCAAGCTGAGCACCGCTTGCAAAGCCGCAGGCAGGTGGCGCATGGCCTTGAGGTGTTGGGCCTCTTGCGCGTCGCTCAAATGGCCCTTGGTTTGCGCCAAGGCCAAGGTGAGCAAGAACAAGCCCGCCAACTGGGTGGTGAAAGCCTTGGTGGAGGCCACGCCAATCTCGGCCCCCGCGCGCGTGACGTAGGCCAACTGGCACTCGCGCACCATGGCCGAGGTGGCGACGTTGCAGATGGTGAGGGTGTGTGTGAGCCCCAAGCTCTGCGCGTGGCGCAGCGCAGCCAGCGTGTCGGCGGTTTCGCCCGACTGGGTGATGGTGACGACCAAGGTCTTGGGGTTGGGCACCGAGTCGCGGTAGCGGTATTCGCTGGCAATTTCCACCTGGCAAGGCACTTTGGCAATGGCTTCGATCCAGTATTTGGCCACGCAACCGCTGTAGTAGCTGGTGCCGCAGGCCAAGATCAAGACGTTGTCGATGGCTTTGAACACCGAGTAGGCGCCGTCGCCAAACAGCTCGGGCACGATGCCTTCTACGCCTTCCAGCGTGTCGGCAATGGCACGGGGTTGCTCAAATATTTCTTTTTGCATGTAGTGGCGGTAAGGCCCCAACTCGGCAGCGCCGCTGTGGGCGTGCACAGTTTTGACCACACGGGTCACCGGCTGGCGCGCCTTGTCAAACACCCAGTATTTGCCCAGCTGCAGGTCGACCAAGTCGCCCTCTTCGAGGTAGACAATTTGGTCGGTCACGCCGGCCAAGGCCATGGCGTCGCTGGCCAAAAAGGTTTCTGCACCGTCTTGGCCCACGCCCAAGATCAAAGGCGAACCGGCACGCGCACCAATCACGCGGTGCGGCTCGTCTTTGTGGAACACGGCGATCGCATAAGCGCCGGTCAAATGCGCCAAAGCGGCTTTGACGGCTTCAAAAATGTCGCCGTTGTAGAGGCTGTCCACCAAGTGGGCAATGACTTCGGTGTCGGTCTGGCTGTGAAACACATAGCCTTTGGCTTGCAGCTCGGCACGCAATTCGTCGTGGTTTTCAATGATGCCGTTGTGCACCAAGGCCACACGGCCCGGGCGTTGGTCGGCATCGGCGCCCGGGCCGTGGCTAAAGTGGGGGTGGGCGTTGTGCACGGCCGGCACGCCATGGGTGGCCCAGCGGGTGTGGGCAATGCCGGTGCCGCCTTCGATGTGGTCATCGGCCACTTGGGTCATGAGCTCGGACACGCGCGCGGTGCTGCGCGCACGCTGCAAGCCACCCTGCTTAGCGCCCAAGCTGGCGGCGTGTACGGCCACGCCGCACGAGTCGTAGCCCCGGTACTCCAGGCGCTGCAAGCCCTGAACAAGGATGGGGACGATGTTGCGCGATGAAACTGCTCCGACGATGCCGCACATGTTTTGCACTCCTGAATGACGTTGCTGCGCATGGTAGGCCTGGCGACAAGAAATTTATTAACTATTTAATCGTTTTTATGTTCATTAATTTCATGAATGCTTGATATTGAAATTAAATTTCTTTAATATCTAATTTATGGAAGAAATAGACAATATTGATTTGCAGCTGTTGGACTTGCTCCAACACGACGCCAGCTTGAGCAATGTGGCGCTGGCCGAGCGGGTGAAGGTGTCGCCACCCACCTGCTTGCGCCGCGTCAAACGCTTGCAGCAAGAGGGCTGGATCGAGCGCCAAGTGGCCGTGCTCAACGCCGACCGCTTGAGCGCGGCGCAAGGCCAGGCCCTGAGTGCGCTGGTCGAGGTGACCCTGGACCGGCAGGGGAGCGAACACCTGGACGCGTTTGAGCAACGCGCCGTGGCCGAAGACGCGGTGCAACAGTGTTGGCGCGTGTCACCGGGGCCCGACTTCATGCTGGTGCTGCAAACCGCCGACATGCCGAGCTACTTGGCCCTGACGCAGCGCCTCTTCACGCAAGACGCCAATGTGCGCAACGTGAAAGCGTTTTTCAGCGTCAAGCGGGCCAAGTTCAGCAGCACGTGGCCGCTGCGCATTCAAAAAGTTTGAGCCTGCGTCAAGCCTTGGGCTTTTTAGCGGGCCGCTTGTAATTGGCAATGCTCACTTGCTTGCCCCGCGCCACGCTCAAAGCACCGGGCTCGGTGCTCTTGGTGATGGTCGAGCCACCGCCCACCGTGCCGCCCGCGCCTAAGGTGACGGGCGCGACCAACACGCAGTTGCTGCCCACATGCACATCGGCTTCGATGACGGTGCGGTGTTTGTTGGCGCCGTCGTAGTTGGCGGTGATGCTGCCCGCGCCAAAGTTGACACGCTCGCCCACCGTGGCGTCACCCAAGTAAGCCAAGTGGTTGGCTTTGGCACCACGGGCCAGGGTGGCGTTTTTGACCTCCACAAAGTTGCCAATGTGCACCTCGGCGGCCAGTTGCGCGCCGGGGCGCAAGCGAGCGAAGGGGCCAATCAGGGCGCCCTCACCCACGCTGACACCGAGTTGTTCGCCGTCGATGTGGGTGAAGGGGTGAATCACCGCGCCCGCTTCGATGGTGCAGTTGGCGATGACGCAGTTCGCACCGATCTTCACGCCTTGGCCCAAAGACACCTGGCCCTGAAAGATGCAGTTCACATCAATCTCCACGTCTTGCGCACACACCAAGCTGCCGCGCACATCGAAGCGTGCCGGGTCGATGATGCGCACGCCCTCAGCCATCAAAGCCTGGGCTTGGCGCAGTTGAAACGCGCGTTCCAACTCGGCCAGTTGGGCGGGGCTGTTGACGCCAGCCACTTGGGCAGGGTCGGCGATTTGGTGGCCCACCACCGACACGCCATCGGCCACGGCGAACTTGACCACGTCGGTCAGGTAGTACTCCTGCTGCGCGTTGTGGTTGTCCAAGCGCGCCAGCCAGGGTTTGAGCAATTTGGCGGGCACGGCCATGATGCCGCTGTAGACCTCGCGGATGGCGCGTTGTGCGTCGCTGGCGTCTTTGTGCTCGACGATGGCTTGCACTTGACCGTCGGCATTGCGCACGATGCGACCATAACCGGTGGGGTCGTCAAACGCGATGGTCAACAAAGCCAGGTGTTGGCCGGCACAGGCGTCGACCAAGGCTTGTAAGGTGTCGGCCTGGGTCAAGGGCACATCGCCCGAGAGCACCACCACCACCGCGTCGTCACGCAGCAAAGGCACGGTTTGTTGCACGGCATGGCCCGTGCCCAGCTGAGGCATTTGGCGGGCGAACTGCAAACCTGCTTGGGGGTTGGCCTGGTGCAAGGCAGCTTCCACTTGCTCGGCCCCATGCCCTGTGATGACGAGGGTGTGGCGTGCCTGCAAGCTGCGTGCGGTGTCGATCACGTGCTGCACCAAGGCCTTACCGGCCAAGCGGTGCAAAACCTTAGGCATACTGCTCTTCATGCGTGTGCCTTTGCCGGCCGCCATGATCACCACATCCAACACTGTCATGTCATTCATCCTTCTTGTGCAAAGAATTATCCGCCAAGCGCCTCTGGCACTGGGCCTGTTGGCGCTGTGTGTGCTGAGTGCTTGCAGCACGATCAAACTGGTCTACAACCAAAGCGATGACTTGCTGTATTGGTGGGTCGATGCGTATGTGGATTTGGAAGGCGAGCAAAAAGCCAGCACCCGCGAAGCCTTGGGTGCGTTGCAGCGCTGGCACCGCCAACAGCAGCTGCCCGAGTACGTGGCGCTGCTGCAAAAAGCCCGCAGCATGGCGCAGCAAGACATCACGGCATCCCAAGTGTGCGCCGTGACCGATGAGGTGAAAGCCAGCTTCTTGACACTCTTGCGCCAGATCGAACCCGCAGCGGCTCGGCTGGGCACGCAGCTCAAGGCCGAACAGTTGCAACACATGCGCAAGCGCTATGACAAGACCAACAAAGAGTGGCGCTCCGATTGGCTGGAAGGCAGCCCAGAGAAACGCTTGCGGTACCGCACCAAGCAGGCCCTGAACCGCTTGGAAGACTTCTATGGCCGACTCGATGACCCGCAGCGCGAGGTGCTCAACCAATGGCTGAGCAGCTCGGCATTTGATGCAACGCTGAACTACAGCGAACGCGAACGCCGCCAAGCGGACAGTTTGCAAACCCTGCAACGCATGGCAGACAGTGGCTCAGTCAGCGCAGCCCAGGGGCTGTTGCGCGCTTGGACAGACCGCGCCTTCTACTCACCCAACGAGTCTTACCGCAGCTACAGCCAAGCCCTGTGGCAAGAAAACTGCACAGGCTTTGCCAAGCTGCACAACAGCACCACCCCAGCACAACGCCAACATTTGGCGGACAGCTTGCGGGGTTATGAAACCGATTTGAAAGCGCTGATCAGCCAAAAATAAGAGGCCCCAGACGTGACAAAGCCCCGTCCAGCGGGGCTTTTGCTTGGGGCTTGCGTCTGAGTCGCGACCGATCAGGCCTGCAAAGCCGCCCACATGTCTTTGTCGCGCTCGGCTGTCCAAATGCGGGGGTTCTTGATGCCTTGGGCCTCGTCGTAGGCACGGCTCACATCAAACGGCAAGCAGTGCTCGTAGATGAACACATGGCCAAAGATCGGGTCCATGCGTTGGCGCGTCAACGCCATGGACGCTTTGAGGTCCAAACCTTGTTTGGCGGCTTCTTTGCCGCAAGCGAACAAGGTTTCCACCCAGCGCTTGGTGTAGTCCAAAGCTTTGTTGACGTTGGCGTGGCCCATCATGGCTTCGCCGCGTCCGGGCACGATGGCCTCGGCATTCAAGGCACGCAGGGCTTCGAGCGTGGCAGGCCATTCTTCGAGCTGGGCGTCGCCGGTGTACACACCAGCTTCGTACTCCACCAAGTCGCCACTGAATAGCACTTTTTCGGCTTCGACCCAAGCAATGGTGTCGCCACGCGTGTGGCCTGCACCGGGGTGCCAGATGTCCACGGTCACGCCACCGAGGTCAATGCTCAATGAGCCTTGGCGACCCGGCTGGCCATCGCCCACCACCATCGTGGGCCAGGTCAAACCTGGAATGCCTTCGACACCACGGAACAAACGCGGGAAGCGCTCGATCTCGCTTTGCATGTCTTGCGCGCCACGCTCGACGATGAGCTCATACGTGCCACGGCTGGCAATGATCTCGGTCGCGCCTTCGGCGGCGTAGGCGCTGGCCCCCAACACACGCACCGCGTGGTAGTGGGTCAACAGCACGTACTTGATGGGCTTGTCGCTGACGGTGCGGATCTTGGCAATCAGGTCGCGCGCCATGGCGGGCGTGGCGGTGGCGTCACTCACCAAAATGTATTTGTCACCCACGATCACGCCGGAGTTGGGGTCGCCCTCGGCGGTGTAGGCCCAGCAATGCGCACTGAGTTGCTGGAAGGTGATTTTTTTCTCGTCCAAGTCAGCTTGACTGGCGAAGGCCTTGGTGGGGGCGGTGGACATGGGATGTGTCTCCTGGTTGTGTTGCATCGATTTTAACTAATCGAAATGCATTACGGATTGGTAAATTTCTAGGTGGGCGCAGACAGCCCGCGCTCGAGCATGGCAATCACCTCGTCGGCAAATGCCGCGTAGCTGATGGGTCCGCCGGGGCGCAGCCAGGTGAAGGTCCAGTTGATCATGCCAAACAGCATCATGGTGATGGCAGTTTGGTTGGCCGGGTTCAAGCGCTCAGGGTAGGCCCGTTTCAAAAAGCGGGTGAAGGCCGCCACCACGTCGCGCTGGCGGCCCACGATCAAGGCCCGTTGTTCTTCGCCTAAAAACTTGGTGTCGCCCAGCAAGGCCACGTGGCGGGTGGCCGAGTTTTCGTACTCTTGCAAAAAGCGCCGCACCAGTTCATGCAGCGCGGCACGGTCGTCCAAATCACGCCGTTGCGCCACCGCTTCAGATTCGCCAATCAATGCCAACAAGCGCTGGGTGTAGCGGTCGAGCAAGTCAAACAGAATGGCTTCTTTGCTCTCGTAGTAGTGGTAGAGCCGCGCCTTGGACGTGCCCCCCGCAGCGGCGATGGTGCTCATGCTGGTGGCAGGGTAGCTGCCGTCGGCAAAGCACTGCGCAGCAATGTCTAAGATTTCGTCGCGCTTGAGGTCGTGCGAGGCTGATTTGGGGCGGGCCATGCGCGCGTGACTCCGAGGCTCAACCCATGGGCCAGACCACGCCGTTGTCGTTCAACAACGCATCGAGCGGCATGTCGTGGGCCTCGGGCATCAAATCGGGAATGAAACCGTGGGTAAAACCCAAACCCGCAGTGAAGGGCTTGGGCTGCAAGGTGGCCAAGGTGCGGTCGTAAAAACCGCCACCGTACCCTAGGCGAAAGCCCCCCGGCCCATAGCCCACGCAGGGCACGAACAACAAGGTGGGCACGATGACTTCGGTGTCTTTGGGCTTGGGGATGCCATAGGCATCTTCTTCCATCGGACAGCCGGGGTACCAGACATGGAAGGTGAGGGTCTTGTGGGCTTTGTCGACCACCGGCAGGCCGATGCGGCGGCGTTGCGGTTGGTCGAGCAACTCGCCGTCTTCTTTCCAGCGGTGTAAAGCGGGCAGTGGGTCAAACTCGCCTTTGATGGGCCAGTACGCGCCGATGACCGTGTCGGGACGGTCAAACAACCAAATGCGCATGACGCGTTGCAACAGGTCGGCCCGCTCCAGCCTGTCGGGCAAATTCAAACGCTCTTCAATGAGCTGCTGGCGCAAAGTTTTTTTGTCCACAGATAATCAGTGCATGAAGTTGTCTGTCATTGTGTCATTGTTTTCTGGGGTGTTTTTAGCCCTTGCCCTCTCCCAACCCACGGCCATGGCGGCCTCTGTGAGCACAGACGCCAAGTCAGACGCGGTCATCTCTGACATGGCCGAAGCCTTCAAACGTGGCGACCGCAAACGCTTGAGCGCCCTGTTGCCCCAAGCCAAAGGTCATCCGCTCGAACCCTGGGCCGCTTATTGGGAGCTCAAAGCCCGTTTGGACGAAGCCAGCACGCAGGACGTGCGCAGCTACCTGAGCCGCTATGCGGGCACCTACCAAGAAGACCGGCTGCGCAACGACTGGCTGCTGCTGTTGGGCAGCCGCCGCGACTGGAGCACCTTGGCCGACGAGCACCCGCACTACCGCATGCGCGATGACCGTGAGCTGCGCTGCTACATCTTGACCGTGGAGTTGCTTGAAAAGGGCCCGCGTGCAGCCCCTGATTTGGCCGACGAAGTTCGCCGCAACTGGATGGCCATGCGCGAGGCCGATGACGGTTGCACGCTGGCGGCTGACCGCTTGTATTTCAACAAGCAATTCACTGCCTTAGACATTTGGCGCAAAGCCCGTTTGATGATGGAGCACAACCGCCCGCGCACAGCGCGCAACGCGGTGCAGATCGTGGCCCCCGATGCCAGCGCTGCGGTGCAAGACATTCACGCCAACCCCGTGAAATATTTAGCCCGCCACATTGCCGCGCCTCAAAAAGTGCGCCAAGAGCTGGTGGTGTTGGCCTTGGTCAAAGTGGCCAGCACCGATGCGGATGCCGCCGCCAAGTTGATGAACAACAAATGGCAGCCCTACCTCACTGCCGAAGAGCGCCACTGGATCTGGGGCGTGATTGGGCGTCAATCGGCCATGCGCTTGGACGAAGACGCCCTGGGGCACTTCGCAAAGGTGGCCCACGACAAAGACCTCAACGACGACATGTTGGGCTGGAAAACCCGCGCCGCATTGCGCGCGGGCAACAGCCCCAAGTGGGCCGTGGTGGAGTCGAGCATTCAAGCCATGAGCGCCGACGCACGGCGCGACCCCACCTGGGTGTATTGGCACGCGCGCGCTTTGTTGGCGCGCAAACGCGTGACGCCGCAAGTGCAACAAGAAGCCACCGCAGCACTGGAAAGCATTGCGGGCGTGCGCGGCTTTTACGAGCAATTGGCACTCGAAGAGTTGGGCCGCAAAGTGACCGCCCCTGCACGTCCTGCCCCGCCCACGGTGGAAGAGATGGAGGCAGCCCGCAACAACCCCTCGCTGCAACGTGCGCTCTACGCCATCGCCATGGGCTTGCGCTCGGAAGGCGTGCGCGAATGGAACTACGCCACCAACCTGGTCAATGCCCAAGGTCAAAGCGGTTTGATGAGCGACCGCGAGTTGTTGGCTGCCGCACAGCTGGCCTGCGACCACCAAGTGTGGGACCGCTGCATCAACACCAGCGACAAAACACGCCAGCTGATGGACTTTGAGCAGCGCTTTCCCATGCCCTTCAAAGACAGCGTGATTGCACGTGCACGCGACATTAACCTTGACCCAGCCTATGTGTATGGCCTGATTCGCCAAGAAAGCCGCTTTGTGATGGACGCCCGCTCAGGCGTCGGCGCCTCGGGCCTGATGCAGGTCATGCCCGCCACCGCCAAGTGGACGGCGCGCAAGATTGGCCTGAGCAATTTCACGCCTAACCAAATCACCGACCGCGACACCAACATCGCCATCGGCACGGGTTATTTGAAGTTGGTGCTCGACAGCTTTGAAGGCTCCATGCCCTTGGCCGCAGCCGCCTACAACGCAGGCCCCAGCCGCTCACGCCGCTGGCGCGCCCCCAACGACGGCACGGGCCCAGTCTTGGAAGGCGCGATTTGGGCCGAGAACGTGCCCTTCAACGAAACCCGCGACTATGTGAAAAAAGTGTTGTCCAACACCACCAACTACGCAGCGCTCATCACCGGACAGCCCCAATCTCTCAAAGCCCGGCTGGGCCAAGTGGGCCCGCGCAACGCCAGCGCCCCGGCAGAAAACCTCGACCTGCCCTGACACCGACGTCTGAATGCGCCCGCGCCCACATGGGCCGCGCTGACGCCAGTGGGCACGGCTCAGTCGGTGCTGATGTTGGACTCTCGCACCACCCGGCCCCATTTGTCGAATTCGCTGGCGATGTATTTGTCGCTTTGCGCAGGCGTGCTCTTTTGCACCGTCAGCCCTTGTGCCTCTAAGCGTTGCAGCAGTTTGGGGTTGTCCAAGGCCTTGCCCACCTCGGCGCTGAGACGCTCAAGCACTGCACGCGGCGTGTCACGTGGCGCCACCACGGCAAACCAAGTGGCGGCGTCAAAGCCCGGCACCCCTGCCTCTGCCACGGTGGGCACATCGGGCGCTGCGTTGGAGCGCTGGGCGCTCGAGATGGCCAGGGCGGTGAGCTTGCCGCTTTTCACCAAAGGCATGGACGCCGGGACGTTGGAGAACATCCACTGAATTTGGTTGCCCATCAAGTCGGTCAAGGCCGGTTGCTCGCCCTTGTAGGCAATGTGCGTCATGCGGGTGTTGCTCATGATCTCAAGCAAAGCGCCCGCCATGTGGGGCGAGGTGCCCACCCCGCCCGAGCCAAAGTTGAGCTGCCCTGGGCGCTCTTTGGCGCGGGCCAGCAACTCGGGCAGTGTCTTGATGTTCAGGCTGGGGTGACTGACCAACAGCATGGGCGAGCTGCCCACCTGACTCACCCCCGCAAACGCGGTCAGGGGGTTGAAGGCCGCACTCTTGTTGAGCAAGGGCACCACCGCCAGCGTGGTTTGTGTGCCCATCAACAGGGTATGTCCATCTGGGGTCGAGTTGGCCACGTATTTGGCACCGACGATGCCGCCTGCACCCACCCGGTTTTCCACCACCACCGTGTGCTGCATGCCCTCGGCCATTTGCGCCGCCAAAGCCCGCGCCACGCTGTCGACGCCACCGCCCGCCGCAAAGGGCACCACCAAGGTGATGGGCTTGCTGGGCCAGGGGTCTGCGGCCCAAGCCGGCCAAACCAGCGCGCAGACAGCCGCCCAAAGGATCAGGCCTCTGGGCCACCTGCAGGCTTGGCGCGCATCGGCACGCGATGGGGGGCGGTGTGGATGGGGCACGGTTGTCTCCTCTCATGGAATGAAATAGCTGGCTTGGCCTGAACTTAACTGACTCAGGCAGGGTCTGACTGAACAAAATAGGACATCGATGCAAGGTCTGCCCTTGAAATGTCACAAAGATGCCCTAAAATTAGCACTCAATGGGGTCGAGTGCTAACAATCCGCACCCGACACCAGGTAATTTCAATCCTTTAGTTCCAATTTGGAGATGCAATGAAACTTCGTCCTCTCGGCGATCGCGTGATCGTTAAACGTATCGAAAGCGAAACAAAAACCGCTTCTGGCATCGTGATCCCTGATTCCGCTGCTGAAAAGCCCGA
>CANCUP010000060.1 GCA_947381325.1 Comamonadaceae bacterium
CCCTCAGGCCCCACCTGGGGCGCCATTGTTTACAACGCCATCGGTGTGTTTGTGTTTGCCCAAGCGGCGTGGTTGGGGTTGGCGCGCAGCTTGCCGCCCTTGGCGTCGAGCTTGAGCGTGATGTTCATTCCCGTCTTGGGCGTGTTCACAGGCGCGTGGTGGCTGGGCGAAGTGCTGCACTGGCAAGACTGGCTGGCGGTGTTGCTGGTGGTGGCGGCCATCGCCTCGGTGTTGTGGCCCACACGCGCACCGTCTGACGCGCCGACCTGACTTCACGCCCAGCGCAGCTGGTGCAAAGCGCGCCACAAGCCGTCCAGCGACGCAGCGTGCGGCAAGTCGGCACAGGCCTGGATGAGTGCCGTCACGGGCTGCGACCCATGGCCGGCGGCCTGCATCACGCGCTGGGCTTTGGCCAGCACCGCTGCATTTGACAAAGGGTTTTCTGGGTCGCCCGGCGCATCGGCCACCTCGGCCGCCAAGCGCCGACCATCACGCAGCCACACACGCACCTGCGCGCCGTAATGCGCGGGGTAGGCACGGCTCCAGCGCGAGGTGGCATGCACCTGGGTGGCAGCACGCAAGCGCACCAGTGCGGATTGCGCCAAGGACTCGGGCAGGGTGTCGGCCAAGCCGAAATCCCCACGCAACAGCGCCACCGCCACCGCATGCTGCAAACTGAAACGCGACTGCTGTGTGGTGTGTGGCTGCGCCCGATCGGCAAAGTCGAGCGCGGTTTGGTAGCTGCTCACCTCAATGCGAACGATCTCGCCAACATCCGCAATTTGCACATGCAACTGCATCGCACACGCCATGGCTGGGTGCACATGGCGACATGCGGGCCAGGGCTTGAAGCTGACCGCATGGATCAACCAAGGTGTGCCAGGTGCGGGCGCCAGTACGGCCCGGGCGCGTGTGGCATCGGGCAAGCTGCCCGTGGCAGCCAACCACCCATGCTGGCCTTCCAAGATGTGGCGCGGCCCCGCCATGCCAGCAGCCGCCAAGTCGGCGGCCAACACGCCTGACTGCGCGCTGCGCCCGGTGGCCAGCTGCTTGGAAAAACCGGGCTCCAACCGACATTGCCACACACCACTGGCTTGCATGCCGGCCTGAGCCAAGGCATGCAGGGCCTGCGTGGCATCGAGTTGCAACAGGCTCGCAGCCGCGGTGGCGGCACCAAACACACCACAGGTGGCCGTGCTGTACCAGTGCTGGTAGTGCGCGGTGCCGGCCAGCAAACCCACGCGAATGGCCACCTCGTAGCCCCGCACCACGGCATCGAGCAGTGCGTGCGGTGTGGCTTGCTCACGCTGCGCCAGCGCCAGCGCAGCGGCCATGAGGGTGTCTGCGGGGTGGACCACCGCTTCGCGGTGCAAGTCGTCGAGCTCGTCGATGTTGCCCAAGCTGCCGTTGACCAAGGCCGCGTCTTCGCTGCGCAGCGACAAGCCGCCCACCGCCCAACACGGCCCGGGCGCGGCTTGCGCCGCCCAACGGTGCAAGGCCTGGCCCGCAGGCGAGGTGTGGCCCAACAGCACACAGCCCAACCAGTCGATCAGGTGCAGCGCTGCGCGTTGGCGGTCGGCGTCGGTGATGGGGCGGCCTTGCAAGGCCAGCAATTGCTCGGTCCAAGAGGGCGTGTTGGCAGCGCTCACCCGAACCCTTGTGTGGCTCAACGGCCTTTGAACACCGCGGGGCGCTTCTCGTTGAAAGCCGCCACGCCTTCGCGCCGGTCGTCGGTGTCGACCAAACGGTTGTAGGCCTCCACCTCAAAACGGTAGGCGGTGCGCAACTCCATCTGGCCACCGAAGCGGATCGACTTTTTGATTTGTCGCACCGACAAGGGCGCATTGGCCGCGATGCGCTGCGCTGTCTCCAGCGCCAAAGCCAGCACCTGATCGGGTGCGGCCACTTGGTTGACCAAGCCCCACTCCAGGGCTTGGGCCGCGCTGAAAGGGCGACCGGTCAACATCAACTCTTTGGCGCGCCGCTCGCCCAATGCACGCGGCAGGTTTTGTGTGCCGCCCATGCCGGGCATGATGCCCAGCGTGACCTCGGGCAGCGCAAAGCGTGCCTCTTGGCTGGCGTACAAAAAGTCACAACACAGTGCCATCTCCAACCCGCCACCATAGGCGTGGCCGTTGACGGCCCCGACGATGGGCAAAGGCAAATCGACCATGGCCCAGTACAGACGCTCGAAAATCTCGTGCTGGTGCTGCCACGCTTGCGGCGTCATGCCATTGCGCTCTTTCAAGTCACCGCCGCCACAAAATATTTTGGGGCCCGCGCCGGTGAACAACACGCAACGCAGCTCGCCCGACACATCGGTCAAGCGCGTCCACAGGTCGAGCAAGTCCACCGCCATTTGGGTGTTGAGCGCATTGCCCACCTCGGGGCGGTTCAAGCACACCTGCAACACAGGGTCGCTGACCTGCGTGCACGCGAGGGTGGTGTAGTGGGGCAAAGCAAAAGAGGTCATGTGCGCACTCAGTAAGACTTGGGCATGCCCAACACATGCTCGCCCACGTAGGACAAGATCAAGTTGGTGGAGATCGGTGCCACTTGGTACAAGCGTGTCTCGCGGAACTTGCGCTCGATGTCGTACTCGGCGGCAAAGCCAAAACCGCCATGGGTTTGCAGGCACACATTGGCCGCTTCCCAAGACGCATCGGCCGCCAGCAACTTGGACATATTGGCCTGTGCGCCGCAGGGCAGGCCGGCATCGAACAAACGCGCTGCTTCGTAGCGCATCAAGCTGGCCGCCTCCACGTTGATGTGGGCCTTGGCAATCGGGAATTGAATGCCTTGGTTGTGCGCAATGGCGCGGCCAAACACCACGCGCTCTTTCGCGTACTGGGTGGCACGGTCGACAAACCAATAGCCGTCACCGATGCACTCGGCGGCAATCAAAATGCGCTCGGCGTTCAAGCCGTCCATGATGTACTTGAGCCCCTTGCCTTCTTCGCCAATGCGGTTCTCCACTGGGATGCGCAGGTTGTCGATGAAGATTTCATTGGTCTCGTGGTTGACCATGTTGCGGATGGGTTTGACGGTGATGGTCTTGCCCACCTCTTCGCGCAAATCGACCAAAAACACCGACAAGCCTTCGGACTTCTTTTTCACCTCGGCCAGTGGCGTGGTGCGTGCCAACAGCAACATGAAGTCGGAGTGCTGCAAGCGCGAAGTCCAGACCTTTTGCCCATTCACCACATAGTGGTCGCCCTGGCGCACGGCCACGGTTTTGAGTTGGGTGGTGTCTGAGCCTGTGGTGGGTTCGGTCACCGCCATCGACTGCATGCGCAATTCGCCCGAGGCAATCTTGGGCAGCAGGGCTTCTTTCTGTTCCTTGGTGCCGTGACGCACCACACAGCCCATGACATACATCTGGCCGTGACAAGCGCCCGAGTTGCCACCGGCGCGGTTGATCTCTTCCATGATCACGCTGGCTTCGGTCAGGCTCAGGTTGGAGCCGCCGTATTCCTCCGGGATCAGGGCCGACAACCAACCGGCTTCGGTCAGTGCGGTGACAAATTTTTCGGGGAAGGCACGCGCCTCGTCCACCTCTTGCCAATAACGGGAGTCAAAGGCAGACACCACTTGGCGCACGCCTTCGCGCAACTCAGGAAAATCTTGTCGGCTCATGGTTTATTTGCTCGGTGTGGTGAACATCTGGCCACCGTCCACGTTGATGATGCTGCCGCTGAGGTAGCTGCACAGGGGCGAGGCACAGAACACGGTCAGCTTGGCCATTTCGTCGGGTTCGGCCATGCGGCCAAAGGGCATGCCCAAGGTCAGCTCTTGCCAACGCGAGGCGTCCCCGAGTTTGGCGGTGGCTTGTTGCTGCAACATGCCTTGCATGCGGTCGCTGCGGGTGGGTGAGGGGTTGATGCCAAACACACGCACGCCTTGACGCACAGTGCCGCCGCCCAGGCCTTGGGTGAACGCCATCAGGGCCGCATTGGCCGCTGAGCCGCAAATGTATTCGTAGCGAGGTGCGGCACCGGCCATGCCGATGATGTTGGCAATCACGCCCTTGCCGCGCTTTTCCATGCTGGGCAAATAGGCGCGGGTCAGGTTGATGTAGCTGTAGAGCTTGAGCTCCCAGGCCTGGCGCCAGCGCTCTTCGGTGATGTCGTGGATGCTGCCACCAGGAATGGCGCCTGCGTTGTTCACCAACACGTCGATCTCGCCCACCTGTTGGCACAGCTTGTCGGCCGAACCGGGCAGGCCCAAATCGGCCTCGAAGACTTCGGGGGTGATGTGGTGGGCGGCCTCAATGGCTTGCACCGCATGGGCCAAGTTGGCCCGCTCGCGCGACACCAGCACGGGCTTGGCACCTTCGGCAGCAAACGCGTGTGCAATGGCCAAGCCAATGCCTTTGGAGCCACCGGTGATCAGGACACGTTGTCCGGTCAGTTCTAAATTCATACAGACTTTCTGTGAGGTTGAGATCAGTTGGAAGGGGCGGGCACTTGGGCCGCATACCACTGGGCCATTTTTTCGCCCGTGACAAAACACACCTCGGGGGTGGCCATGAGCAAGTCGAGCATCTTCTCGAAGCTCTCAAAACGGTGCGGCACGCCAATCAAGTGCGGGTGCAAACCGAGCGACAAAACACGCGGCTGCTTGGCGCATTCGCGCTTGAACAAACTCAAGGTGTTGGAGAGGCGCTGGAACATTTCGTTCGATGAATGCTTCTCCACGGCATAGATGATGGAGTCGTTGACTTCCAAGTTGTAGGGCAAGGCCATGAGCGGACCGTTCTTGGTCTGCATCCAATGCGGCACATCGTCGACCACCCAGTCAAACACATACTCGACGCCTTGCTTTTTCAAGATCTCGGGCGTGTCGTGTGACTCACGCAAACCCGGGCTCAGCCAGCCCTTGGGGCGTTTGCCGGTGAACGACTCGATCATGTCCAGGCTGGTGGCGATCAAGGCCTCTTCGCCTTCGGCATGGTTGAGCGCTTTTTGATGCACGCCGTGCCCAATGAATTCCCAGCCCACGGCGTGCATGGCTTCGGCCGCACGCGGGTAGGCCTGAATCACACCGGCGTTGAAGCTGGTGGAGGCGGGCAAACCACGGCTGTGGATGGCGTTGATGATGCGCGGCAAACCGGCACGCATGCCGTAATCGGCCCAGCTGAAGTTGGGCACATCGGGCACGGTTTCTTTGCCATGCGGCGGCGTGATGATGGTGCGCGGCATGCTGGCATCAAACTGCCAGTGCTCCACATTGACCACCAGGTGAACCAAGATCGCGCCTTCCTTGGGCGCGACCAGTTGCGGACCTTCGTCAGAAAAGCGGTAGGGAATACGGGGATTAGCCATGGGTGTGTCGGATCAGGTTGAGGATGTCGAGCTTCATGGCGCTGAAGGCCTCGCTCGCCGTGTCAGCCACGGTACGGGGACGCGCCAAGGGCACGTCAATCTTGGATTGGATGCGGCCTGGTCGGGCCGACATGACGTAGATGGTGTTGGCCAAAAAGATGGCTTCGTCGATGTCGTGCGTGACAAAGATGATGGTCGGCTTGAGCTTTTGCCACACCGACAACAACAGCTCTTGCATGGTGAGTCGGGTCTGTGCGTCGAGTGCGCCAAAGGGCTCGTCCATCAGCAACACGCGTGAGCCCAAGGTCAAGATGCGGGCAATGCCCACACGCTGGCGCATGCCCCCCGAGAGTTGCACGGGCAGGTGGTGTTTGAAGTCCTGCAAGCCCACGATGCTGAGCATCTCGTTGGCGCGCGCTTCGTAGTCGGCCTTGGGCAAGCCTTGCACTTGGGGGCCAAAGATCACGTTCTCCCACACCGTCAACCACGGGAAGAGTGCCGCCTCTTGGAACACCACGCCACGGTCAGGCCCGGGGGCATGCACCGCTTGTTGGTTGACCTGCAAGACGCCCGAGCTGGGTGACTCGAAGCCCGCAATCAGGTTGAGCAAGGTGGACTTGCCGCAACCCGAAGGGCCGAGCAAGGCCACAAAGTCACCCGGAGGCACCTCCAGGTCGATGTGGTCGAGGGCTTTGACCGGGGGTTGCCCGGGATAAATTTTGCAAAGATCTTGAACAGAGATGTTGGACATAAGAATTTCAGTGACTTTGCAAAATACGCCAAACCAACATCTTGCGTTCGATGAACACAATGATGCGGTCGCTGATGTAACCCATGGCGCCGATCGACACCATGTCGGCCAACACAATGTCCATGCGGCCCACGTAGTAGGCGTCCCACAGCACATAGCCCAGGCCCGACTTGACGGCCACCATCTCAGAGACGATCACCGCCGTCCACGAAATGCCCAGGCCAATGCGCAAACCCGTGAAGATCGAGGGCATGGCCGCAGGCATCACCACGCGACGCAGCAGCTGGGTGCGGCTGGCGCCCATCATCAAGGCGGCACGCACCAAGTTGCGGTCGACATCGCGCGCACCTTGCGTGGCGTTGACCACGATGGCGTAGAAGCCGCCCAGAAAAATCAGAAAGATCGAACCCACATCGCGGATGCCAAACACCGCGATCGAGAACGGCAACCACGCGGTGATGGGGATCGGGCGCAGGCTTTGGATCATCGGGTCGAGCATCAGCGAAATGAACTTGCTCCAGCCAATCAACAGCCCCAGCGGCACGCCGATCACTGCAGCCAACACAAAGCCTTGCGCCACACGCATGGAGGAGTATTCGACGTTGGACAGCCAAGTGCCCAAGTAGGGGTTGAGCCCCAAGCCAGCTTGGCCAAAGATCCAGCCGTGCCAGCCCTCGACCACCTTGAGTGGCGTGGGCAAGATGCCCGCCATGCCGGGCATGTTGCCCATCACCTGCCACAGCACGACGACGGCGGTGGGCACCACCAGTCCGAGCAGCAGTTGCTTGAAATGTGCCGTCGTCTTCATGGGGTGTCCTTGCACTTACTTCTTGATTTCTTTGGCCATGCTGTCGTCGTACAGCTCAGCCGCTTCTTTGGTCACGTCTTTTTGGACGATGCCTTGCTTGAACGCCGCTTCGGCCAAACGACCCACTTGCTCTTTGTTGAGCACGCCACCGAGCTTGATGATCTTGGCCGACTCTTTGGTCACATTCAAAGGCAAGCCGGTGTACTTGGCATATGCATCGGCAAACTGGTCATTGTTTTTGGCCAATTGCTCTTCAACTTTGAGGTAAGCCCACAAGAAGCGACGCACCAGCTCTTTCTTGGTGCTCATGGCTTCGCCAGAGGCGGCCAACATGCCCAGCTCAGCACCCACCGAGCGGGACTGGCTGTAGTCGAGTTTGGTGGCAAAGTAAGCGTCGCCTTCGGCCACGGCTTGTGACTCAAAGGGCTCCCACAGCACCATGGCATCGATGTCACCCCGCTTCATGGCTTGCACAAACGCCGTGCCACCGCCTTGCACGTTGACAGGCGAGAACGAGGTGTAGGGGATATTCTTCTCAATCAGGGTCATGGCCCACTGGAACCACACGGCAGAACCGGGTGCAATGGCAATCTTCTTGCCGCTGATGTCGCCCCAGTCGTCAATCTTCACGCCTTTGCGCACCACCAAAAATTTGGACGAGCTGCCCACGCCGGTCAGGCCAATCAAATTCTTGCTGCCTTGTGCGGCCACGATGGCCAAGTCGCCTGGGCCCACGGCTGACACGTCGACCGAACCCGACAGCAACGCGGTGCGTGCATCGGCATAGCGCACAAACTCAGCGCGCTTGACTTCGATGTTGAGCTTCTTGAGCTCTTCTTCCAGCATCAGCATGGGCGCGAGGTGGCCCACTTTGACAAAGCCCACGCTGAGGACTTCTTTTTGTTTCATCGGTGCTGGGGCGGGCCCCACAGCCAAGGCTGCGGTGGCTGCCAGTGACAGCGCCATCGTGAGCAGGGTTCTTAAAGATTTCATCGTCTTCTCCAGGAGTGGGTTGAGGGTCAATGGCCAGTGAACTGAGGCAACCGCTTCTGTGCAAAAGCCTGTCGGCCCTCGGCATAGTCGCGGCTTTTGAAACACGCATCGACGGCCTGGTCGATGCGTGCAATTTGGGAGGCATCACCATCGGCAATGCACAACATGGCTTGCTTGGCAGCCTGCACGGTCAAGGGTGCATTCTGCGCAATTTGCAAGGCCACGTCAGCGCAGTGCGCAAACACATCGTCGTGCACCGCGTTGACGATGCCGATGTGCGCCGCCTCGCTGGCGACATACACCTTGGCGGTGTAGAAGGCTTCGGCTGCCGCCGTGGGGCCGAGGTTTTGCACAATGCTTTTCATGCCACGGTAGCCATAGCCCAGGCCCAAACGCGCGGCGGGCATGCGGAACTTGGAGGCCGGGCTGGCATAGCGCAAATCGCAACTCAAGGCCAAACCCAAACCACCGCCGTAGCAAATGCCACTGATGGCGGCAATCACCGGCACACGGCAACGCGTGATGGCGTCTTGGGCTTGCGCCACGCTGTGGTTGTAGTGGGCCACCGAGGCTTCGGAATTGCGCTGGGTTTCAAACTCGCTGATGTTGGCGCCTGAAACAAAGGCTTTTTCACCCGCACCGCGCAAAATCACGGCGCGCACATCGAGGTTGCGTTCAATCGCATCAAACGCCTCTTTCAAAGCAATCCACATCGACAGGCTCATGGCGTTGTAGCGATCTACGTCGTCGATCGTGACCACGCTCACATGCGCGTCGTGTGTGACATGTATGGCACCCATGCTCAAACCACCTCTTGTGTGTGAAATTGTTGAATCTCTGCGTCCGAATAACCGGCTTCTCGCAGCACCTCGTCGGTGTGCTCGCCCCATCCCGGTGCGGGCGCCACAACTTGGGACGGTGTGCGTTCTAAAACCACCGGTTGTGTGATGTACGCAATTTCTTTGCCAAAGTTGGTCATCAAGGTTTCGGTGACCTTCAAATGCTTCACCTGCTCATCTTCAAACACTTGCGGCACGGTGTAGACCGGCCCGGCGGGCACGCCCACTTGGTTGAGCAAATCGACCCAATGCTTGACCGTGTTCTTTTTGAACTCGACCGCAATTTGTGCATTCAGACGTTCGCGGTGTTGCACGCGCAAAGGCTCGGTCTGAAATTCTGGGTCGGCATACCAATCGGGTTTGTCGAGTGCATCGCAAAAGCGTTTCCAATTGCCTTCGCCCGACGCGCCAAGGTTGAAGCAGCCGTCGTTGGCATCGAACAAGCCCATGGGCGAGCTGGTGGGGTGGTTGTTGCCCACTTGCACCGGCACATCGTTGTCGTTGAGGTAGCGTGCCATTTGGAAATCCATCATGGCGATTTGCGAATGCAACAGCGAGCTGTGCACCCACTGCCCCTTGCCCGAGACTTCGCGCTCCAGCAAGGCCACCAAGATGCCCAGTGCGCAGTACAGCCCCGCACTCAAATCGGCCACCGCCAAACCGGCGCGAACCGGTCCGTGCTCGGCCTCGCCGGTCACGCTCATCAAGCCGCCCATGCCTTGGATGATTTGGTCAAACCCAGGACGCCAGGCGTAAGGCCCGTCTTGGCCAAAGCCAGAGATGCTGGCCAAGATGATGCGCGGGTTCACTTTGGCGAGCGACTCGTAGTCGAGGCCCAGTTTGTTTTTGACGTCGGGACGCCAGTTCTCCACCACCACATCGGCCTCGGCCACCAGGCGCATCAGCACCTCCATGGCGCCCGGTTTTTTGAGGTTGAGCGTCATCGAGCGCTTGTTGCGGTTGATGTTTTGAAAGTCGCCGCCCTTGCGGTTGGCCGCGAACATGGCTTCGTTGGGATCAACCCCCGGAGGAGGTTCGACGCGAATCACATCGGCGCCAAAGTCGGTCAAGATGCGCACGCAGTTGGGGCCCGCGCGCACACGGGACAGGTCGATCACTTTGAAGCGCGCCAGTGCGCTGGAGGCTTGAATTTTCGGCATAGTCAGTGGGTCCAAAAAACAGGAGGCACTTGCTCGGCCAAGTCGAGCAAGCGGTGTTCAGCAAAGGGGCGCGCCAGCACTTGCACGCACACGGCACGCCCGCGCGTGTCACGCGCGATGGGCAAGTTGAGTGCGGGCAAGCCGAGGTAATTCACAAAGCCCATGTAGCGGTGCATGGCAAACAGTGACGCGCGGTCAAAGGCGGCGTGGCCTACTTCCACCGTGTGCCAATCAGGCACAGGGTCTGCCAAAGAGGGCAAGATCAAAAATTCGGTCTCGTGAAAATAGCGCGTCACAAAGTCTTGCAACAGGCCCGCGCGCGCTTGCAGGGACGCTTGGTACCAGGCCTGGGGCAGCCCCAAGCCCATCAAGCCAATGGCTTGCACGCCGGGCTCTGCGGAGCCATCCAGCAAAGACGCATGGTGGGTGCTGGCGGTTTCCCACAGCAGCACACGCTGTGCATGGCGATTGAGGGGGTCAAAGGTATCGGCCATGTCCACGGGCGTGATGTGCGCATCCAGTTGCGCGGCCCAGGTGCGAATGGCCTGGACCACCTCAGGCGCCACGCCATCTTGGGGCAGCCACAGGTGACAGCGCGGTGTGCCCGTTGCTGCAACACGCGGCAGTTGCGGGCACAGCGCCGACCAAATTTCGCGTGCGTCTTGCGCATAGCGGCTCAAGATGCCCACGCTGTCGAGCGAGGGTGCCAGCGGCGCACAGCCTTGGGTGCTGACCGCCCCATGGGTGGTCTTGAGCCCGATCAAGCCACAGGTCGCAGCGGGTATGCGCACCGAGCCTGCGGTGTCGGTGCCCAAGGCGGCGTAGCTCATGCCTGCGGCCACAGCCACGGCCGAACCGCTGGACGAGCCGCCCACCACCGCATCCTTGTCGAGTGGGTTGACGCAGCGTGCAAAGTGCGTGTTGTGCGAGGTGGCACCACAGGCATGGGACGCCATCACCAAGGTGGCCCACTGGCTGGCACCGGCTTGCTGCAATGCGGCAATGGCCGCCGCAGCGTGCGCGCTGGCTTGCGCATGACCGTGGCCCACGCCACAACCGGGCCAACGGCCCTCGAGTTGAAAAATGTCTTTGTGTGCCAAAGCCACGCCCGCCAAGGGGCCATCACCAGCCGCTGTGAGGGGCAAGGCATCGACCACGCAAGGGAACTTGGCATTCAAGCCTTGCCCACGTTGCACCTGGGCCATGAGCGCATCTTGGGCCGACACCTGTCCGGCGCGAATGAGCGCTTGGAGTTGCGTCATGCGCGCAGGCAACTCAAGCATGGGCAGATCTCTGGAGCGTGTCGTCAAAGCTCAGCTCCGTCGCCTGCACGCCAGTTGACACCTGCGGCGCGTCAAGGCGCGCCAAGCCTTTGGCAGCGGCTTTGAGCACCGCCTCAGTCGGCACAAAACCTTGGCTGGCAAAAGCATGCTGGGCCAACTGAAGGTAGTCTGGCTGTGGCTTGAAAGCGGTGGACATGCGGTGTCGTTGCGTTTGGATTGAGTTGGGGCTGACGTTGTTTGTGTATATTTATAACCGAGTTTTGGTATTTTTAGAACACAATCAAAATATTCACATCACCTGCGGGACAGCATGAAAGTCAGCGACCAAATCAGATTGCGCATCGAGTCGGCCATTGCTTCGGGCGAGTTGTTACCGGGCGACGCCATCGACGATGTGGCCTTGGCAGCTCACTACAAGGTGTCGCGCACGCCTGTGCGCGAAGCGCTGCTGCAGCTGCAAGCGCAAGGCATTTTGAGCAGCACGCCGCGCGGGGGGTCGATGGTGGCCAAAATGAACCTGCAGCAGTTGCTGTCCTTGTGGGAGTTGCTGGCCGAACTCGAAGGCATTGCGGTGCGTCTGGCCTGTGAGCGCATGAGCCACGACGACACCCAGGCCTTGGTGAAGCTGCACCGCAGCAGCAAAAAAATTGCCGACAAAGAAGACATGGACGGCTGGCAAGAGGCCAACCTGAAGTTTCATGAAATCATTTACGAGGGTGCGCGCAACCCGTTTTTGCGCCAAGAGGTGTTGCGCATTCGTTCACGCACCGGGATCTACCGCCGTCATGCGTTTGGGGCCTTGGGCCGCATCAAGTCGTCGTACGACCAGCATGAAAAAATCATCAGCGCCTTGGAAAAACGTGACGCCGAGGCCGCCTCCTTGTGCATGGCCGATCACATGCGTCCGGGGCGAGATTCCAAAACGCTCAACGACTTCATCATGAGTTTGCCGCGTGAATTGCTGGCGGGCTAAGCTGACGCAGCACACACGCGACAGGCCCATGCGCGCGACGAACTCAGGCCCCTCGCCTCTGCCCAGCCAGCCCAAGCAGGCTCAGTATTTTTCAGCCAGCAAGCCAAACCCAGTCAGCGGGTCGTGGATGCCGAGTCGGCGCAAAGCCAACCAATACGTGGCCACGTTGACCCCGATCAAGGGCTTGCCAAACGCGGCTTCGATCTGCGGCGTGAGGGCGCTCACCGGCAGGTTGGTGCCCACATGCACAAAGGCTTCGACGCCGGCCACGTTCAAGGCCTTGAAGCCGTCCATGATTTGCTCAGGCGTGAACTGCGCGACCGAAATCGGGCCTTTGGCTTTGAGGCCATGGTTGGCCACCACGTCGTACCCACACGAGACAAAAAACTCTTGGATCAAGGCGTCTGCGGGCGGCCAATAGGGCGTGAGCACCGCAATGCGTTTCGGATCGCCCATGGCTTTGAGGCCTTCCAACACGGCCACCGAGGGCGTGATGAAGGGGATGCCGGCCAGCGCTTCAAGGCGGTCTTGCTCCGCCTGCGCACGTGCACGGTCACCCCGAAAGGAATGGATGGAGTGGCCATGGGCCACCGCATGCGGCTCGCACGGCAAGACCAAACTCAAGGCCTCTTCCAGGTTGCCCTTCTCCGTGTCAAGCGCTTGGCGGTAGGCCTGCATGTCGTCATACGGCCGCACAGGCAGCAACATGCGGCTGACATGGTTGGTCACCCCTGGCGGGCGCATGGCTTCCATCTCGGGTTGCACGATGGTGTTGGTGGCGGGCACGATGACGGCAATCTTGGCGCGGGTGGCCAGGGCATCGAGGCTGGTGGTCGCTTGGCTCATGGTGCTCACTCCATTTTCAAATTGGCGGCTTTGGCGGCTTCCGACCAAATGGCGATGTCGGCACGCAAGGTGTCGGCAAATTCTTTGGGGGTGCTGCCAATCGCATCGACCCCCATCTGTTGAAACTTGGTGTGGGTGCCCTCGGAGGCCAAGGCTTCTTTGACCGCATCGGCCACGCGCGCCACCACGGCTGCGGGCGTGCCTGCAGGGGCCATCAAGCCGTTCCAGGTGACGGTCTTGAACCCCGGAAAGCCCGATTCGGCGATGGTGGCCACCTGGGGCAGCTGGGCTGCACGCTTGTCGCTGGAGACGCCGATGATGCGAATGTTGCCGCCACTCACGTGCGGGTACAGCTCAGAGAAGTTGCCAAAGTACATCTGCACATTGCCACCCAACAAGTCGGTCACCGCAGGGGCGCCGCCTTTGTAGCTGATGTGGGTCATGTTCAAGTCGGCACGCTTGACGAACAGGGCGGCTGACAAATGCGACACGCTGCCCGAACCGCCTGAGGCGTAGTTGTACTTGCCCGGGTTCTTGCGCATGTAGGCCACAAACTCAGGCACGGTGTTGGCCGGCACCGACTTGTGCACACCCATCACAAAGGGGTTGCTGCCCACGTTGCTGATGGGCACAAAGTCTTTCAAGGGGTCGAAGTTGGTTTTGCTGATGACAGGCAACACCGCCATCACGGGCATGGCGGCCATCATCAAGGTGTAGCCGTCAGCAGGCGCCTTGGCCACAAACTCGGCGGCAATGGCCCCCCCGGCGCCCACCTTGTTGTCGACCACCACGGGCTGACCCAGACTTTGGGTGAAGCGCTCGGCCATCACGCGGGCGATCGAGTCGGTGTTGCCACCCGGCGCAAACGGCACCACGATGCGGATCGGTTTTTGGGGCCAAGCAGCCTGAGCCTGCACGCCCGAGCCCATCGCACACAGCGTGAAAGCCAGAACTGTCGTGAAGAATTGAAAACGTCGCATCGATCGTCCTTGCGTGAGAGGTTAAAGAATGGCGTTGGCGCGGGCGATGCTGTTGACCATGGAAGAGTTCAACAAATACGCACGGGCCTTGACCGGATCGGCACAGGTCTCCTCCAACTCGCGGATGCGCAGCGCCCGTTGCTCGGGGTCTTTTTCTTCTAAGTTCTTTTTGTTTTTCACGGACAGCTGTTGCACATACTCCATGTTCACGGTGTGGCGCTGGCGGTGGTAGCGGTCGAGCAAGCTGTCGTCGGCTTCGCCATGCACCACCTGGGCCAACATGGCGCCTAAGCTCATGGCGTCGTGGATGCCACTGTTCAAACCAAAGCCGCCCAAGGGGTTGTTGACGTGGGCCGCATCGCCCGCCAACAGCACGCGGTGCTTGCGCAAACTCACCGCCACGCGCTGGTGCACGCTGTAGATGCTTTGGTGGACCAAGGGGTACATCACCTCAGGCGCTGCACGCGTGAGGCGACGGATGGCATGTTGTGCGTACGGGCCAGCCATCACCACCTCGTCCGAGACGTCTTGGGCCACGGGCAAGGTCATGCGCCACAAGCCAGGCGGGCCCACATCGGGCATCTTGAACACCGCCACCCATTGCTCGGGGTCGCTGATGTAGGCGTTCTCGGTGTAGCCCAAGGTGCCAAAGTCAAAGGTGGTGCTGATCACGCTGTAGCGCTCGGGCCAGGTGTAGCCGGCAAACTCAATCTCTGCCGATTTGCGCACTTGGCTGCGGCCGCCATCGGCGGCCACCAACCATGGGGTGCGCCATGTGGCCACCCCATCAGGCGTCGCCACGCGCACGGTCACGTCGTCGGCGTTTTGCGTGAGGGATTCGAAGCGGTGGTTGAACAACACCTGCACCTGCGGAAAAGCTTTGAGCTTGTCCATCAAGATGGGGGTCAGGCGGTGCTGCTCTAGGTGCAAGCGAAAAGGGTAGGGGGTGTCGTTTTGGAGCAGGCCCAAGTTCCACTCGGCCACCAAGCCGTGGGACAGGTCACACGACTGCCAACGCGGCACTTGGATGCCCAAAGCCAACATGTCGTCGACCACGCCGACTTGGCTGAGCATTTCCAAGGTGGGGGGATGGAATGTACCGGCCCGCAGGTCTTTGGTGAGGCCGGGTTCGCCCTCTACCACCACGCAAGACACACCGCGTTGCGCCAACACCAAGGCGGTCAACAAGCCCACCGGGCCCGCGCCTGCAATCATCACTTGCGCATTTGGCTGTTCCAACATGCCTACCCTTTTAAAAAATCGTCAGGTCAACGCGGCGCATGCTAATGGAAATTACAAGCCCCTCCAATGCAAGCCGTCACACAAGCGATTGCAAGCGACCGCTGTGGCGCCGCAGTTCAGCCGCGAGCCGCGTTCAAGACGTCACGGGTTTGCAAGGCCACACGACGCGCCGCTTGGGTGTAATCGGGGCCCGACGAGGCGTACAAGATGGCACGCGAGGAGTTGACGATGATGCGACCCGGCGCATCGCCCTGTGGCCCCGACATGGCCGCTTTCACCGTGGCAGCAGCGTCACCACCTTGTGCGCCCACGCCGGGGATGAGCAAGGGCAGGGTCGGCGCCAAAGCGCGCACGCGTTCTATTTCTTTCGGGTAGGTCGCCCCCACCACCAGCCCAAGTTGACCATTGAGGTTCCAGGGGCCTTGGGCCAAACGCGCCACGTGTTCGTAGAGCAAAGGCTGCCCATCGACCGAGGCCAAGCGTTGGTTTTGCAAATCGTCACCGCCCGGGTTGGAGGTGCGACACAGCAAGAAAGCGCCCTTTTCGTGGTGCTTCAAATAAGGTTGCACCGAGTCAAAGCCCATGAAAGGCGACAGAGTGACGGCATCGGCCCCGTAGCGTTCAAAAGCCTCCATGGCGTATTGCTCGGCGGTGGAGCCAATGTCACCCCGCTTGGCGTCCAAGATGATCGGCACGTGAGGCGCCACACGGCGCATGTGTTCCATCAAGCGCTCTAACTGGCCTTCGGCGCGGTGCGCCGAAAAGTAGGCGATTTGGGGCTTGAAGGCGATGGCCAAGTCGGCCGTGGCGTCGACGATGGCGGCGCAAAAATCGTAGATTTTGTTGGCGTCGCCCTTGATGTGGTCGGGGAATTTGGTGGGCTCTGGGTCCAGGCCCACGCACAGCATGGAAGCGTTTTGGCGCTCAGCGCGCGCAAGCAGGTCAAGAAATTTCATGGGCTGATTTTAGGAGGGCTGCCACCGTGCGCGGCACGGCAGCCGGTGCGTCATGGCGCGCGACCGCGCAACTGCGCCATGGCCAAGCACAGATCCGCCCAGACCTTGGCTTTTTCGGGCAGGTTGCGCAGCAAATAGGCCGGGTGGTAGGTCACCACCACCGGCACGCCTTGGTAGCTGTGCACCTGCCCGCGTAACTTGCCCAGCGGCGTGTTGTCCACCCCAGGCACGTTGTGCAGCAGCGACTGCACGGCAAAGCGGCCCATGGCCACAATGATCTTGGGCTTGAGCAAGGCCACTTGGCGCTGCAAGTAGGGCTCGCACTGGGCCACTTCTTCAGGCTTGGGGTTGCGGTTGCCCGGCGGTCGGCACTTGAGCACATTGGTGATGTAGATGCCGCCCCCCTCAGGCCCCGCCTCAGCGGTCCGCGACAAGCCACAGGCACGCAGCATGTTGTCGAGCAACTGCCCGGCTTGCCCCACAAAGGGCTGGCCTTGCAGGTCTTCGTTCTCGCCTGGGGCTTCGCCCACGATCAACCAATCGACCTGCGGCACCTGGCCGTGTGGCGCAGGCGCCCCCGCACCAAACACCGTGTGGTGACGGGTGCTGCACAAGCTGCAGGCTTGGCAATGGGAAACGGTGTTGTGCAAGGTGGCCCAGTCCATCTGCTCCAGGCCTTCGGGGCGTTGGACCACGATCGGCACCGCGACAGCAGTTGCAGCGACTGCGGCGGGCAGGCGCCCTGTGGGTGGGGCTGAGGAGGTCGGTGCTGGAGAGCGGGCAGGATGCGACGCACCCGCTGCCTGCGCAAGGTCAGCGGCCTCCACGAAGGCGCTGAGCGCTTGTGCGTCGTGGCTCAGCACCGCCGCATCCGCCACGGATGGTGTGGGTGCTGGCTCGGGTGCGGTCAAGGGCGACCACACACGCACGTGCATCTCGGCCAGCATGGCGCGTTGACGGGTGTCGAGGTTCAGGGCCATGCGTGCCGACTCACAAC
>CANCUP010000061.1 GCA_947381325.1 Comamonadaceae bacterium
CTGTACCCACGTTTTTATTGTTGAAAAAACCTGAATTCACATTCACGACGTCGGTGAGCATCAGGCCTGTGATGGCGCCGCCCGTGAACGTTGCCGCGGTGGTGGCGTCGTACACCTTCGAGTTGGCCGTCAAACCCGTGATCGACAAACTGGCGGGTGTGATGTCGCCATACACGCCGTGCAGGCCGGTGACCTGGTAGTTGCCAGCGTCTGGGCCAGACAAGCTGAAACCCGTGACATCGATGTATTTGTTGGTGCCTACGTTTTTGTCTTGGTAACTTCCCACGGGAGAACCGTTGATCGTGACCTGCCCACCGCCTAAGGGCTTGGCGACCGCAATGCCGCTCAAACTTGCCGTGGTGGTGCCGTCGTACACCTTGGCGGTGGCTGCCAGACCCTCGACCGTCAGAATGGCCGGGGTGATATTGGCTGACAGCGTGCTGGGCTGCGTGATTTGATAGTTGCCAGCGGTCGCGCCCGTGAGGGTGTTGCTGGGGGTGATGGCGATGCCTGTCCCGACATTCGGGCTTGCAAATGTGCCTGCTTGTACCAAGCCCACCGCTTCCGAGCCCACCACGCCTACCAATGTGCCACCCGTCATGGTGGCGGTGTTGGTGGCGTCATAGACTTTGTTGGCGCCCGTTTGCCCAGCGATGGTGAGGGTTTTGGGGGTGATGGCGGCTGTCAAGCCCGTGGGTTGGGTCAAGGTGTAATTGCTGGCTGCTGCGCCTGTCAGTGTGTCGCTCAATGTCACACCCATGTTTGCGCCCACATGGGGGTTGGCAAAGACACCCGATTGGTTCAAGCCAACCAGGCTTGCATCGGCTGCCAGCACACCTTGCAAGCTGCCATTGGCCACAGAGGCCGCTGTGGTGCCGTCGTACACCTTGGATGCCACCGTCGAGTTGGCCACCGTCAAGGACACAGGGCTCACGGTGTTGTTGGCGCTGACGTAGCTGAAGAGATAGTTGTTGGCGTTGCCAGAAGCCAAACTCGCAGCACTGGGCGTGACGCTGTAGTTGCCGGCCTGTGCCACACCCGTTTTGTTGGCCGTTTGTGTGAGGGTGTTGATCGCATCGCTGCCCACCAAGGCTGTGTTGGTGTAGGCGGTTTGATTGGCCAAGCTTGAATAGGCGGTCACCGCATCGTAGGGCGTGGTCCACGCGATGTTGGTGATGGTGATGGGCTTGGGCGAGACCACCAAATTGGCATTGGTGATCACGGGCGCGCTGTAGTTGGTCAAGGCAGACCCGCTCAAAGACACGGCCAACGACGAGGTGTATGTGCCTGCATCGGTGCCGGTGGCAACGCCAGAGACGCTGATCAGGTTGGCATCGGCTGGCACCATGGCGCTGCTGGTGTAGGTGCCCGTGTAGGCACTGCCTTTGTAGGGGTTGCCGCTCAAACTGGCCACCGCTGAGACGGAGAGTGCCATCGGGTTGAGTGTGGCCGTGTTGGTGGTGGTGGTGTTGGGTGTGGCGTTGAAGGATGTCGCCACGTCGTAGTTGTTGAAATTGGCGTTGCCTGTGTTGGCCGTGATGGCTGTGACATATTGGTTGGCTGTGGCCACATTGGCATCGCTCACGGTGACCGCGGTGGGCACCATGGTCTCGTTGTTTTTCAAACCTGTCACCGTGAACGACGTGGGCGTGATGGACGTGGTGCCGCTGTAGGTGCCTGTGACCGAGAGGCCCAAGGCCGCTTTGCCCACCGTCCAATTACTGGCTGAGCCACTGACGATGGTGTAGTTGCCCAAGCTGATGCCGCTGTTGTAGGTGAGGCTGTAGGTACCTGCGTTGGTGGTGCTGGAAATACTTTGGTTGCCAATGAAGCTGCCATTTTGGGACAGCGCCCACACCGGTGTGCCCGAGGCTGTGGGGCTGGTGATGGCATTGCCAAATGAATTGGTGATGGCATAACTCAACACCGGCGTGTCGCCGTACACGCTGGCGCCCGACACCAAGGTGATGGTGGCCAAGGTGTTGTTTTGGCGCAGGAAGGGCAACTGGTTGTTGAAGTAACTCAGCGATTGCCAGACCGAGTTGGTGTCCCAGCCGCTGAAATTGGAAAGGTCTTGCATCTGGAGGGTGGTCAGCCCTGCAATGCCGGCGGTGACCACCTTGGCTGCAATCCCCCCTTTGGCAACGTCTAAAGTCGGGTTGTTGGTGGTGTTCCAGTAGTTGTTTAGCAAGCTGCTGCCCGCCGAGAGCGAGCCGATCAAGCCACCCATGTTGGTGCTTCCGCTCACGGCACCCAAGGCATAGCTCTTTTGAATACTGCCATTGCCCGCTGCTGAAAAAGTACCCACCAAACCGCCGAGGTTGCTGCTGCTTGTCCCTGTGACATTGCCCACGGCATAGCTGTTGCTGATCAACGCGGAGCTGCCCGCATTGGATGAAGCCACTTGCCCCACCAATCCGCCCGCTGTGCCGCTCGACGCTGTCTGCCGCACATTGCCTGTCGCATAGCTCTGGTCTACGTTGGCGGAGCCCGAAGTCGCACTGATGACCCCGACCAGCCCACCCACCGTTTTGGCGGCCGTGACTGCGCCTGTGGCATAGCTTTGGCTGATGCTGACATTGCTGTTGGCCACTTCGGCCTTGTTTTGACCCACCAAGCCACCGACATTGGTGCCAATGGCTGAGGTGGACTCGACACTGCCCATGGCATAACTTTGCTGAATGCGTGAATTGCCATTGCCATCATTGAAGCCTACCAATCCACCCACGCTGTCGCCTGCAGATGAGACATTGCCAGTGGCATAGCTGTTGGAGATCGCAGATGAATTGGCTGCGGCGACAGATGTGTTGATGCCCACCAAACCACCCACATTGTTGCTGCCCGTGTTGTTGACGGCACCGCTGGCATAGCTGTTGGAGATGTTGCTGGTAGAGGCCGCTGAAGCCGTATTGGCTTGGTTAACCCCGACCAAACCGCCAACAGAACCCGATGAGCCTGTGACCGTGCCAGTGGCATAGCTGGTGTCAATGTTCGTATTCCCGCCGATCGCAGCGGTGTTTTGTCCAATCAAACCACCGACAGCGGTGATCCCGCTGACCACCCCTGTGGCGAAGCTGTTGGTCACTGAGTTGTTTACACCACTGGCGTTGGCAAAGTTGTAGCCAATCAACCCTCCTGAATAAACACTTGCCGCTAACGTGGAACCTGTGACGGAACCCGTGGCATAGCTTGACACGACCTTGGAGCTGCTGTTGGCGGCTGAACTTCTGTTGAGGCCCACCAACCCACCAATACCCGCTGAGGCATTGCCAGTGACAGCCGCTGGGTTGGAGACAGCGCCGGTGGCGTAGCTGTTCAAAATATCGGCGATGCCATTGGCTGAATTGATTTGATTGAATCCGACCAATCCACCCACCCACGATGCGGCAGCGGACACATTGCCTGTTGCATAGCTGCCACTCACGGTGGCATTTGCACCTGACTGACTGACAGTGTTTGAGCCGATCAATCCACCGAAATAGTAGTTTGCGCCGTAACTTTGAGGGCCTGTGACGTTGCCTGTGGCATAGCTGTTCGTGACAGCCACAGAGCTGCTGATGCCGTTGGCAAAGTTGTAACCAATCAATCCGCCAGCCGCATTGGCTCCGGTGGTCGACACATTGCCAGTGGCGAAACTGTTGGTCACGGTGGATGCAGCACCCGTGCCTGTGGTGGTGTTTTCGCCGATCAAGCCCCCCACGTAATTTCCTGAGCCAGTCATTGTCGACGTAGAAAAGCTGTTTGAAATATTACTTGGGTTGCTGCTGCTTGAGGTGCCATTCATGCCAACCAGCCCCCCCAAAACGGCAGTTCCAGAAATAGACCCGGTTGAAAAGCTGTTGGTGATCAAACCGGAATTGGTGCCGACCAATCCTCCGAGAGTGCCATTGGCCACGGACGTGATCGACGCATTGGCGAAACTGTTCTTGATCACCCCTGAATTGGTGTTGACCAAACCGCCCGTCCCAGTGGCTGCACTGTTGGTGGACATGTTGACACCGACATCGCGGATCAAACCCGACGAGTTGTTGAACAAGCCAATCGCACCTGTGCCATTGTTGGTCAAGTTACCTACCGTGTGGCCCAAGCCTTCAAACTTGCCAGTGAAGGTGCCCGTGACCGGAGAAGCAGTGAACGTTCGGTCAAAGTTGTAGTTCTGTGCGAGCGCAAAGTTGCCGCTGCTGCTGTTGATGCCGCCTGTGGGGTTGGTGGCGAGCACATAGGTGCTGGGGTTGTTGATGACGGTGTAACTCAGGATCGAGCCTGTGCCCAACTGCGTGGTGAACAGCCCAGCACCTGTGCCTGCAAAGTTGATCGATCCTGTGAACTGGGTGTTGTTGGCACTGAAGCTGCCAAAGTTGTAGTCGCCCGTGGCTGTGCCTGTGCCGTACACCAAGCTGACCGAGCCGCCGTTAGGCACGTTGATGGCGTTGTTGATGTTGATGTTGTTGTCGGCGGAGAGTGTGAGTTTTTTGTTGCCCGACCAAGACACCGCATCGTTGATGTTGATGTTGCCACCGGTGCCCGTGGCGCCAGAGCTGCTCAGAATGGTGACGTTGTTGCTGGTGAGGTTGGTGCCCAGTGTGGCGCCCGAGATATCGCCGCCGGTGCCCACGGTGAAGTCTGTGGGGTCAATGGTCCAGCTGCCGCCCGTGCCTTTGGGCGCTTCGGTAGAAATTCTGGCGCCATCGGCAATGCGCACATGCGAACCCGAGGTTTCAATCTGTCCACCATTGCCCCCAAGGTCTGCGCCTTGCGCGCTCAAGGTGCCGTCGATGTGGATGGTGCTGCTGGGGTTAGTCAGGTCGGCAATGAGGGTGATTTGTCCGCCGCTTCCCGTGCCACCTGGAAGCGCGTTGGCGGTGATGGTGCCGGTGTTGCTGATGCTGTGGCTGGCCACCAATCGAATCACGCCACCGTCGTTGACCAAACCATCGGCTTGGATAGAGCCGGTGTTTTTGACGACACCGCCTTGTATGGCGTTGGCTGCTTGGGCCGACAAAATCACCAGCCCACCGGGTGCCATCACGGCGTTGCCGTTTTCGACATAGGCAGCCACGGTGGCAGGAGACACCAAGATATTGGTCAGTGCCTGGTTGGCCTCAAATTGCAATTGGAAGGTTTCACCAGCAGCCAAAACAATCGTGCCACCTTTGGCAATCACAACCCCTTGGTTTTGAACTTCAGGTGCTAACAGGGCGATGTAGCCACCCAGCTTAGAAGTGAGCGTGCCTTGGTTGAGAATTTTCCCGGTTGAGCCCGTGCGACTGAAGCTGTAGTTGCCCGACATGAAGTCGGTGTCGCTGATGCTGTGGGTGGTGGCCACCAAGCTGCCCACATCCACGCTGGAGCCTGGCGCGAAATACACCCCATTGGGGTTTTGCAAAAAGACCGAGCCATTGGCACTGAGCTTGCCAAAGATTTGGCTCGGGTTGCTATCCAGCACCCGGTTCAAGGTCACGCTTTGCGAACTGGGTTGCTCAAAGTTGACGCTGGCCTGAGACCCTACGTTGAAGGTTTGCCAATTCAACGCAGCATTGGGGCTGCTTTGCTTGACGGTCAGCACAGCACCCGACTGCGACACAGTGGCCGTGCCCGCAGACACTTGTGCGCCTGTGGGCAACTGAGTGGCTGCTGGCGCTGTCAGGTTGGCAGTGGCGGGTGCCGCATAGGTGGCAAAGCTAAAGCCAATGCAAATCAGCGCGGCGACAAGCGGTTTGATAAAAAAGTGCGCAAACGTCTTTGGCGCACCCAGCTCACCGGGCGGAGAACAGCCGACTGCCTGTGCGCCTTTGCCTTTGGCCGTTTCGGCAACGGCCACGGTCGTGCCCGTTGCCTCGTTCCAAATGACCTTGTAGCAATTGTTCATGGCACAAGCGCACAGCGCTTAGAAAGGCACGCTTGCGTTGAGCCAGATTCGATTCTTGACCAAGGAGCCGTCTTGGTCATTGCCCGTGGCCGTGGGGTTGGGGTTGTTGCCCACGCGTCTGGCCCAAGTGGCTTTGAGGCTGATGCCTTGCGACGCGGTGAAGGCATAAGCCACGCCATAGCCTTTGAGTGCGTACTTGTTCAAGCTGGAAGCGCCTGCGTAATCATTGTTGGGATTGACGAGTACGCGTCCAACATCATAAAAGCCTGTCCAAGTGCTGCTTGTGCTGAGATGGTTGCGAAGTTCAAACGTCGACAATTGACCGCGTGCGCCGCCCGCTTCACTGCTGGGGTAGGCGCGCACGCCATAAATGCCTCCCAAATAAAACTTTTCCGATGAGTCCAAGTTTTTGTTGGCCCACTGGCCGTTGAGCGAAGCGTGAAACGAGAAGCTGCGACCCAGGTCCTGATCTCTGGCCAGTTGATAGCGGATCTTGTTGAATCGACCGGCTGTGCGTGTGGTGGACGCGTCAGTGGCTTGCGTGGCTGAATTGCTCAAATCCAGTGTGCCACCCACGCTGGTCAGATTGAAAGAGGTTTTTCCACCACCCCAGCGGTTATCCGCAACACTGCCACTGAGCCCCAAGCTCATCAAGTGGCTTGCATAGTCGGAAGCCACCGTGCCTTGTGTTTCGTTGACGAAGTGTTTGCGGTCCATGTTGAGAACGGCGCTGACATTGGACTGTCGGGTGCGAACCAGCGGATAGCTCGATTCGAGGCCAACCGTATCGGCTGTGCCTCGGGCCATCAGGGCGCTGTAGTCTTGGGAGATCAAGCGGTAATTGAGGTGTGACAGGTTCACACCTGCTTTGAGTCCTGAGTAGCCAACAGGAACAGTTTGAGCCAGACGGATGTATTCACTGCCCAGGCTCGACAGCGTGCTCGCTGTGAACTGGTCACCCATACCCAGGGGGCTGTTGATGGCAAAGTTGGTGGCGATGCGATTGCGTCCCGTCGATCTGGCGCCCGTGTTGTCGGCGGACACTTCGGCCATCCAAACGGACAAGTCTTTCAAGGTGATCACCAGGTCAGTTTGTCCTTGTGTGGCTCCTTCTAGAAAATTGCCTCGCACTTGTATGCCCGCCAAGTCAGACACAAGCGCCAAGGCTTTGTCGATGGCGTTCGCATTCAGCTTGGTACCCTGGGGCTGCGCCGCATGAATGGTGGCCACAATCTGTTGGGTGCTGATCAACTTGGAAGCCAGCCCATCGACCACGACCTTGCCAAAGGTAGCTTCGACGATTTCAATCGTGACCACCCCACCTTGGATCTCTTGCGCAGGCAGGCTTGTCTTCACCACATAGCCCAAGGCTCTGTAGTAATCGCCCACGGAAATAGCCGCTGACTCTAGTTCTGAGAATTCAATCGAGCGACCCAGTAAATGCGCTGTCAAGGCTGACAGGGTTTGCGTTGAAACAATCGTGTTGCCAACGAATTGAAATGTGTTGACCGTGATCTTGGGGCCGCCTGTTTGTGGCTTTTGCTGTACTTTCGGCATGACGGGTACAGCCAATTCCTTGGGCACAGGCAATGCACGTTCATTGTTAATTTGTTGCTGCAATATGCCCGCATTTGGCGGGGTTTGTGCAAGACCATACGACCCATTCACAACCATCCAGACGCCGAGCAATACCATCGGTAGGCGTTGTTGACTGCGCTGGAATGAACATGGGGTTTGCATAGGGCGTGTTTGTCGAGAATTTGGGTTGTGGTTTATAGCAACCCATCTCGTTTAAACCTTACAAAATAATGTAAGGAATGTGGAGGCGGTTTCGTAAGATCAATCCATATGAAACAAATTGGCAAGACCCTCCAACACTTGGCCATTGCCTTTGCATGGCTGTTGGCTGTGTCTGTCAACGCCTTGGCTGCAGTGGAGCCGCACGCGTCATCCACAGGACTCAGTCAGACTGTGATGACTGACGAGAGCCTTCAAAAGGGAATTGAGGAGGTACAAGCTTTGGAGTTCACGCAAATGGATGAACTTCAAAAGCAGCAATTTTCAAAAGGTGCGGTTTGGCTGCGGCTTCGGGCAGACGATCAAGTCGCAGTTTCTGGAAATCTTTACCTGAAAATCCTCCCTGCATTGTTGACAGAGGTCACCGTTTACAAGCCTTCCTTGCTCCACGCCGGTGGTTGGGAACATAAAAAATATGCAAGCAATGAATTGAATGCGCCCATTCAAATCGGTTCAGTCGAACCGAGTTCCAGCATCTACTTAAGGCTTGTTTCGCCAATTGATTTTCGACTCTTCACTGCCATAGAAGACAAAGAAAACATTGATTTGCTTCAAAGAAGAATAGATGTTTTTGTGGTGATGGTTTTCACCGTTTTCGCCATGGTGGCGCTCACGTCAGTCATCAGGTTGGTGGTTCAATTCAATGCATTGAGTGTTGGCTTGTTGCTGATTTCGATTTCGCTGTCTATCTCGTTCATTTGCAGCACAGGCATGTTGAACTTTTTGACGGGGCTGGATCAGAATTTGTCGCCGCTGATTTTGCCGAAATCCATGGTGGCAACGATTGTCTTTTTCATGGCCATCTGGGTACTGATCGCGAGCAGACTTTTTCAAAATGGACGATTCATCAAGTATTTGTGGGCTTGGGTGGGATTGCTTGGCGTTTTGTTCCTTGGAACATTCTTGGATGCCACTCTGTCAATGAACTTGGTGGAAGAAACACGCAAGTACGGCAAGTGGGTTTGTTGTGTGCTTTTATTGGCACAAGGATTTCAATCGCGACATCTCTTGAAGCTCACATCGGAAAAGATAGCGTTTGTCACCTTGCTGCTTTTCTTACAAGTTCCCCTGCCAGTTTCCTCTCTTTTCTTCAAACCATTTGTCACTTCATTGAGTTTGGTGGAGGCACCATATTTCTTGGAAAGTGTTTTTTTCAAATCATTGATACCTGTCGTGCTGTTTGTTTTGTTGGCATGGACAGATGACCGTCTCAAGCATGACAGGATCTCTTCATTGACAGGGCAACTCAAAATTGCTTCTGAGAACTTAGAGCAAGAGAGCGCGCGTTTAGAGCAACAAAAAAAATTCACAGCCATGCTGACCCACGAATTGAAGAACCCGCTGATGGCCAGTCAGATGGCCCTGAGTTCCATCCAAACCCGTCTGGGCGTCGATGACCCATCGCTGCCGCGGGTGAATTCAATCAGCCATTCACTTCAAGAAATTGACGCCATCATTGAGCGCTGTGCGGAGATCGATAAATACGAGCAAGGTTACTTTCCCTTGGCCATGGGGCGGCATAGCTTGGGCGACTTGTTCAGTTTGATCAAAGCCTCATACCCCAGTGAACGTGTGTACACCATCGTTCGCGGTGCGAATGATGATTTTGAATTCCGCACGGATTTGTATTACCTCAGAATCGTCCTGAACAACTTGTTATCCAACGCCCTGAAATACTCTGTGGCGGACAGCTTGGTGGAATTCAAGGTGGAGCATTTAAAAACCGACGTCGCCAACGAACTTGTTTTCAGTGTGGCCAATGAGGTGGTGCCCGATGGTGCGCCAGACCCTGGCGCTGTTTTCATGCGCTACTACAGGTCAGAAACGGCCAAGCAGCAGTCTGGCGCAGGCTTGGGTTTGTGGCTGGCTCAGTCGATGACGCATGCCCTAGGTAGCCGCATTCAATTAACGATCGAAGAAGACGTGGTGCGATTCCACTTTTCAGTGCCTGTATGAACACACAAGAAGTTTCCAAAGAGCATTCCGACCCGGGTCATGAAGCCCCAGCACTCGGATCGGTCCTGCTGGTTGAGGACAACTTGCGCGTCAGTGATGAACTGTCGTTGGTGTTGCAGTCGGCAGGCTATGCCACTCGGTGTGCCTATGACGGCGAGCACATGCGTGCCTTGATGGCGATTCACACGCCCAATATCGTGATGTTGGATTTGAACTTGCCCAGCGAAGATGGCATCAGCTTGTGCAAGTGGTTGCGTCAGGTGTATCCAAATTTGGGAATTGTTATGTTGACGGCGCGTGTCATGGGCAGTGAGCGAACCGAGGGCTACCAAGCAGGGGCCGATGTGTATTTGACCAAGCCCACGCGCCCCGACGAAATATTGGCAGTGATCCGCAATTTACTGAGACGCTCTGAGAGAAACGGCTCGGTGGCGAGCGCAGAGCCTGCTTGTTGGTCACTCAATTTGAAAAGTCTGTACATCACGGCGCCTGATGCGGATGTGTTGAGTTTGACGCCCAAAGAAGCCATTGTGTTGACCGCCTTGGCACAGAGCACGACCCATTGCACCTACTTGGAGTTGATTGACAAGTTGGGAGGTGAGAGCCGAAGAACCTCATTTGACAAGGTACGGCTTGAAGTGTTGATTAGCCGACTGCGCTCCAAGTTGTTCAATTTCAAAGTGCACGAATTTGAAATTAAAACGGTGCATGGGTCAGGGTATAGGCTGTCGACGCCTTTGAAATTAAAAGGGGCGTGATCCAGTGGCTGGTGCCTCCGACAGGAATCGAACCTGTATCTAGCGCTTAGGAGGCACTCGTTCTATCCATTGAACTACGGCGGCAGCCAGTGGGCATTTTAGGCCTCACTTGCTGAGCATTCGCATGGCGTCGTCCAAACCTTTCAGGGTCATGGGGTACATGCGGTTGCTGACCAACTGCTGGATGATGCTGATGCTCTGGCGGTATTGCCACACGCCTTGAGGTTCTGGGTTGATCCATGCATATTTGGGAAATGCGTGGGTCAGGCGCTGAATCCATTCGGCACCGGCCTCTTCGTTGTTGTATTCCACGCTGCCACCGGGCTGCACAATTTCATAGGGACTCATGGTGGCGTCGCCAATGAAGATGAGCTTGTAGTCTTTGTTGTATTTGCGCAGGATGTCCCACGTGGCAAATTTTTCGGCGAAGCGGCGTTTGTTGTTGCGCCACATGAAGTCGTAGACGCAGTTGTGGAAGTAATAAAACTCCAAGTGCTTGAACTCTGACTTGGCCGCAGAGAACATTTCTTCGACACGCGCGATGTGCTCGTCCATCGTGCCGCCCACATCCATGAGCAGCAGCACTTTGACGTTGTTGTGGCGTTCGGGCACCATCTTGATGTCGAGGTAGCCCGCATTGGCTGCGGTGGCGCGGATGGTGTCGGGCAAGTCGAGTTCTTCGGCTGATCCTTCACGGGCAAAGCGGCGCAAGCGTCGCAGTGCCACTTTGATGTTGCGGGTGCCGAGTTCTTGGGTGTCGTCGTAGTCTTGGTAGGCGCGTTGGTCCCACACTTTCACAGCGCTTTTGTTGCCGCCTTTGCCACCGATGCGTATGCCTTGCGGGTTGTAGCCGCCGTTGCCAAAGGGCGAGGTGCCACCCGTTCCAATCCATTTGTTGCCACCTTCGTGGCGTTCTTTTTGTTCTTCCAGACGTTTTTTGAGTGTTTCCATCAACTCATCCCAGCCCATTTTTTCTATGGCGGCTTTTTGTTCGGGGGTGAGTTCTTTTTGCAGAATTTTCTCAAGCCAGTCGAGCGGCACGTCTTTGGTGAAGTCGGTGAGCATGTCCACGCCCTTGAAGTAGGCGCCAAAAGCTCGGTCGAATTTGTCGTAGTGCTTTTCGTCTTTGACCAGCGTGAGACGACTTAAAAAATAAAAGTCGTCCAGGCTGCATGCGTCACTGCCTGGTCCTACCACTTGTTTTTGCAAGGCCTCGAGCAGGGTGAGGAACTCCTTCACAGACACAGGCAATTTAGCTGCGCGCAAGGTGTAGAAGAAATCGATCAGCATCGGGTCGATCAGTCAGGTCTCTGTTGGCGTGAACGCATGTAGCGCGCCGCTTGTAGGCCCATGCCGCCGCCCAATCCCACCAGCATGATGGCGATGACACTGCCTGTGCCATACCCAGGTGCAAACAGGTCTAAGCCGAAGGTGACCCCTAAGCCAAACCCCAACAAGGCGCCGACAACAAAGCCAATGGCGTCGCTGAGTCCTTCAATCAATGAAGCAAGCATGAGAGGTGTTTCAACGGTTGCGGTTTTGCATGAACACCAGTTTTTCAAACAAGGTGATGTCTTGCTCGTTTTTCAGCAGCGCACCCACCAGCGGTGGAATCGCAACTTTTTCGTCGCCGGTTTGCAAGGCTTCTAAAGGAATGTCTTCTGCCACCAAAAGTTTGAGCCAATCGAGCAACTCGCTGGTAGATGGTTTTTTCTTCAGCCCGGGCAAGTTTCGAATGTCAAAAAAGGTCTTCATCGCCGCACTCAAGAGCTCTTGCTTGAGCTGTGGAAAGTGCACGGCCACGATGTGCCGCATGGTCTCGGCATCTGGAAATTTGATGTAGTGAAAGAAGCAGCGGCGCAAAAATGCATCAGGCAATTCTTTCTCATTGTTGGAAGTGATGAACACCAAGGGACGCGTTTTGGCTTTGATCAGCTCGCGGGTTTCGTAGCAATAAAACTCCATGCGGTCGATTTCGCGCAGCAAGTCATTTGGGAATTCGATGTCGGCCTTGTCGATTTCATCAATCAGCAGTGCGACCGGTTGCTCGGAGGTGAAGGCCTGCCAGAGTACCCCTTTGATGATGTAGTTTTGAATGTCTTTGACCCGGGCGCCCCCATCGAGGTCTGCCATTTGGCTGTCGCGCAGCCTACTCACCGCGTCGTATTCGTAAAGACCTTGCTGTGCCTTGGTGGTGGATTTGATGTGCCATTGCAGCAGTGGCATGCCCAAGGCTTGCGCTACTTCCTCGGCCAACATGGTCTTGCCTGTGCCGGGCTCACCCTTGACCAGCAAGGGGCGTTGAAGCGTGATGGCCGCATTGACGGCGAGCATCAAGTCTTGGGTTGCGACGTAGTTATCGGTGCCGGTGAATTTCATGGAGTTTGGCTCTATATAATTGTGAATTGACTTTAATCAATCTGTCCTCATGACGTCTGCACTATGAACAAGTCTCTCTCATTCGCGTTAGCTTTCCTTGTCGCCGCTGCGACCTTTTCCAGCCAAGCCCAAGAGCTGCAAGGCGACGCCAAAGCAGGCGAAAAAAAGATTGCCATGTGCATTGGCTGCCACGGCATCGTGGGATACCAAGCCAGCTTTCCTGAAGTGTACAAAGTCCCCAAGATCTCTGGCCAAGGCGCCAAGTACATCAGCACGGCCTTGACTGCCTATAAAAAAGGCGAGCGCAAGCATCCCACCATGCGCAGCATTGCCACCAGTTTGAGCGACCAAGACATTGCTGATATTTCGGCTTATTACGCCAACCATGGCGTGGTTGATGGTGCAGCATTGCCTGACAAAGCTTCTGAGCCAAAAGGCAATGTGGCTGACTTGGTGAAGAAGGGCGCTTGCACTTCATGCCACGGCGAAAACTTTGCCAAACCCATCGATCCGAGCTACCCCAAATTGGCCGGTCAAAACGCCGATTATTTGTATGTGGCTTTGAAGTCTTACAAAGTGGAAGGCACATCGACTTGGGGTCGCGGCAATGGCGTCATGGGTGGCGTGGCCAAGCAATTCAGCAATGCTGAGCTCAAAGAGTTGGCGGGCTATGTCGCGGCACAGCAAGGCGACTTGAAGACCGTGCCACAGTCTAAGTTCCGTTGATCTGATTCGATCCAACAACAAAGCCCGCTGTCGCGGGCTTTGTTGCTTTGGGGGGTGCGAGATGTACGCGGCCAGATCGGCTCAGGTCATCAGTCGCGCGTGGCAAACCGTTGAATGGCGTCGATGTAGGCCTGCCCATCAGGCGGTCTGCCACTGCGCTGACTTTCCCAAATCATTTGACCCAAGGCTTCCATGGTGTCGTGGTGTGCGTGGTGCAACGAGTCGCGTCGTGCGCTCAGAAGTTCCACGGCTTGGCGTATGCCGCGCGGTTGATCGATGGAGCATTGTTCACTGACCGACAAATGCATGGACAGGTGCAAGAAGGGGTTGACCTTGCCGTCTTTCACCTCGTACATGCGCTCCAGAGCGGCTGCCTCGTCGGCAAAGTCGGCATGGTATTCGGGGTGCTCGGCCACCCATTGGCTGGCCAAGGTTTCTAGCGCGTCCATGGGCTGTGCGTTGCGCCACTTGGCATAGACCGAACAAAAAAAGCGCCGAACGTCGGCTTGACTGGGTTCAAACATGCACAGCATTGTCACTCAGGCGCCGCATGTGGGAGGGGCAGGCGCAGGTCTTGATACATTTACTGGTTAAACACATTTCAGTTGAGGAAGACCATGAACCAAGCCTTTATTTGCGATGCCATCCGCACCCCTTTTGGCCGTTACGGTGGCGCTTTGTCGGCCGTGCGCACGGACGATCTGGGCGCCATTCCGCTCAAAGCCCTGATGGCACGCAATCCCAACGTGGATTGGTTGGCTGTGACCGACTTGATTTACGGCTGCGTCAACCAAGCCGGCGAGGACAACCGCAACGTGGGTCACATGGCGAGTTTGCTGGCAGGGCTGCCCCTGGAATTGCCGGGTGCCACCATCAACCGCTTGTGCGGTTCGGGCATGGACGCCATTGGCACTGCGGCGCGTGCCATCAAAGCGGGCGAGGCGACCCTGATGATTGCTGGCGGTGTGGAGAGCATGAGCCGCTCGCCCTTTGTGATGCCCAAGGCTGAAAGTGCGTTCAGCCGCAGCAACGCGGTGTACGACACCACGATTGGCTGGCGCTTCATCAACAAGTTGATGAAAGAAAAGTATGGCGTGGACTCGATGCCTGAGACGGCAGAGAACGTGGCCACCGATTTCAAGATTGAGCGCGAAGCCCAAGATCGCATGGCGCTGGCTAGCCAGATGAAGGCCGTGGCCGCACAAAAGGCAGGCTACTTTGATGCTGAAATTTGCCCCGTCACCATCCCTCAGAAAAAGGGCGATGCCGTGGTGGTGAGCCAAGACGAGCACCCACGTGCCACCAGCCTGGAGTCGTTGGCCAAGCTCAAGCCGGTGGTGCGCCCTGATGGCACGGTGACAGCCGGTAACGCCAGTGGCGTGAACGACGGCGCGTGCGCGGTGTTGTTGGCCGATGAGAAAACAGCGGCCAAGCAAGGCCTGACCCCCAAAGCCCGTGTGGTGGGCATGGCCACAGCGGGTGTGCCACCGCGCATCATGGGCATTGGCCCGGCACCTGCGACACAGAAAGTGTTGGCATTGACGGGTTTGACGCTGGCGGATTTGGATGTGATTGAGCTCAACGAAGCGTTTGCTGCGCAGGGCTTGGCGGTGCTGCGCCAGTTGGGCCTGCAAGACGATGACCCGCGTGTCAATCCCAACGGCGGGGCGATTGCCTTGGGCCACCCCTTGGGCGCAAGTGGCGCGCGCTTGGTCACGACCGCCATCAACCAGTTGCACCGCACCGGTGGTCGTTATGCCTTGTGCACCATGTGCATTGGCGTGGGTCAAGGCATCGCCATGATCGTTGAGCGTGTTTGAAACAGCAGGGCGATTGGCATGATCAACAAAATTGCACCTTCGGTGGCCCATGCATTGCAAGGTTTGCGAGACAACCAAACCTTGTTGATTGGTGGGTTTGGTACCGCAGGGATTCCCGATGAATTGATCGACGGCTTGATTGCCGTGGTGCGCGAGCACCACCTGCAGGGCCTGACGGTGGTCAACAACAACGCGGGCAATGGCGATGCGGGCTTGGCAGCCTTGCTCAAAACAGGCTGTGTGCGCAAAGTGATTTGCAGCTTTCCGCGCCAAGCCGACAGCTATGTGTTTGATGGCTTGTACCGTTCGGGCAAGTTAGAACTTGAGCTGGTGCCACAAGGCAACTTGGCGGAGCGCATTCGTGCCGCAGGGGCTGGCATTGGCGCGTTCTTCACGCCCACAGGTTTTGGCACCGAGTTGGCCAAACACAGCGATGGTTCGCCCAAAGAGACCCGCGAAATCAATGGCCGCATGTATGTGTTGGAGCATCCCATCCACGCCGACATTGCCTTGATCAAGGCTGAGCGAGGCGACCGTTGGGGCAACCTGACCTACCGCAAGGCCGCACGCAATTTTGGTCCGGTGATGGCCACTGCTGCCAAGTGCACCATTGCTTCAGTGCACGAGGTGGTGGAACTCGGCAGCTTAGACCCCGAGAGCATCGTGACGCCGGGTATTTTTGTCAGCCACGTGGTGCAAGTGCCACGTGTGGCCACCCAAGGTGGTGGTTTCAAGAAGGAGGCATGAGATGGCCTACACCCGAAAAACCAAAGACCAAATGGCGGCCCGTGTGGCCCAAGACATTCCCGATGGCGCTTATGTGAATTTGGGCATTGGCATGCCCACCCAAGTGGCCAACCACTTGCCCCAAGGCTTGGAAGTGATCTTGCACAGCGAGAACGGCATCTTGGGCATGGGCCCAGCGCCTGCCGCAGGCCAAGAAGATTACGACTTGATCAACGCGGGCAAACAACCCGTGACCTTGATGCCTGGCGGCGCGTTTTTTCACCACGCCGACAGTTTTTCGATGATGCGTGGTGGGCATTTGGACATTTGTGTGCTGGGCGCTTTTCAGGTCAGCGAACAGGGGGACTTGGCCAATTGGCACACCGGTGAGCCAGGGGCCATTCCCGCTGTGGGTGGGGCCATGGACTTGGCGATTGGCGCCAAGCAAACCTGGGTGATGATGGATTTGTTGACCAAGCAAGGAGCCAGCAAAGTGGTGCGCGAGTGCAGCTACCCGGTCACGGGCCTGGCTTGCGTCAAGCGCATTTACACCGACTTGGCCACGCTCGAAGTCACCCCGCAAGGCTTGCGACTGATCGATGCGGTGGATGGTTTGTCACGCGACGAGCTGGCGCAGTTGGTGGGCTTGCCGATTCACGGCTGAGCCCGCGCAGTGTTCACTGTTCGGCGAAGGCGCGTTCGATCACAAAGTCGCCGGGTTGGGTGGTGTTGCCCTCTTTGAAGCCACGCTCTTCGAGCATGTGCTTCAAGTCTTTGAGCATCTGTGGACTGCCGCAAATCATCACCCGATCGTCGGCGGGGTTGAAGGCCGGCAGCCCCAAGTCGCTGAACAACTTGCCGCTCTCGATGGCGTCGGTCAGACGGCCCTGATTTTTGAACGGCTCGCGCGTGACCATGGGGTAGTACAGCAACTTCTCACGGACCATCTCGCCCAAAA
>CANCUP010000062.1 GCA_947381325.1 Comamonadaceae bacterium
CCCGGTAAATGGCGTGTACTGGCTTGGCGCAACAGGGCTGTGTTGGCCAGTTTCAACGATGCCACCCAGTGGCAGTTGCAAAACCCCGGCAGCTACAGCGATCCCAGGGCCTTGGTCCAGACACGCAAAGACGAAAAAACCAAATACGGCTTGGGCTTCAACGTCGAACAAACTGTCAAGCCGGGTGTGGGTTATTTCTTGCGCGTCATGAAGGCGGATGGTCGCACCGAAACCCATGCGTTCACCGAAGTGGATGGTTCCTTGTCGACCGGCTTGGTGTTCAAGGGGGGCTTGTGGGGGCAGACAGAAGACGCCATGGGCGTGGCCTTTTTGCGCAACACCTTGTCCAGTGATCGGCGTCAATTTTTAGCCGCAGGTGGTACCTCGTACTTCATCGGCGATGGACAGGCTTTGACACACTACAAGCCTGAATCCATTGTGGAAATCTTTTACAGCTTTGGGTTGACCCGTGGCACGTGGCTGACGGCTGACTACCAGCGGGTGCAAAACCCAGCCTACAACGCAGACCGTGGGCCGATCAACGTGTACGCTGCGCGCTTTCACGCTGAGTTCTGATTCGCAGGGGGGCGTTCTTGGGGTGTGCAGGCCAGGCCTGCCTTCATGGACAAACATCGAGCGTCATGAAACTTACTTAGATGATTCATAAGATTCGTGCATGAATGAAAATGAAAAAAGTGTTCTCAGTGGCGATGGTCTTCGATACAAGATGCGTGTGGCTGGTTCTCCCTTTGACTCTGGCGGCCACCGTGGTTCCATGAGCTGCATCAAGTGTGGCTTACACAAATCACGGGCATTGGGATCGTTTCGACAAGTGGTTGGAAAAACTACATTCTTTTGCGCTGAATGCAGCATCAAAAAATAACCGCTAACAGTTAGTTCATGAGATTTTCATGACAGATTCATGAAGTTGTTGCAGATCAACAGAGCTTAAAAATAAAACGCTATTCGGTGTAATTTTTTTTCGAGTGCAATAATTCCACGTTGACAGACCCTGAAAGGAATTGCCATGCGCGCTATCAAAAAAGCAAGAAAACTGATCGAAAAAGATCCAAGCTCACTCCCCGCAACTGCACTTTCAAAATTGATTTTGGCTCTAGAAACAGGCAGCGAATTCTCGTTTCTACCCTTGTATGAACTCTCTATCAACGAATTTGATTTGGCTGTGGAGGTCATCAAAGATTGGCGATTAGATCGCTACTACGAAGGCAAAGTCAAAGCGATTGGCGCTGCCTTGCAAGCCACCTCGATCACATAAAAAAAGACTCCTCGGAGTCTTTTTTTATGTGCCTTAGCGCCCAGGCGGTCACCCAAAATATGGCGGTAGTCGGACGAACAAAGCCGCCAACCATATGCCCATGCACAACAAGATGCTGAGCAACACGGCCGCACTGCCCAAGTCCTTGCATCGCTTCGACAAATCGTGCCATTGGGGACCCACCCGGTCGATGGCTGACTCAAGGCCAGTGTTCAAAAGTTCAACGATGAGCACAAAGATAACGGATCCTGAAAGAAGTGAAATTTCGACCCAGTTGCTGCCCACGACAAAAGACAGAGGCAACAAGAAAACTGCCAAGAAAGCTTCTTGTCTGAACGCAGGCTCCAGCATCCCAGCTTTCAAACCTTGCAGCGAATAACCCAATGCGTGGAAGACTCTGTTCAATCCACGTCTTTGCTTTTGCAGGTTTTCATGAATCTCGGTCATGGGTGATCAATCTATCCGTTCTTTGTGACGCTTTCATGAACAAGACAGGCATTGCCGCGTCATTGAATTGACTTTGTTTCGTCTTATTACTTTCATGGTCGTGTGTGACCATGACAGCACAAAGGAAGAAACTTATGCGAATCACAGTCATCGGTTCTGGGTATGTGGGGTTGGTCACAGGTGCATGCTTGTCTGACTTGGGCTTCAAGGTGGTGTGCCTTGATAAAGACGAAGACAAAGTCAAGATGCTGCAAGCAGGACAGGTTCCGATTTACGAACCGGGTCTCAAAGAGCTGCTGTCGCGTAACCACGCTGAAAGAAGAATTCGTTTCACGCATGATGCACAAGATGCCATTGAGCACGGCGATGTCTTGTTCATTGCGGTGGGGACACCTGCCCAAGAAGATGGCTCTGCAGACTTAGGCCATGTCTTGTCGGTGGCTTCGATGATTGGTTGTCACCTGAAGAATTTCAAACTCATCGTCAATAAATCCACCGTGCCAGTGGGAACTGCCGACCGCGTCAGAGCCGCAGTGAACCATGCGTTGAAACAACGCGGCATGTCGGAGGACATGTTTGACGTGGTGTCCAACCCAGAATTTCTGAAGGAAGGTGCAGCCATCGATGACTTCATGCGCCCAGACCGCATTGTGGTGGGCGTAGACGATGGCATTCACCGTGAAAAAAGCCAACGCATGATGGGTGACTTGTACGCCAGCTTTAACCGTCACCATTCCCGTACCGTGTGGATGGATGTTCGCAGCGCAGAGCTCACCAAATATGCGGCCAATGCCATGTTGGCTACACGCATTTCATTCATGAATGAAATCGCCAATTTAGCCGACGCTTTGGGTGCGGACGTGGACCACATCCGTCGCGGAATTGGTGCTGACAACCGCATTGGTTACAGCTTTTTATACGCAGGTTGTGGCTATGGTGGGAGCTGTTTTCCCAAAGACACGCAAGCCTTGGTCAGCACTGCCCAAGCACATGGGCAACACATGCATGTGGTCAGTGCGACCGAACAAGTCAACGAGCGTCAAAAAACATTGTTGGTGGATCGCTTGGTCCAACGCATGGGCGAGGATTTGACCGGTCGAAAAATTGCTGTCTGGGGCTTGGCATTCAAACCCAACACAGACGACATGCGCGAGGCACCTAGCCGTGCAGTCATCAAAAACCTGTTGCAGCGTGGTGCGCAGGTGATGGCATATGACCCAGTGGCCAGTCATGAGGCATTGCAAGCGCTCCAACTGGACTGCGCAGATCAGGCAGACTTGTTGCAGAACTTCACATTGGTAGAGCACGACATGGATGCGCTGGTCGGCGTGGATGCCTTGATGATCTTGACCGAGTGGAAAAATTTCCACAATCCTGATTTCCAAGCGATGAAAAGGAGCATGCGCACGCCTTATATCTTGGACGGTCGTAACTTATACAACCCAGAAGCATTGGCAGACCTTGGCATTGCCTACCAGGGCATAGGACGTCGCAATGAACTGATTCACATGGACATAGATCCAGTCGAAGAAAACACATCCGCGCTGAATGCCTAAAGGCTTTTATTTTTTAATTGGCGCGCAGTTCGCATCTTCACTGGCAGACAATGCGCTGCTCATTTTGGGGATCTATTTTTTAAACGAGCAGGGTTACCCAGCATGGTGGGCGCCCCTGTTGAAGTTTTCACTCACCCTGGCGTATGTTTTGTTGGCCTCTGTGGTGGGGCCTTTGGCCGATGCCTTCAGCAAACACCGGCTCATGGCCGCCATGAATGCCGTCAAAGTGCTCGGCGTTGTCTTGCTGCTCGCAGGTGCGCATCCTGTGCTTGCCTTTGCCGTCATCGGTTTAGGTGCGGCAGTTTATGCGCCTTCTAAGTATGGACTGGTGACAGAGTCTGTTCCCCCCCGCTTGTTGGTTCGTGCCAATGCGTGGCTCGAAGTTTCTGTGGTGTTGTCCGTGATCTTGGGCATTGCCTTGGGGGGCGCCTTGACCGGCTGGGTGGCGTCTTGGCCACAGCCTTGGATGATTCCAACACGGGACTTCCATTTTGAATTTGGGGTTCATACCCAGACCTTGCCCGCCATGGGACTGATCATTGCCATCTATGGGGTCTCAACGTTCTTGAACTTGGGCTTGACCCCTTTGTTCAAGTCTGTGTCTTTGATCCCCTTGACATGGCAAGCGTTAAGACCGGCCATCTTTTGGAACAGTCATCTCCAGCTTTGGCGAGATCCATTGGGTGGTCTGTCCCTGTATGTCACCACCTTGTATTGGGGTGTGGGTGCAGTCATGCAGTTCGCTGTGCTGCTGTGGGCGCAGCAAACCCTGGGCATGTCCTTGAAGTCAGGGGCCTACTTTCAAGTGGTGGTGGCTGTGGGTGTCATTGGCGGGGCTTTTTCTGCGGGAAGAAAGTTCAAGCTCCATTCCGCGCGACACGCCTTGCCGTGGGGTCTGCTGCTGGCCTTGTTGCTGCCCATCATTGTGCTGATTGCCAATCCTTGGTATGCGGTTGTTTTGCTGTTTGCCGTCGGACTGGCCGGCGGGATGTTGCTGGTGCCTATGAATGCCCTGCTGCAGCACAGAGGCATGCAGGTGCTGTCTGCAGGCCGCTCCATCGCCGTTCAAGGCTTCAATGAAAACTTGTGCGTCCTGGTCATGCTGGCAGGCTACAGCGCCTTATTGGCTCAGGGCGTGTCGCTGACCGTCATCATGTGGCTGGTGGCCATCTTGCTGATCGCTGGCATTGCACCTTTGTGCATGTTTCTTTGGCGGCAAGTGCGAACGTTCACACCACGCGGGCAGACCGGTCAACCCAGTTCAATGGCACGGTGAAAAATAGTTTCCACTTGGTTGGCGATTTCATCCCAACTCAGCTGCGCTACGCTGGCATGTGCAAGCGCGCGCGCTGAACTCAGTGTCGACTTGTCTTTGGTGATTTCTAAGGCGCACTGGATGTAGTCATGGCTGTCGTCGCAATGGGCGAGCCATCCATTTTGGGTGTGTGTGATGAACTCACCGGCAGCCGCGCAATCGAATGCCAACACAGGCGTTCCGCAGGCCAGTGACTCGAGCGTGACGTTGCCAAAGGTTTCGGTCAGGCTGGTAAAAAGCAAGAGGTCTGCGCTGGCATACAACACCGAGAGTTGTTGTTGGGTGCACATGCCGACAAACAAGGCATCGGGGCACTTGGCCTGTATGGCTGTGCGCATGGGGCCATCGCCTGCAAACACCATGCGGACATCGCGACCTGCAGCCTTGAGGGCGTGGTAGGTTTGCACCACCAGGTCGAGGTTTTTTTCTGCCGCCAATCGACCCACCGACAGCAAGACGATGGTCTCAGGCCCTACCTGCCAAGTTTCTCGCTGCGCCATGCTTCGCTGGGTGGGGTTGAAGAGTTGGGCATCCACCCCACGCGCCACGACTTTCAAGTGTTTGAAGCCCATGGCCTCCAGTTGGTACTTCATCGATTGAGTCGGAACCATCGTGAATGCTGTGCGGTTATGAAACTTCCGCAAGTAAGCCATGATGGGCTTGGTCAACCAGCCCACCCCATAGTGTTGACAATAACTGTGGAAGTTGGTGCGAAAGTCGGACGTCACAGGCAATCGCAGCACATGCGCAGCTTGCAAGGCAGACCAACTCAATGGGCCTTCGGTGGCAATGTGCACCAGGTCAGGCCGTCGGGTGCTCCAAGCTTTGATCAAGGCATTTTTTCTCGGCAAACCTACTTTGAGTTGCGGATAGTTTGGGATAGGCAGACCACGCAAAAGCAGCTCTGACCAGCCGGCTTCTTCTACACCCGCATCGTTTTTACTTTGTCTTGGGCGTATCAGTTGTATCGAGTGTTGACGCTTGCCCAGGTGATGGATCAGTTTTGACAGTGTGACGGCCACACCGTTGACTTCAGGTGGCCATGTCTCTGTCACCACGGCGATGCGTAAAAACTTTTGCGCTGGTTCGAAGTGCTCGACCGTGATGGGGGCTGTGCTTGTAGAGTCCATGGCACATATCGTTACCCGTGGATGTAACAGCTGTGTGACAAATTGATGCCGAGTTAAATTTCACCAATTTGTTTTGAGTTTGTCACTGATTTTTCATATGACAGGCACATGATTCAGGCGTTTGGAACAACCTGAGGTAAGCCCATGACGACCTTTTTTGAAGCATTGCGAATCCAACGTTGGGATGACCATCGCTACTACCACCATTGCCGCATCAACCAGTCTTTGCACTTGCTGAGTGCGATTTGTTTCTTGATCTCCTACGGCTTGTTGTTGGTTGACCCCGCATGGGCTGCGTTGCTGGCCTGGATGGTTTCCATGGTGGCGCGTCAATCCGGGCACTTTTTCTTTGAGCCACTGGGCTACGACCATGTGAACGATGCGACCCAAGAGTTCAAAGAGGACATCAAGGTGGGTTACAACTTGCGTCGCAAAGTGGTCTTGCTCAGCATCTGGGTGTTGTTGCCGCTGGTGATTTATTACTTTCCGGGGCAGTTCGACGTGATCCCCACCTATGAAAACTTGATCGAGTTTTTACACGCTGTGGGTTATTCATGGCTGTTCTTGGGTGTGGGTGGTTTGTTATTTCGCACCCTTCATCTGTGTTTCATCCAAGGCGTGCAGACTGGCTTGGTATGGATGACCAAAATCTTGACCGATCCCTTCCATGACATTTACCTCTACCACAAGGCGCCGTACCAGTTGTTGAAAGGGCAGCGCTTTGATGAAGAGTTTTTGAAAGCAAGTCACTGAAGCCAAAGTGACCCCAAGGCGTTCTGGTCACTGGCCAGAACGCCTTTTCATTCAGCGCATGAATGTCTCTTTCAAGATGCTGCGACGAATGGCTTTGTTGGTCAGTTCGGGTGAGTGCCACCACCAAGCATCGTTCTTCATGTGTGTGGCTGCTCTGACAAACCTTTGCAACACGGCCTCAAAGTCGGCATCGCTGTAGTTCAAGCTGAAGATCAAACGCCCGGTGCCTACCCAGCTCAAGGCCAAGCCTTCGAGTCGCAGGTAGTACTGGAGCATCCAGTTGTAACGGCTCGGTTGCGTGTAAAAAATAGTCCACACACTCGACATATTGGCGGCTTGCACGGGCAAGCCATGGTTCAGCATGGTTGTGTTGAACAGCTGACAGCGCGCATTCCAGCGTTCATCCAAACCCTCGTAAATGGCTTGAATTTCTGGTGTTTCCAATTGGTCTAAGAAAGCCGACATCGCCCCCATGACGGCGGGGTGCTCTTTGAACGTGCCGCGCGCAAAGCAAATGTCGGCAGGCCGGTCGCTGTGGAAGCGTTGCATCCATTGTTTTTTTCCACACACCACACCTACTGGAAATCCACCGCCCAATGTTTTGCCATAAGTCACCATGTCAGCGCGTACGTCAAAGTATTCCTGCGCGCCACCTGCTGCCAATCTGAACCCAAGGAACACTTCATCAAAAATCAGCACAATGCCGCGCTCGGTGCAGACTTGCCTTAATTTTTTCAGCCATGCTGTATAGCCCTGCCGGTCGTAAGCGGCGTGACGGCTGCTGTCAATCAAGGTGGTATCACCCGGCGCGTTCACATTGGGGTGCATGGCTTGCAAGGGGTTGATCAACACGCAGGCAATGTCTTTGCGGGTGCGCAACACGTCCAAGCTGCGCTCATTCATATCACTCAGGGTATAGGTTTCACGCGGCGGCATGGGGTTGCCAGGGCCTGGCTGCACGTCTTCCCACCAGCCGTGGTAAGCGCCGCAGAAGCGCACTAAGTTTTGACGGCGTGTGTGGTAGCGGGCTAAGCGAACGGCTTGCATGACAGCCTCGGTGCCAGACATGTGAAACGACACTTCGTCCATGCCCGACAGTTTGGTCAGCCTTTGTGCAACGCGGGTCACCACCGGGTGGTAGGCGCCCAACACAAGGCCTAATTCCTGAGTTTGGGCCATTCCCTGCGCCATGGTTTTTTTGTAAAAGTCGACGCCAAATACGTTGACCCCATACGAACCTGTCAGGTCATAAAAAGACTGACCGTCCAAATCCGTCACCGTCACACCGGTGGATGACTGCAAGAACGAACCAACTTTGAGGTGCTCTTGCACCAAAGGACTGAATTGAAAAGGCACCCGGTAGGCGGAGATGAACTGCATGTCCGAGATGTGCGCTCTGGCTGCTGCAGACGCCTCCAGGCTCAAAGGGTGGCGTTCTTTCAAGGTTGCTGCAATTCGATAAAAAGCCGCTCGGCGAATATTTTCAATCTCTGGGGGCGCGTTGTCACATTTAAAGAACGTTGGTTCGTCAAAATGGTAGCCGGGTAGCAAACGCGCAAGGCGCTTGGCCATGCGCGAGTGACCCGCCAAGGAGCGGTGCTTGGCACGCGACAGTTGAAGTCGGCGGTAGACAGCCGGTGCCAGCGTGGCCAATGCACCCAAACTCATCCAAGTGGTGTTCACGGTCGATTCCTCAATTTTGAAAACCATTCTTTGTATTAAATTTAAGTGACAACATGATGAAGATTCGAAGTAAATTTCAAGCATGGTTTTTGCAAGAAGACTTGAACTTCTTACTCACCAATCGGATTCCTCGCATCACCTTGACCCGCTTGATGGGCTGGTGGAGCAAGTTGGAACATCCTTGGCTCGTGCAAGCTTCTATTTCCGTTTGGCGCTGGTTCAGCGATTTGGATCTGCATGAGGCCAAGCACCAACACTTCACCAGCGTTCATGCGTGTTTCACCCGCGAGTTAAGGCCCGGCCTTCGTCCAATTGACACAGACCCCAACGTGATGAGTTCGCCCAGTGATGCCATCGTGGGTGCATGTGGTGAGATTCGCGAGGGCCTGGTGTTTCAAGCCAAAGGCTTTCCATACACCTTGAGCAGCTTGTTGACCTCCACCGATTTGTCGCAGCGCTGGATAAGTCTGCTCGAAGGGGGAACCTTTGTGACCTTGCGTTTGACCAGCAGCATGTACCACCGGTTTCACGCGCCCTGCGATGCGCACCTGAGTCAGGTGACTTACATCTCTGGGGACACCTGGAACGTCAACCCGATTGCCCTGAACCGTGTCAAAGAGTTGTTTTGTAAAAATGAACGTGCTGTTCTAGAAATGACAAGCGCAGATGGCATGCCATTTTTGATCGTGCCGGTGGCTGCTGTGTTGGTGGCCAGCATGCGGTTTCATGCGGTCGATGTGCTGTTGAACTTGCGCTACAAAGGCCCCAATCACATCCCGTGCGATGCCGATTACCCTAAAGGCCAAGAGATGGGGTGGTTCGAGCATGGCTCCACCATTCTGATGTTTGTCCCCCCCGGATTCGATGTGGCAGATGGCATTGCCAGTGGGGTAAGAATTCGAATGGGAGAGGCGTTGCTCAGACGACGCTCAGATTAGAAACAAGCGACCCAAATTTGGTAGGTTCCAGCTTTGTTCTTCAACTCAGCGGGTGGCGCTGGAAAGATTGCAGACTCAACCGCCTTGACGGCTGCGCGATCCACCGCACCCAGTCCACTGCCTTGCACCACGCGGATTGACGATGCCACGCCATCGTGCAGCGTGAATTCCACCCGCGCTTTTCCCTTGAACGACAGTGCTTTGGCTGAGCCGGGAACTTCAAATGCAGCCTGTACAGCCGCGGCCAATTTCACGTTGTAGGCCAAGGCAGGATCGACACTGGGACTGGTCACTGGCGGTGTGTGTGCCGGCGCTGTGGGCGAAGCGCTTTCGTTTTTCACTGTTGGCACCGCAGGAGATTCGCTGGGCACAGCGTGTTGTGTTGCAGCTTGTGGCACATCCTGGCGCGCACGAATTGCTGGCTGGGGGCTCGGTTGCACGGAAGCTTTGCGCGGCGGCTCCGGCGTGATTGGCTTGTCCGGTGGGCTGTCCCTGATCGTTTCAATGTGCAGTGGGATCAACTCGGGAGGCATCGTGGGCATGTGTTGAAAGACCCAACCTAAGACCACAACAGCCAGCAGAGCCTCTAGACCCAGCGCCATCGCCAATGATTGCCACTGACGTTTTTCAGTGAGACCCACAAGGAACATGCTGTGCACCTGCAATCATCGGTTGGGATGTCTGGCGGCCAGACCCACTTGCGTCACGCCGCTGGTTTTCACCACATCGATCACATCCATCACGCGTTGCATCGAGGTGTCTTCACCCCCAGCAATGGTGACAGACAGTCGGCTGGCGTCTTTTTGTTGGATCAGCACACGAACCTCGTCCAGGGATCTGGCCGCACCTTCAGCCATGAGCTTGCCATTGGGCTGAATTTCAAGCAACAACTTCGGTGCCGGCAGGGCACTGGCTGTGCTGCTGGTCGGCAGCTTAGAGAGCTGACCTGAGGATGGGATCATCCGCAGCGTCAGCATGGCAAAGAACACCAGCAGAAACAGCATGATGTCGATCATCGGAATGATCTCAATCCGCGCTTTGCGCGTCTCAAAGTAACGCATGTCAGACGGCTTTTAACTTCGGGCGCACATCCGTGGGGGTGCATGTGCCAAAACGTCGGTTGAGCAGCATCAGTTTGATGACTTCCAGCTGATGAACAATCATCCGCACCTTGGTGTTGAGCCCGTTGAAAAACACCAAACCAATCATGGCAATGAACAATCCAAAGGCCGTGGCGATCAACGCCTCCGCAATCCCCCCGGTGACTTGGGATGCGGCATTTTGTAGATCACCCAGCACAGAAAATGCACCGAACATGCCAATGATGGTGCCAAACAAACCGAGCAAGGGCGCCAGCGTGATGACGGTGTCGAGTACCCACAGCGAGCGATCCAGCATGGGGACTTCACGCATCACGGCTTCTTCCAAGTGGCCGGCACAGGTGTCACGCTCAGAGTCTTGCGGTTCAATCAACGACGCTTCAAACAAGCTGATGTGTGGCAGCTTGGCATGCTTGGCCAGACTGACTTGCAGTGAGTCTTTTGGCAGCTGGGGGCTGTCATGCAGCAGCCTAATCAGCTCATCACCCCCTTGCTGCATTTGGGACAGGTAGAGCGTCCGCTCAATGATCACAGTCAGTGCCACCAACAGCAGCACACACATGATGTAGAGCGTACCGCCCGAGTTGTTGGCCAGTTCAAACAGTTTCTCGGGCGTCATGCTTACAGGTCCGCTTTCAAGGTCACCATCATGCTGCGAGGTGCTTGATACACATAGGTATCAAATGCACGGTCTTTGTTGATGGCGCCGGCCGTGATGGCGGTCACGTTTTGACTGTTGGTCAAGTTGAAGACGTTGAATTGCAGCGTGGCTTTCTTGCTGAAATTTGTGGGGTTCTTGAATGTGTAAGCAATGCCCAAATCCAAATTTCCGTAGGCGGGTGTTTTGTAGTAATCGTAATCAGCTTGGGCTGTTGCACCGGGGGTGTAATCTTGCTGATAGATAGAGCCTGTGCGCTTGTAAATCAAAGAACCCGACCATGCGCCGTCGCTGTACAGACCTCCCAAGGCTGCGGTGTAGGTGGGTGCTGCTGAAATTTGCTTGCCTGTGTCATTGGCTTCAGCGATGTTGATGGAGCCGTTGGTGTAGAGCGCAAAACCAGCGCCCAAGACCTTGGCCATCTGTCCTTCCACACCTTTGTAGGTTGCCCCACCAATGTTGTTGTAGAAGGTCTTGGTGCTGTCCAACACCAATTTGTTTTCAAAGTTGATTTGGTACAGATCCACGTCCCATGTGATGCTGTCAGATTTACCCACGATACCGACTTGGTAGTTGGTGGAGGTCTGTGGTGCCACCATATTCTTTGAAACATCCGGCACATACAGCGATTTCAAATCTGGGATTTGAAAACCTTGTGCATATTGGGCGTAGACAGAGGTTTGGTCATCAAGCTTGTGATTCACCGTCAAGAACGGCAAGGTCTTTTTGTAGTCAACTGAAAAGCTGTGATTCACCCCGCGCGTTTTGTCAGCATAGAGTTCAACTGCTGCGAAACTGCTTCGCGTGATGCTGAGGTATTTCAAACCGGGTGTGACAGTGGTGGTCGGGCTGACAGCCCATTCGAATTCCACAAAGGGTTGTGTCGACTGAATTTTTGACTGCTGGTCAAATTGAACGCTGTTGAGCGGACGTGACGAGCCGTTCAAATTGCCGGCAAAGGTTTGCTTTTCAATTTGGTTGTACGCGCCTGTGGTCAGGTCCAGATCGTATTGGTGGCGGTCGGTATTCGATGTTTCATACCAAACGCCAGCGCGCAGCAAGCCATCCTCCATTTTTTTGGTGGCTTTGAAAATATCGCCATACACGCGGTATTGGTTGAGCTTGTCATAGCCAGGAATATTTCCGTTCAATGGCACAGAAGCACTGGGGGTTGTGTTGGTGGTTGAACCTACGATGCGCGTGGTGGCAGAACCTGTTGTTCTGCGGGGATCAATGACAGTGATCGAGCCTGGCGTGTAGAGCTGCATCGCGCTCGTGGTCCATCCTGTCCATGCCGGGTCGTTCGATGAAATCGTTTTGTTGTCGTAGGCGTAGGTGTACAAAGAGTTGTCTGTGGTCCAGCCATCGCTCAAGCTGCTGCGCAAGCGAAAGTAAGCAAAGTCAGTGTCTTTGGTGGTTTTGTTGAACCCCGTGTAGTTCATGCTCGTGGGGTCGTTGTCCAGCTGATAATTTTTACCAAACTGGGCCGACTGGAACTGTGTCGTGCCGTTGGCCTTGTCGGGCATGTTGTAGTCGATGTGGTTGAAGGTTGCAAAAACCGTCATCAGCGATGCATCACCCACCGGGCGTTCAAACTTCAGTGCATAGTTTTGGCTCTTCACAGGGCTGTAGCTCAGATAACCATCCGAAGACAGATTCTGGTAGTTGAGTTGCAAGGTGGCATCACCCTTATCGGCCATTCGCCCTGTCTCGTACGCAAAGCCATACAGCTGGGTGTTCCAAGTTCCCAATGAGGTGAAAACGGATGTGTTTTCTTCAGCCATTGGTTTTTTCGAAAATAAATTGATAGAGCCGCCAAAGGTGGCGTAGCCCAAATTGCTGGCGTTGCCCGGACCGCGCTCTACCACCGCGCCACCGATCACAGATGCGGGGAAGAACGATGTGGAGTGGTGCGCAGGGTTGTTGGTGTCCCCCCATGGAATGCCATCAAAAGTGATGTTGTATTGGTCGTCGCTGAAACCACGCAGGGTGGATTTGGTTTCACTCAAGCCAGGTCCGTTGGCGGAGTCGCCCGACAAGCTTGGGGCAATGTTGACGATGCGGCTGTACTCGGCAATGGGTGACACCGACAAGTCCATGAATTCACGGGTGATGATCGACTGTGGTTGTGTCGCCTCCAAACTGGCTTGCGTAGGGGCGACCGCTGTGGCGGTTCCTTTGACAGCCTCTTCGCGAAATGCACCCGCGGCCGTGCTGGCGCCAATGGTGCCTAAGTCAACTGGCGTGGTTTGGGCCAGGCTCAGTTGTGGTGTGCCAATCGTCAACAGTGCCAGTGACACAAGCTGGACCAAGCGTTTGGGTTGGAAGGCGAATTGTTTTTTCATGATCACAAGTGTTAGAGATGTCAGCGGGGGTTTGAAAATTACTTTTCAAAAGTGAAGCCGAAGTATCAAAAAAATTTATGACCACTCAAAGACAGTGGCATGAAACATTGATGACGTCGTGTGTCATGGTGTTGCCACACACAGCGCCGAAGATCATCCATTTTGTGAATTCACCATGTTCAAACTCTTTTGGGTCGTTGTGTTGGGGTTGGCGTGTCTGGGCGTTCACGCTGCCGATTTTTCATTCGGCTTGTGGGGCGACATGCCTTACGCCAAGAACAAAGATGGCGCACAAACGCAAGCCGTCATGGACAGCATCAATGCCTCTGACATTGCCTTCTCGATCTTCGATGGTGATTTCAAGGATGGCAGCTCCAGCTGCCATGACGCGCTCTACGCACACACATGGCACACGTTCAACACGATGCGTCAGCCGCTGGTGTATGTGCCCGGCGACAACGAGTGGACCGATTGCCACCGCAGCAACAGCGGTGGTTTCGATGCACTTGAGCGTTTGTCGTTGATTCGGCGCACCTTTTTTGGCAAGCCTGAAAGTTTGGGGCAGACCAAAGTTCGGTTGATTCAGCAAGGCGAAAGCGGCGCTAAGTTCTCAGAAAACACACGCTTTGCGCATCGAGGCATTGTGTTCGTTGGCTTGAATGTGCCGGGTAGCAACAACAACTGGGTCAGCAATGCCCAGGAATGCACCCATAAAAGTGTCAGGACACAGCTTGACTGCGATGCAGCCAACGCCGAATACCTTGAAAGAAACAAGGCCAACATCGAATGGCTCAAGGCGGCATTCGCTCAGGCGCGCGCCCAGTCTGCACGGGGCGTGGTTGTCGTGATTCAAGCCAATCCCGGTTTTGATTTGTCCGAAACATGGCCGCTGGATGAAAGTACCTTGCCGGAGTATTCAGGCTATCGCCAGTGGATGGCGGCGCTGATCGCACAAACCGAAAGCTTCACAGGGCAAGTGTTGTTGGTGCATGGTGACGATCATTTTTTCAAGATCGACAAACCGTTGTACTCGCCCAATAAGATGTTGAAAAACTTCACGCGCGTGCAAACTTTTGGCAGTCCGTCCAACCATTGGGTCAAGGTCACAGTCGATGTGTCAACACCGCAGGTGTTTGACATTCAGCCCGTCATCGTGGAAGGCAACTGATGGCTGGCGCATCGGCTCATGGCCCCACGACCATGACCACCGATGCAGTCACCAAGAGTGCGACCAAGCCAGACATGACACGGTGGCCATAGGCCTTGCCACCGCTGCCATAAGCCAGGCCAATTTTGGAGGCGGCACTCGCTGCCAACACGGCCATCACGCCCCACCGCGCAAGCGGTGTCTGAACGCCATCTGGGCTGCCTAATTGCGCCACGCTGACGACGGCGGAGTGCAATTCCACAAAGCCCACCAGCACGGCGGTTGCTAAAACGCCTGAGTCACCCACTGTGTGCCGCAACCATGCAGCCACGAGTGTCACGCCACTGAGTGTGGCGGCGATCAGCAACGCATGTGTCACTTGGAACGCGTGTTCACTGCCCGAAATCAGACATTCTTCTTGCGGTGGCGATTGGATCGCATACAAGCTGGCGACCAGCAGCAAAGCCACAGCGGCACTGGCCAAGGGCCATAGCAGCGACAGCAACAGCGCGTGGGACGTCGTACCCAGGACCAGGCCAAAGAGGGTCAGCGATGAAAGGGTGGCGAAGAGGGCTGCCGAGCTTGCCGCAGAGCTCAACATGGGCTGGTCGTGTGCTTTGTGTCCAAACTCGGCGACAGCAGCCGTGGAGGAAACAAAGCCCGAGAAAAATCCAGCCAATGGCAGACCCCATTTGGCGCGGGTGGTTCGCATCGCAACATGCCCCACCATGCCGATGCCCATGATCATGACCACAATCTTCCACATCGCGTATGGCCTGAGTGCTGACCAAGGGTCGACGGCCTGTGTTGGCAAAAGCGGCAGCACCACCAAGGCTGCGGCACACAGCATCAAGGCGTCTTCCAGCTCTTTTTCTGTGAGCACTTCTTGGCTGAAACGGCGCAAGGGTTTTTTCACAAACAGCAAGCTTGCGACCACCACACCGATGGCTGCTGCCAAGGCTGAATTCTGCAAGGCCATTCCAGCCAGCACGGCGGTCAACAGCAGCGCAAATTCACCGGTCATCCCCGGGTCTAGGGGAGACGACTGGCGGTAACCCAACGCCACCATCACACCCACCAAGAGCAAAGCCAGCAAGAACACCTGCATGCCCAGCATGAAGGTGGCGGCACCCAGCAGTGCCACGATGGCGTGGGTACGCACCCCTGCTTTCATCACACCGGGTTTGTGCAAACGCTCGCGCACGGTGCCAATCAGTAGCCCAATGCCTAAGGCCGTGAGGAGCCCCGCCCATGACTCATTCCAAGACATAAGCAGCAAGTGGGGGGGTGTCTGGCATGCAGGCCATGATGGGTTAGCTCCGTTCGTACCAGCCCTTGCTGCGGTTGACCACCGCCACCACCCCCAGCATCACGGGGACTTCAATCAACACACCCACCACGGTGGCCAATGCCGCGCCTGAGTCAAACCCAAACAAGCTGATGGCTGCGGCCACAGCCAGCTCGAAGAAGTTGGACGCACCAATCAGTGCCGAAGGACAGGCGATGTTGTGCTTTTCACCCAAGGCACGGTTCAAGCCGTAGGCCAGGGCGGAGTTGAAGAGCACTTGAATCAAGATCGGCACGGCCAACAGGGCAATCACCAAGGGTTGGGCCAAGATGGCTTCGCCTTGAAACGCAAACAGCAACACCAAGGTGGCCAGCAACGCGCTGATCGACCACGGGCCAATGCGCGCCACCGTCGCATCAAAGTGTTCTTGGCTGCGTGCCAGCAGCGCTTTGCGCCATCCCTGCGCCAGAGCCACAGGCATCACGATGTACAGCACCACCGAGGTCAGCAGCGTGTCCCACGG
>CANCUP010000063.1 GCA_947381325.1 Comamonadaceae bacterium
AGGCAACGGCTCGCCCTCGCACCTGACGGTGGAGATGTTCCGCGACAAAGCGGGCATTCAAGCGGTGCACGTGCCCTACAAAGGATCGCCCCAAGCCATGATTGACCAAATCGCGGGACGGGTTGACTTTCACTTCGTCAACTCCGCCACCGCCTTGCCCCACATCAACGGGCAAAAGGTACAGGCTTTGTTTGTCACGTCCAGCAAGCGTTTGAATGTGGCACCCAACATTCCTACCAATGCCGAAGCGGGTTTCCCAGACCTACAGGCCAGCCAGTTTGAAGGTTTCTTTGCGCCACGCGGCACGCCGCGTGCGGTGCTTGACAAAGTGTCGGCTGCCGTCAACAAAGTGCTGGCCATGCCCGATGTGGTGAGTGCCATGGCGCCCTATGCGGTCGAGATTGATGGTGCCAGCAACCCCCAAAAATTTGCCGCCATGATGCGCGAAGACCGCGAGCGCTGGATTCAAGTGGCCAAGAACGCCAACATCAAGTCCAGTGACTGAGACCGTTTTTTCTTGCTTTTCATTATCAGAGTTGTTCCATGACCGACACCACACAGCCACCGATGCAACAAGTCACCGTTGAAAACGCCATGCGCGCCTTGGGCGAATGGCCGGTACAAAAATTCCATGTCTCGCACCTGGCCGATGCCGAATTCAAAGGCGATGGCCTGCGCCCTTACGTGGTCTACCGCGACCTGGGCGCCAAAGAGGCCACCGGTGGTTTGGTCGATGCGCACGTCAACGCACGTGGCCGCCCGTTTGACCAAGATGCGGTCAGCAAGCGCCACATCCACGACGTCAAATTCCAAATGGTCTATGTCTTGAAAGGCTGGAGCCGTGCCGAGTTCGAAGGCCATGGCGAGCACATGATGGTCGCGGGCAGTTGCTGGATTCAACCTGCTGGCATCAAGCACACCGTGCTCGAATACTCCGACGACCTGGAGGTGCTGGAGATCATCATTCCCGGCACCTACGACACCTTCAACGTCGAAGACATTCCGGTGGGCCACCCCGCTCACGAAGGGTCCAAGTAAATGGCGGGGCGACTCAGCGGCCGTTGGGCCTTGGTCACGGGCGCCAGTGCGGGCATTGGCCACGCCACCGCCTTGGCGTTGGCCCGCGAGGGGGCGAACCTGATCGTCACCGGTCGGCGCGAGGCCGAGCTGTTGGCCTTGTGCGCCGCCTGTCGTGCTTTGGGCGTGCAAGCGCAAGCCATGGCGGGCGACTTGCAAGACGAAACTTTTGTGCAAGCCTTGGCCGCCGCGTCTGCGCAGGCCGATGTGTTTGTCAACAACGCGGGCGTGTTGACCTATGCACCGTTGGTGGAACTCACGCCCGAGCAAGTGCACGCCATGTTCAACGTCAATGTGCTGGCCAGCATCCGCATCAGCCAGCTGGTGGGCGCGGCCATGGCCGCACGCGGGCATGGCCACATCGTGGTCATGACCTCGCTGTCGGCGCGCAACATCAACCGTTTGTCGGCGGTGTACGGCGCCACCAAGCACGCCATGTCTGGCATTGCCAAAGGCTTGCGCATCGAGCTCAAAGGGCAGGGCATCAAGGTGACCGAAATTGCGCCGGGCATGGTCGACACCGCGATTCGCGATGGCAACGACCACCCCGAAGCCATTGCCGCCGTCACCTCTCGCACCTACGCGCCGCTGACGCCCGAAGACGTGGCCGACTCGGTGGTTTACGCCGTCTGCACCCCCGACAACTGTTGCCCTGATTTGATCGAGCTGCGCCCCACGCGCGCTTGATGGGTGGAACCAGAAAGCATCCGATGGATTTACAACTCAAAGGACAAACGGTGCTGGTGACTGGTGCCTCGCGGGGCATTGGCCGCGCCGTGGCCGAAGCCTTTGCCGCAGAAGGCTGTGCCTTGCGCTTGGTGGCACGCAGCGCCGAAGGCTTGCAGGCCTTGCAACACGACCTCAGCACGCGTTTGGGTGTTGAGGTGCAAACCTTGGCACTCGACTTGGCGCAAGCCGGTTCGGTGGAGCGGATGGTGGAAGCCTTTCCCGACGTCGATGTGGTCATCAACAACGCCGGGGCCACCCCGCGTGGTGATGTGGTCGAACTCGACGACGAGGCCTGGCGCGCGGGCTGGGAACTCAAAGTGTTTGGCTACATCAACACCACCCGCGCTTACTACCGCCGCATGCGTGCGCGGGGCAACGGGGTGATCCTCAACATCATTGGCCTGGGCGCGGAAAAGCTGGACCACAGTTACGCCGCAGGTTCCACCGGCAACGCCGCCTTGGTGGCCTTCACGCGCTCGGTGGGCAGCATCAGCCAGGACTTTGGCGTGCGCGTCTTGGGCGTCAACCCCGGTTGGGTGGAAACCGACAAAGCCATTGCCTCGTTGCGGCGTCGCAGCCAGGAAGGCTGTGGCGATCCCGAGCGTTGGCGCGAAGCCTTGGTGGGTCACCCCGGGGGTCGGCTGATTCAGCCGCGTGAAGTGGCCGACATGGTGTGCCTGCTGGCGTCGCCACGCGCCAGTGCGGTGTGCGGCACGGTGGTGTCCATCGATGGTGGCTATGGCGCACGCGCCTATCCCAAACCCGCAGCGTTTTAATTTTCAGGAGGGCTGATATGCCGCAAGTCCAAGTCGGTGACATTCAGATGAACTACACGGTGCAAGGCGAGGGCGAGTGGTTGGTCATGGTGGGTGGCTATGCCAGTGGCAACTGGTCGTCGTGGGGGCCGCAGCTCAAGCGTGCGGCGCAAGACTTCAAGGTGCTGGCGTTTGACAACCGAGGCATTGGCGGCACCGATGCGCCCGACATGCCCTACACCACCCACATGCTCGGGGCCGACGCCTTGGGGCTGATGGATCAGTTGGGCATCGCGCGTGCGCATGTGTTGGGTAAATCTTTGGGCGGTGCCATTGCGCAGCAGATGGTGTTGCAGCAGCCCGATCGCGTGCGCAGCTTGGCCATGACCTCCACCTTTGGCAAGTTGGGTCATCGGGGTCAAGACATGGTGCGCTGGTGGCTGGGTTCGGCCCAAGCCATGGGGGTGAACCGCTGCTTCTTGGCCGGTTTGCTGACCTACTTTTACAGCGAGGCTTACTACGAACAGCAGCACGAAAAAATTCATGCTGCGGTTGACGTGATGTTGCAAGTCAACCGTCCCTTGCACGGTTACCTGAACACCGGCCACGCCTTGCTCACGCACGATGTGATGGACCGCTTGGGTGAGATCGCGTGCCCGACACAAATTCTGATTGGCAAGAATGACATCATCACCACGGTCGAGCACAGCCGGGCTTTGGCTGCCGCCATACCGAACGCCCAATTGCGGGTGTACGAAGACACCTGGCACGGCTTCATGAGCGAGCGCCCCGAAGCGTTTGAGGCCATGTTGGAATTTTTCAAACAACACTGAGTGCTATACGCCTAGGAGACCCTCGATGAAAGCCACTTCCTCATTTCGCTTGACGCGTCGCCTGCTGTGCCTGTTGGGCAGCAGCGTGTTGGCATGCAGCGCTTTCGCGCAAACCTGGCCGACCAAGCCCATCAAAGTCATCTTGCCCTTTGCCGCAGGCGGCGGTGGTGACACGGTGATGCGACCCATCTCACAAAAACTCGCCGAAGCCCTGGGCCAGCAAGTGGTGCTTGAAAACATTCCCGGCGCAGGCGGGGCCTTGGGCATGCGTGCCGCCATCCGGGTGCCCACCGATGGCCACACCTTTGTGATGATCTCCAACACCCACGCCATCATCGAAACCTTGCAGCCCAATTTGGGCTACGTGACCTTGAAGGACTTTGTGCCCGTCACCTACATGGCCTCGTTGCCCTTGGTGCTGGTGGTCAACCCGAACTTGCCCGTCAAGACCACGCAAGAACTGCTGGCCTACGACAAGCAGCACCCGGGCAAGCTCAACTACGCATCCTCAGGCAGCGGCACCATCTACCACTTGGTGACCGAGCAGTTCAAGTACATGACGGGCAGTCAGATGACGCACGTGCCCTACAAGTCCAGTGCAGTGGCACGCACCGACGTGATCAGCGGTCAGGTGGATTTGATGATCGACGGCTTGGCCACCATGAAGCCCTTCATCGAGTCGGGCCGTGTGCGCGCCTTGGGCGTGGGCGCGGCCACGCGCCATCCGCATTTGCCCAACGTGCCGCCCGTGGCCGATGCGGTGCCGGGCTTCAACGAAGACGCCTGGGTGGGCATGATGGCCCCGGCGGGCACGCCCCAGGTGGCGGTGGACCGTTTCAGCGCCGAGATTGGCAAGCTCTTGGCCAACCCCGAAGTGCGCAAGCTCTACGCCGACCAGGGCATGGGGGTGCAAGGCAGCACGCCCGCTGCGTTTGGGGTGACGATCAAGAACGACATCGACAAATGGGCCCACATCATCAAAACAGCCAAAGTCAAGGCCGATTGAGCGACGCCCCTAAGGTCCTTCGCGGGGTTCACTGCGGCGTGCAGTGCACCGTGATCTTGGCGGCAGCCGCCCGCGCACGCGCCAAGGCGTTGCCGTTTTTGGCCAGCGCCACCGCCATGCGACGGTAGGGGCGGGTGGTGGGCTTGCCAAACAAACGCACGTCCACACCCGGTTCGCGCAAGGCTTCGGCCACACCAGTGAAGGTGGGGGTCGTGCCGTTTTGGGTGGCCAGCACCACGGCGCTGGCACCTTCCACGGTGTCGATCTGCGGAATAGGCAAACCCAAAATCGCACGCGCGTGCAGGTCGAACTCGCTCAGGTTCTGGCTGATCAGGGTCACCATGCCGGTGTCGTGCGGACGCGGGCTGAGCTCGCTGAAGATCACTTCGTTCTTCGTCACAAAAAACTCCACGCCAAACAAACCTGCACCGCCCAATTCAGAGGTCACCTTCTCGGCCATGTCTTGGGCGGCTTTCAGGTAGGCGGCGGCCATGGGTTGGGGCTGCCAGCTGTACTGGTAGTCACCGCGCTCTTGCACATGGCCAATGGGCGCGCAAAACAGCGTGGGCCCGCTGCGCTGGCGGATGGTGAGCAGGGTGATTTCAAAGTCAAACGCGATGAACTCTTCCACGATCACTTTTTTGCGGTCACCACGCATGCCTTGGCAGGCGTAGTCCCAGCTGGTTGGAATGTCGGCCGCCGTTTTGGCCACGCTTTGGCCTTTGCCCGATGAACTCATCACCGGTTTGATCACCACCGGAAACCCAATCGCCTCGGCCTGGGCCAACAATTCTTCGGCCGACTCGGCATAGCTGAACTTGGCGGTGCGCACGCCCAGGCCCACGGCCACGTCGCGGATGCGGTCGCGGTTCATGGTCAGGTTGGCGGCGCGTGCGCTGGGGATGACTTCAAAGCCTTCTTGCTCCACCTCCAGCAGCACCTCGGTGCGGATGGCCTCGATCTCAGGCACGATCAAGTCGGGCTGGTGCTGTGCAATGGCGGCGCGCAAGGGCGCTTCTTCGAGCATGTTGAACACGCAACGCTCGTCGGCCACTTGCATGGCGGGCGCGCCCGCGTAACTGTCGCAGGCCACCACATAGCAGCCCAGGCGTTTGGCGCTGATGACAAATTCTTTGCCGAGTTCACCCGAGCCGAGGAGGAGGATTTTTTTCATGGTGCATGTCTGAAGAAAAGATCAATAGACAATTATTGACGGCAACGTCAGACCGCTCGTATACAGACGCAGGCAAGCAGTCAGCCAGTAACAGGCCGCGTCAGCGCACGCAGTAAAAGTACACCTCTTGGTAGTTCACATCTTCGGGATGGCGCACGGGCGTGGGGTTGCGCGTGTCGGGTGACAGCACATGGCTGTTGGCCATGGCCCAGAGTTTGTGGTCAAGCGACACACCACCGCTCCAGTCACCCAAGATCGACAGGTACTCGTATTCTTTTTCGCTGGGCAAGCGTGCCTTGATCATGGCGCAGGCCTCTTCGGCAATTTTGGGCGTGGGGGCTTTGTTGATCGAGCTGCCCGGCGCGCCCACCAACACCAAGAACCGGTCGCCCATGGCAATCACGGTGGGAAAACTGGTGCGTTGAAAGTGCCGCACCATCTGAATGGCGATGTTGCCCATCACCGTCTCGGGTTTGCCTTGGGCTTGGAAGCTCACCGATTCGCCCCGTGGCAGCACCACATGAAGGGTCACCAGCAGATCGCCTTTGCAGCCCGGCGAGTAGCTGTAGGTGCCCCAGGCAAAGCCTTTGACCCGAGACATTTGCAACATGTCGGGGGTGTCAAAACGTTTGTTCTCGCGCAAGGCTTCGAGAAAAGCCAAGATGGGTGTGTGGTTGGCAAATTCCAGCCGCGTGTTCTCGGGGTTGATGCCTTGCGAGACCGCATCGATCGAGGCTTTCAAGCTGGCCTCCAAGGTCACGTCCATGCCTTGGCCCGCTGTGGCCATGGCTTTGTTTTTGTCGATCAAGGCATCCACGGTGACCAAAATATTGATCGCGTCTTTGGAGTCCACGCCGACTTGTATCAATGTTTTGAGTTGGTTGGTGGCTTGCGCCGTCAACTCGTTGCGACTTTGTCCGTAAGCATCTTGGTATTGGCACAGGTCTTGTCCCCGCACGAACAACACCGTCGGCCAGAGCGTGATTTTTTCAATCGCCAACGCGCAAGTGCCTGCACACAAGAGCAGGGCAGAGAAGATGAGTTTGAACATGGGGTGCCGATCGATCAGGTTAAATCACGCGGCCATCTACCACTTGGATGGTTTTGTCACAGCGTCTTGCCAATTCGGGGTTATGGGTCACAAACAGAACCGTCGTGCCTTGTTCAAGGCTGACACGGCGCAGCAGCTCAAACACCGCGTCGGCGCTTTTGCTGTCCAAGTTGCCCGTGGGTTCGTCGGCCAACAGCAGGGCCGGGTTCATGGCCAGCGCGCGCGCCACAGCGACTCGCTGCTGCTGTCCGCCCGACAAGCTGCCCGCCGGCTGGTGGGCCCAGGCGCTCAAACCCACTTTGTCGAGGAGCTCGGCAGCACGTGCGGCAATCAAAGCGTTGGGGAAACCGGCCTCGCCCAGCAAAGGCATCATCACGTTCTCTTGGGCCGTGAAGGCATTGAGCAGGTGGTGGTGTTGAAACACAAAACCAATGGCGTGGCCACGCAAGCGCGTCAGTGCATGGTCGTCCAGGCCTGTGGTTTCTTCCCCGCCAATGGCCAGCTGGCCTTGGGTCGGGCGATCCAACAAGCCAATGATGTTGAGCAAGGTGCTTTTGCCCGAGCCCGAAGGGCCCATGACGGCACAAAACTCACCGCGCTCCAGCGACAAGTCAATGTGGTGCAAGATTTCAATCTCATTGGCCTGACCCACGTTGAACGATTTGCACACGTCGCGTAGCTGCACAACTTGAGGGGAGGGCGATGCCCTGGGCTTATCCACGGATGGCCACCACCGGGTCTAGGCGCGCAGCGCGCAGGGCGGGCGCAAGCGACGCCAGCAGGCCCGTCACGGTGGCCAACAACAAGGCCGTGGCAAACATCAGGGGTTCAAAGCTCACGGCAAACATCACCGTCCCATCGGGATTGCGCTGTGCTTGCTGCCACACCACCAAGCCTCCCGATCCCAACAGCGAACCCGCCACGGCGCCGCCCAAACCCAGCACCCCGCCTTGCAGCAAGAAGATGCGCAAGATTTGCCCGCGTGTGATGCCCATGGCCCGCAAGATGCCGATCTCGCGCGACTTTTGTACCACCGACACCACCAACACACTGGCAATGCCAAAGGCCACCGACAGCCCCACAAACACCCGAATGGCGGTGTTGGCGGTGGTTTGGGCGCTCACTGCGGCAAAGAACTGTTCGTTGGTTTTGATCCAACTGTCGGCTTGCACGCCAGTGAGTGCGGTGATGTGGTGCGCCACCTCGTCGGCGCTGTAGACATCGTGCACAGTCACATCCAGTGCCGACACGCCGCCAGGCAACCCCAGCAAGCTTTGGGCAGAGCGCAAGGCCATGAGGGTGGTGCGTGCGTTGGCGCCTTTGTTGCCCAAATCAAAAATGCCCGTGATGGTGAGTGTGTTGGCACTGCCATTGGCGGCGGTGACCCTGAGCTTGTCGCCCACCGACACGCCCAAGTCACTGGCCAGTTCGGTGCCAATCAAGATGTCGTTGACGGTCACGCGTGCGCTGCCATGCACCATCTTCTCGGGCATGGGCACGATGCGAAAGTACAGCTCGGGTTCGATGCCCACCACGCTGATGGCGCGGCTCGCATCCCCACGCACCACCAAAGCCGAGCCATTGGCTGCGGGCGACACCACGCTGACCTCAGGCAATGCACGGATCTGAGCCGCCACGCTTTGCCATTGGTCAATGCTCTTGAGGCGTTGCAGCGGTGTTTGCACGATGCTGCCTTGCACGGTGTCTGGGTCGTGACCGCGCAAGGCACGCGCGGCCTCTTTGGGCGGCAACAACTGGATGTGGGCCTGTCCAGTGAGCACCCGTTTGACAAAGTTGGCTTGCAAGCCACTGAGCAGGGCCGACATGAACACGATCACGCCCACCCCAATGGCCACGCCGCCAATGATGAAGGCGGTTTGCACCCGGCCTTCGCGTAAAAAGCGCAGCGCGACCAAGGCTTCAAATGGCATCCAACGCGGCAGTGGCAACGGGACTGGAGGCGTGTGCGCGTCTGCGTTCATTTCGCCACAAGTTTGGACACGGGCCGCACCCGCGCTTTGTCATCGACCCTCAAGGCTGCGTTGGCCAGCACTTGGTCGTCGGCGGCCAAGCCTTGGAGCACTTCACTCAGGCCCTGGCTGCGCAGGCCAAGTTGAACCGGGGTGCGCAGGGCTTGCCCTTGGACCACCTTCAACACCCAGGGTGCGAGGGTGTCCAGGTCATGCACAGCCTCTGTGGGCACCAGCACGGCTTGGCTGCGCTGGGCCACGGCAATGTCGACCGACACGGTCATGTCTTGTTTCAAATACGTGGGGGGTTGTGTCACACGCAGCTTGACCTCGACCGAACCACGCTGTGCATCAACCCCAGGGTTGATGTAGACCAGCGTGGCCGCAAAGCGTTGGTCGGGGTAAGCATCGGCCGACACCCAGGCCTCTTGCCCCAGGTGCAGCAAGTTGAGATGTTTCTCGTCAATTTGCACCACCAACTGGGTTTCACCTGCAGGTGACAACACCATCAACACTTTGCCTGGTTGCACCACATCGCCAGGCTCGACTTGGCGGGCGATCAAGCTGCCCGCTGCAGGGGCCAGCACTTTGGCATAGCGCAGTCGGGCGGCTGCCAACTCGGCACCGGCTTGCGCCTGCAGCAAGGCTGACTCGGTCGCCGCCATGTCACTGCCACCCGCGCGTGCGCTGTTGAGTTGCTGCTGAGCGACTTTGCGTTGGGCGCGTGCCACGTGTTCGGCACGTTGGGCTTCGTCCAAGGCGGCTTGTCCAAGAAAGCCTTGGTCAAACAAATTCTGAGTCCGTTGTAGGCCACGTGTGGCCGCCTCTTGGTTGGCTTGCGCCTGCGACAAGGTTTGCTCGGCCACGGGGGCTTGCACCTCGCGCAACTGGCGCAGTTTGGCTTGGGCCTGGGAGACGGCCAATTCGGCTTGACGCAGGCTGGCGCGAAGCTCGGCATCTTCCAGTTGGATCAGCACTTGTCCTGCGCTGACGTTTTGTCCTTCTTGGACCGGCACGGCCTGCACGGTACCGGTCAACTGCACACCCACCTCCACGCGATGCGGACTTTCAATGCGCCCGCTGGCCACCACGGTTTGGACAAAGTCGCGTTGCACCACCACCGCCACCGGCGTGGGTGGACCCAACAGCCATCGCTGCCCACCCCAACCCATCCCACCTAACAGCACCAGTCCCACAACAATTTGTAATCGATGAGAACGCAAGTTGTGAAGCAGGAGCATGATGCAGGTCATGATACGCCTGCATGCAAGCGCTACATTTGCGCCATGAGTTCTCAACATTTCCCCGGTCGTTCTGAGTTGTCGTTCATTGCCACACAAGCCATGCTGGAGCGAGGTTTGGAGCCCGAGTTCCCACTGGCCGCCTTGCACGAGTTGCAGGCCATGACGCATGCCGGGCAAGACACCGACACGCGTGTGATAGACCTCACGGGCTTGTCCTGGTGCTCCATCGATAACGACGATTCCCGTGACCTCGATCAACTCACCGTGGCCGAGGCGCTGCCGAATGGGGATACCCAAGTTTTTGTGGCCGTAGCCGATGTGGATGTGCTGGTGCCCAAAGGCTCGGCCCTAGACGCCCATGCCAAACACAACACAACCTCGGTCTACACCTCGACACGTGTGTTTCCCATGCTGCCCGAGCGTTTGTGCACCGACCTCACCTCGCTCAATCCGCAGCAACAACGCTTGGCCGTGGTGGTGGAGATGGTCATCAGCCGTGATGCCGAGATCATTTCCCACCAGCTCCATCGCGCCATGGTGCACAACAAGGCCAAGCTGGCGTATGACGCGGTGTCCGACTGGATCGAGGGTGACACCGATTTGCCCGAAGCCGCCCAGCGGGTCGATGGGATGGACGCGCAATTGCACCTGCAAGACCGTGTGGCCCAGTTGCTGCGAGCACGCCGCCATGCCCAGGGGTCGCTGGAGTTTGAAACCCTGCAACCCCATGCCGTGTTTGAAGGTGAACGCGTCGTGGCCATTCGCCAGCAGGTGCAAAACCGGGCCCGTCAGTTGATTGAAGAATTCATGATTGCGGCCAACACCTGCACCGCACACTTTTTGGCGCAACACGGCCATGCGTCGCTGCGCCGTGTGGTGCGCTCGCCTGAACGGTGGCAACGCATCGTGGCCCTGGCGGCCACCTACGATGAACATTTGCCCGCCGACCCCAGCTCGGCGGCACTGGAAAAATTTTTGGCCAAACGCCACCAGGCTGACCCGGTGCGCTTTCCCGATTTGTCGTTGGTGATTGTCAAACTCATGGGCTCTGGCGAGTACGTGGTGGAGCAACCCAACAGCGAAGCCATTGGCCACTTTGGCTTGTCGGTGCGCGACTACACCCATGCCACCGCCCCCAACCGACGCTATCCAGATTTGGTGACACAGCGCATGCTCAAGAGTTTGTTGATGCAGGCACCTGCGCCCTACAGCACGGCCGAGTTACAAGCTTTGGCGCTGCATTGCACACGCCAAGAAGACGCAGCCCGCAAGGTGGAGCGCCGCATGCGCAAATCAGAAGCCGCCTTGATGCTGATGGGTCACATTGGTCATGTGTTTGAGGCGGTGGTCACCGGCAAAACATCGAGCGGCACCTGGGTGCGTGTGTTCACACCAGCGGTGGAGGGCATGCTCACCTCTTACACCCACGACCATGAGGTTGGCGAGTTTTTGCGTGTGAAGTTGATTCACACCAACGTCGAGCAAGGCTTCATCGACTTTGCAACGGTGCGTTGACCGCAGCCTTGGCCTCTTCCAAAAACGTGCCTTGCTTGGCGGTGAGCACAAGCGTGTCGCGGTAGCCGCCTGCCTGGGTGGGTTGAATCGGCGTGGTTTCGTGAATCACCCGGGTGTCGTCGAGCAGCAGCAAGGACCATGGCTCTTGCAAGGTGAAGCGTTCGCCTGAGGTGCCACGGGCATCAAACACGCGTGTCTCGCCGCCTTTGATGTCTTGTCGGTGCAGCATGAACACGGCCACCAAATCCACCCCGTCGCGGTGTGCGCCTTCGGGGGTTGGGCGGCCAATGCCATCGGTGGTGTCGATGCGAAATTGGTGTGCCTCGATGCATTGCACAGCTGGCGTGCTGGCCGCCGTGTTGTCGGCGCGCAAATCAACGGCTGTTTGCGCAAAAGCACGCAGCAAACGCAGCCAGGGCTCTGAGCTCACCACCTCATTGGGCATGGGTTCAAACCAGCGCGTCATGCCGCCATGCAAGGCGTTGTAGGTCAGGGGTTGCCAGTGGGCACGGTGTGCGACTGGCGACACCACGCCGTGGTCAAACGTGAAAGACGCGTGACGGCGGGTGCGGTAACGCCCACCATCTTTCAAATACGGGTCTGCCGGCATGCCATGCCAGCTTTGGGCGACCGCATTCAACTCGTCCAAGGTGCAGTGTGCCCATGCGCGCACACTGGCGGCGCTCAAAATAGCGTAGCCCGTGGACTTGAGTTGTTGCGACAGTTGCGGCAGGGAAGAGGCTTGGGGGAGGATGTCAACAGGTGTCATGTGGATGCCATCCTACCCAATCGGGCATCGGTCTTCGATGCCCGTGTGCGTGAGTGGCTTATTTCCAGGGTGTCACCGGCGGCACCTCACACGGCCCTTCCACGGAGATCGATTCAAAGTCTGCCGGACCCACAATTTCCAGGTACTCCATGTCGGGCGAGTAGTCGAACAGGTAATGCACGATGCCGGGTTTTTGGTGCACGCAGTCGCCTGCCGACACCAGCGTGGGTTGGTCACCGTACATGAAGCGGGCCCAGCCTTTGAGCATGATGACAATTTGAAACTCAGCCACGTGGTAATGCCAGCCGGTGCCGTTTTCGGGTGGCAGATTGGCTTTGGCAATGTGGGCAATCACCTTGCCCTGGGTGGCTTGGGCTACCCCGAGGTCGCGGTAAACAAAAAAGTCACGCAGGCCGCCGGGCAAGAACTGGGTGTCGTTGGGTTTGATGTGCGAAAAGTCGGTCTGGCTGTCGTAGGCGAGGGTCGTGCTCATGGTTAAAACTCCACTTCAAGTTCTTCGATGTCGTCTGGCTCGGCAATTGCGGCTGCCATCCACTCCTTGATCTCTGGCATGGACAAAATTTGGTCGCAGTAGCGTTCGCACACCGGGTCGAGTGCAATGCCATAGGTCTTGAAGCGCATCACCACGGGCGCAAACATGGCGTCGGCCAGCGTGGGTTTTTTGCCGAACAGGTAAGGGCCTTTGTAGGTGCTCAAACAGTCACGCCAGATGAAGAACACGCGGTCCATGTCGAGCTGCGCTTTGGACCACACCTTGAAGTTGTTGAAGTGCGCTTTGATGTTCATGGGCAGCGAGGCACGCAGTGCAGAAAAGCCCGAATGCATCTCACCGCAAATGGACCGGCAATGTGCACGGTGCACCGCGTTGGTTGGCAGCAGGCCTGCTTTTGGTGCGATCTCGTTGAGGTATTCGCCTATCGCCAAGGTGTCCCACACCTTCGCGTTGCCGTGGTTCAAGCAAGGAACCAAGATCGAGGGCGAGAGCAACAACAACTCGGCGCGTGCGTCCACGTTGTCAGTGGCCACGGGCACTTCCGAGAAGGGAATCCCTGCGAGCTTGACCATCAGCCAGCCTCGCAAAGACCAAGACGAGTAGTTCTTGCTGCTGATGGTGAGCGTGGTCTTAGCCATGAATGCCAATCGGTAAAGTTGCCAAAGTGACATCACGTTCGCAATAAATATGCCATCCGTGGCACGGCTCTTGCACTTGGCTCTGTGTTCACACACCACGAGGCAGCAGCCTGCAATTCATGATCTATCACAACTACCAGATGGCGGCCAACATGGCCGACCCCGTGCGCCAGTTCGCTGCGCAAGCACGCGAGATCAGCATGAAGTGGTTCGATGGCAAGCCCGCCACGCCCTTGCAGCGCATGACCGCGTACTACGAACAAATTGCCTTGATGGGCTTCACCCACACCCGCCCCAACTACAACATCTTGCCCGTCCAAGACTTGCATGGCCAGACACACGCCATTCAAGAAGAGCGGGTGTATGGCACGCCGTTTTGTGACCTGCTGCGCTTCAAGCGCGAAGACCAGCACGACTTGCCCAAGCTGTTGCTCGTGGCGCCCATGTCGGGCCACTTTGCCACCTTGCTGCGCGGCACCGTGCAAACCTTGGTGCAAGACCACGAGGTGTACCTGACCGACTGGCGCAACATCCGTGACATTCCCATGAGCGAGGGCGAGTTCGGTTTGGACGAGTACATCGAGCACATCATGTGGTTCATGCAACACCTCGGGCCTAACGCGCACCTGATGGGCGTGTGCCAACCCACGGTGGCATGCCTGGCCGCCACCGCCCTCATGGCGCAAGACCGCCACGAATGTCAGCCCGCCAGCTTGACGCTGATGGCCGGGCCCATCGACACCCGCATCAACCCCACCAAGGTCAACGACCTGGCCAAAGAAAAACCCATGTCGTGGTTCGAGCAAAACTTGATTGGCATGGTGCCCCTGCAGTTCAAGGGGGTGGGGCGGCGTGTCTACCCGGGCTTCATCCAGCTCATGGCGTTTTTGAACATGAACCTCAGCCGCCATCGCCAATCGTTTGCCACCTTGTACGAGCACCGCTTGAATGGCGACCATGAAAAAGCCGACGTGATCCGTGACTTCTACCAAGAGTACTTCGCCATCATGGACCTCTCGGGTCCGTTCTATTTAGAAACGGTCAAACATGTGTTCCAAGACCACCTGCTGCCCAAGGGCGAATTGACTTACCGTGGACGTGCGCTGGAGCTGGGGGCCATTCGTAAAACTTTTCTGCTCACCGTCGAAGGCGAGCGCGATGACATCTGTGGCCAAGGCCAAACCTTGGCGGCACAAGACCTGTGCGCCATGCTGCCTGCTTACCGCAAGACGCACCACCTGCAAGCCGGTGTGGGCCACTATGGGGTGTTCAGCGGCAAGCGATGGGAGGCGCAAATCTATCCGGTGGTGCGCAACATGATTCAGTCGGCACAAGGCTGATCGTCACCACGACGAGGCGCGTTTGCTTGTGCGTGGTGCGCCAAGCGCGTGGCTTGGTGCGTGATGCTCGCAATCACGCGCCATGGCGGTGCGTGCTGCGCGCATTTTTCTGGCGCGGTGCTTGCATATCAGAGGTACATCAACTTTGAGGTGCCCCATGTCCCACTTGCCTGACGACACATCTGCCAGCACATACGACCCCTACAACGCCGACCGTCCCTTGCTGATGCGCTGTGCGTGTGGCCAAGACCACGCGCCGAATCAGCACATCCAGGTGGCCAGTTCGGTGGAAGAAGCCGGGCGTCAATTCATGGAAGCGGCTTTGGTCAAAGCCTTGTTTCCGGTGGACGGTGTGCGTCGTGGTTTCTTGAAAGCGGTAGGGGCCAACACCGCACGGGCGGCCATTGCGTCCGTGCTGCCCCTGGGCGCTTTGCAGGCCATGGCCCAAGACAAAGGTGCACTGGAAAAGAAAGACCTCAAGGTGGGCTTCATTGGCATCACCTGTGCCAGCCCTTTGATCATGGCCGAGCCCTTGGGCTTTTACAAAAAAGAAGGCCTCAATGTGCAGCTCAACAAAACCGCGGGTTGGGCCTTGATCCGCGACAAGATGATCAACAAAGAGCACGACGCCAGCCACTTTTTGTCACCCATGCCCTTGGCCATGAGCATGGGCCTGGGCAGCACGCAAATGCCCATGAATGTGGCCAGCATTCAAAACACCAACGGCCAAGCCATCACCTTGCACGTCAAGCACAAAGACAAGCGCGACCCCAAGAGCTGGAAAGGCTTCAAATTTGCTGTGCCGTTTGAGTACAGCATGCACAACTTCTTGTTGCGCTACTACTTGGCAGAAAACGGTTTGAACCCCGACACCGATGTGCAAATTCGTGTCACCCCTCCGCCCGAGATGGTGGCCAACTTGCGCGCGGGCAACATCGACGGCTTCTTGGGCCCAGACCCCTTCAACCAACGCGCGGTGTACGACGAGGTGGGCTTCATCCACATCCTGTCCAAAGAAATTTGGGACGGCCACCCTTGCTGCGCCTTTGGGGTGAGCGACGCCTTCATCCAACAAAACCCCAACACCTTTGCTGCGCTTTACCGCTCGGTGCTGACCGCCAGCTTCATGGC
>CANCUP010000064.1 GCA_947381325.1 Comamonadaceae bacterium
GGATGTCATCCGATCAGGTCTTCATTGAGAAGTTGTCATGGGTTCCACACATTGCATTGACTCGTTTTAAAAAGCACGTAAAAATACACTAAATAAAGCACAAAATACCATGTCCATCACCCAAACCATCTTCTCTCGCAAAACCGTCAGCATGACCGACTTACGTCGCAACCCAAGCGGGGTTATTGGTGTGGCTGAACAGTCTCCTGTGGCTGTTCTCAATCACAACAAACCCACGGCTTATTTGATTTCTGCCGCCACCTATGAAGACATGTTGGAGCGGCTTGAAGACGCCGAGCTGACCAAGATCGTCAAAGCCCGCTCTGGTGGCAAAACGGTCAAGGTGAAACTTGAAGACCTATAGCCTTGAGTTTCATGTCAGCGCCTGGAAGGAGTGGCGCAAACTTGACGGCTCAATTCGCACGCTATTTCAAAAGCAATTAGCCAAGAGGCTCACCAGCCCCCATGTGGCCTCAGCCAAATTGCGTGGAGAACTGCACAACACCTACAAAATCAAACTGCATGATGTGGGCTACCGCTTGGTCTACGAAGTGATTGACCATCGCTTGGTGGTGATCGTGATCTCTGTGGGCCGGCGAGACCATGACGACGTGTACATCAAGGCTTCACAGCGGAAGTAACACGCATTCACTCATCCACGCTGCTTGCTCAATTGAAAATATCCAGATAGTTGTTGTGCGAACCCGATAACTCAGGTACATTCAGCGCATTGCAGCGTTTTTTTGCTACCTCATGCTGCAACCAAGTTCGATTTGAGCAGCGGTACTCCCAACACCGCACACCTCCACCACCCCCGACTATCTGGGACACCATGGGTGGTCTGACTTTTCCCTAGGCAAGCTTTTTTGGTGACCTTCACACCGTCACCCATGGTCATGTACCGTTGTACTTTGCAACGGCATGAACCCGGGCACTCAGCGCCCGTACATCACTGGTTTTCATGTCATTAGTTTCTTCACATCCATTTGCCGTTGGCAATTTTCGGATCACACCGCTCAGCCGGTCACACGACGCGGGTCATCACACGGCCGTTCTTTCCATCCGCAGGGGCGAGGGATCACAGACGAATGACCGCATCTACACATTCAAACCTGAATTCAAATGTCAAGACAGCGCGCTGATGTATGCAGCGGCGCAAGGTCGTGACTGGATGACCAATCCAAGCTTGCTGGCTTGATTCCTCAGCACTCTGTTTTTAACCTGCGCCTGATTCATTCGCAAGGCGCGATTTTTTGAAAGACTCCAAAATGAGCAACAAACTTTATGTCGGCAATCTGACCTACTCGGTGCGTGACGACGATCTGCAACAACAATTCTCTGCCTTTGGCCAAGTGCAATCTGCCAAGGTCATGATGGAACGCGACACGGGCCGCTCCAAAGGCTTTGGCTTTGTCGAAATGTCCAACAGCCAAGAAGCTGAGGCAGCCATCCAAGGCCTGCACGGCAAGAACATGGGCGGCCGTGACCTGACCGTGAACATCGCGCGTCCCATGGAAGCGCGCCCACCCCGCAGCGGTGGTTTCGGCGGTGGTTACGACGGCAAGCGCAACAGCTATTGAAGCTTTCGCGATGCGTGAAAAAAGCCAGCTTCACGCTGGCTTTTTTTTGCCTTGTGCTGTGGCACCAAGCGCCAGACCTGTGACAACAGTGCAACGCGACGCACACTCACTCGTAGCGCTTGCCCTGCGCCAGCAACTCAGGCGTGCCAATCGCCGCATTCAGGCCGTCAAAGTCGAGCATCTGGTGTTGCCACGGCAAGGTGGTTTGGTGTTGGTGCAAGCTGGCGTAATAGCCTTGCAGGGTATGTGCCACCGCGCGTGCGGTGCCGCCCGGAAAAATCACGATCTTGTAGCCGCGTTGTCCCAACACGTCGGCGCTTTGCACCGGGGTTTTGCCCCCCTCCACCATGTTGGCCAGCATGGGCACGCGCTGTGCAAACTGCTGGCAGGCAGCGTTCATTTGCTCGGGGCTGCGCACGGCTTCGATGAACAAGGCATCCACGCCGCACGCCAGGTAGCGCTCGGCGCGTTCCAGCGCGGCGTCAAAACCTTCCACGGCCACCGCATCGGTGCGCGCCAAGATCAAGGTGTCTGACGAATGCCGCGCATCCAGCGCCGCGCGCAGCTTGCCTTCCATCTCGGCCACAGGCACCACGCCTTTGCCATCCAAATGGCCGCAGCGCTTGGGGAAGGTTTGGTCTTCCAGTTGAATCATCGCCGCGCCCGCACGCTCAAACTCGCGCACGGTGCGCTGCGTGTTCAAGGCGTTGCCAAAGCCGGTGTCGGCATCCACGATCACGGGCACGCGCACGCGGTCGGTGATGTGCGCCAAGGTGTGCGCCACCTCACTGGCCGTGGTCAAGCCAATGTCCGAGCGACCGAGCAAGGTGTACGCCACCGAGGCACCCGACAGGTACAGCGCCTCAAAGCCCGCTTGCTCAGCAATCAAGGCACTGAAAGCGTCGTACACACCGGGGGCCAGCAACACCTCGGGCTGGTTCAAACGTTGTTTCAAATTCATGGAGCGTCTCCCTCAAGCTTGGGTGTGTGTGACGGTCTGTGCCGCCATGTGTGCAGCGGTGTGTGCCGCAATAAAGCCGCCCGCAATGGCGCTGAGCAGCCCATTGCCCGACAAATAACCCCACACCGCATCGCCCGACACACCGCGCGCCGCGCCGCCTGCGGCCAGCAGGTTGGGCAAGGCGCTGCCGTCGGGGCGCAGCACTTGGCATTGGGCATTGATGTCGAGCCCGCCTTGCGTATGGAACAAAGCCCCGGTCACGCGAATGGCATGAAACGGCGCTTCTAAGCTGCGTTTGAAGTGGCGGCCTGTGACCGGGTCTTGGCCCTCGCGCACAGCGTCCAAGGTGTGACGCAAGGTGTCTGCCGAGCAACCCATGTGTTGCGCCAGCGCCGCCACATCGGCAAAGCTGTGCACCGCACCGGCTGCTTGTGCTTCACGAAAATCAGGAAATTCTTGGGCAAAGGCGAGCAAGCGGTCGTCGAACACATTCCACGCCGTGCCACCCGGTTGCGCCAGCACATGCACCGCCGCTTCGGAGTAGCCCTGGGTTTCGTCATGAAAGCGTGCCCCCAGCGCATTGACCTGCACACCGCCTTCCATCATCAAGGCCCACGAGATCAACGCGCCTTGCGGCACAGCCCACGAGCCGTGGCCTTGGTAGCCACCCAGGTCGGCCAATTGCGCACCCAGTTGTTGGCCCCAGGCGATGGCACTGCCGTCGTTGCCGGTGTGGCCGGCGTACAGCGCGTCGCGCATCTCCGGCAACAAGCGGCTCACCCACTCGGCGTTGCCCCCAAAGCCGTTGCACGCCAGCAGCACGCTGTCGCAGCTGAGTTGCTCCAGTTGACCATCGGGGCGCACAAAGCCCAGACCCAACAGGTGGTCGGCGTGGTTCACATACAGCGTGCTCACCTGGGCTTCGGTCAGCACCACCACGCCCGCCGCTTCAGCGGCATTGTGCAAACGCATCATCAAACCGGCGCCGGTTTTTTCGGGCACGGCATGCATGCGGTGCACGCTGTGGCCGGGGTACAAAAACGTGTCGAGCACCTGCCACGGCACACCGTGGTGGTGTGCCAGCGCGTCCATAGCAGGGCCAATGGCGCGGCTGTAGGCGTCCACCAACACAGGCGACGCACGGCCATGGGCTTTGGCTTGAATGTCTTGCGCCAACAGCGCCGGCGAATCGCTGATGCCTTGCGCCTGCTGCGCTTGGGTGGCGGCTGCGGGCACAAAGCCCGACGACAAGGCGGTCGACCCGGTGGGCAAAACATCGCGTTCCAGCACCACGCAGTCCACGCCCAGTTGGCTCAGGGTGAGCGCAGCGGTGAGGCCGCAAGCACCGCCGCCCACAATGGCCACCGCCGTGTGCACCGGCGCGGTGAAGCTGGCCACGCGTTCAACCGTGGGGCTCATGGCGTGGCCAAAAATTGGGCGCAGGTCATCACCTCGGCCACCGACGCCATGTCGGTCAGCGCGGCCTGGTGCGCAGCCTCAGAAAAAGTGGCGCAGCCGTCGCTCAGCACCACGGTGCGGTAGTCACGCATGTGGGCATCGCGCACCGTGCTGGCCACGCCGCCGTTGGTGACGATGCCGCACACCACCACCGTGTCCACGCCCGCGCGGCGCAGCACCCAATCGAGTTGGGTGTTGAAGAACGCCGAATACGCCACCTTGCACACCGACACATCCACCCACGGTGCAATGGCCGCCACATTGGCCTGGCCCCAGCTGCCGGGCGCAAAGTCACCCGCACGCAAAAACGGGCGGCGCTCCAGCAGGTGTGGCGAAATCATGGGCTGCCCCTTGGCATCGGGCCACAAGGTGAACAAGCTGGCCGCCACTAGGCCGTGGTGGTGCTTGACCGCCTCGGCCACGGGCGCCACGCGCGCAGGCAGCAGCAAGGCCTCGGGGCTCACGGTGTTGCCGCGTGCGTAGGCGCCCTCGGGCGCCAGAAAGTCGTTTTGCAAATCCACCACCACCAAAGCGATGCGGCGTGGTGTCGCGGGGCTGTGGCTCAGGCTCATGCGGCATTCCTTTCCACCAACAAGTTGCCCAGCGTGTCCACACGGGCGCTGAAGCCAGGCTCCAGCCACACCGTGGTGTCGGCCTGTTCCAGAATGGCCGGGCCGGCCACTTGGGCGCCCACGGGCAAGTCCAAACGCGCATAGCGCTGAGCGTCCCACCATTGGCCGGCGTGGTACACGCGCTGCACACCCAGCGACGCGGTGCTGCCCGCGCCCTTGGGGGCCAGCACGGCCAGGTCGAACTTGGGACGCACGCCAATGCGAGCGTAGCGCAGGTTCATCACACGAATGGCCATGCCGGTGAGCACACGGCCAAACGACGCGGCATAGGCTTTTTCAAACGCAGCTTGAATGCTCTCGCGGCTGATGTCATCCGCGTTCAAGGGCACTTGCAAGGTGTGGGTCTGGCCCATGTAGAGCATGTCCAAGGCCACCACTTCTTGCACACGCTCAAAGCGCACGCCCGCAGAGTCGAGGCGTTTTTGGCAAGCCTCGGCCAAGTCGGCCAGGCGGGACTTGAGTTGCGCCAAGTCCAAATCGAGCAGCGACTTGTTCAAGGTTTGCACCGCGTCGTGGCGCATGTCGGCCATCACGCAGCCCAAGGCCGAGGTGACGCCGGGGTAACGCGGCACGATGCCGGTGGTCACACCCACCTCACGCATCATGGCGCACACATGCAAGGCACCGCCGCCACCAAACGGCATGTAGGCAAACTGGCGTGGGTCGTGACCGCGCTCGATCGACACCACGCGAATGGCACCCGCCATCTTGGCGTTGGCCACGGTCAGTATGGCTTCGGCAGCGGCCAACACCTCCAACCCCAAGGGCGTGGCCACATGGGTTTGAATGGCCAGCTCAGCGGCTTGGGCGTCGAGCGCTTGCAACAAGCCACCGCCCAAAGGACGGTCTGCAGCAATGCGCCCCAACACCACGTTGGCGTCGGTCACGGTGGGTCGCGTGTTGCCACGTCCGTAGCACACCGGCCCCGGAATGCTGCCTGCCGACTCGGGGCCGACTTGCAACATGCCACTGGCGTCGACCGACGCGATCGAGCCGCCACCGGCACCGATGGTTTCAATTTGAATCATGGGCGAGCGCACCACCAGCCCAAACTCGATGGAGGTTTGTGCCGCCAGCGAGGCTTCGCCCTCGGCCACCAGCGACACGTCAAACGAGGTGCCCCCCATGTCGCCCGTGATCACGTTGGGATACCCCGAGGCACGCGCCACCGCCGCACAGGCAATCACGCCTGCGGCAGGGCCCGAGAGCGCCGTGCGCACCGGCACATCGCAGGCGGTCTCGCGCGACATCACGCCGCCGTTGCTTTGCACAATCAACAACTCACCGCTGAAGCCCTGGGTGCGCAAGTCGTCTTCGAGCTTGGCCAAGTAGCTGCCCACCACGGGCTGCAAGGCGGCGTTCAAGGTGGCGGTGGAGCAACGCTCGAACTCACGAATTTCGGGCAGCACTTCGCTGGCCGAGGTCACATAGGGGTTGGGCCACATGGCGCGCACAGCGGCCACGGCGTGTTGTTCGTTGACGGGGTTGGCATAGGCGTTGATGAAAAACACGCACACCGCTTCGCAGCCCGCGTCCAACAGCGCCTGGGTTTGGGCGCGCACTTGGGCCAAGTCCACCGCCGTGTGCAAGCTGCCATCGGCCAGCACGCGCTCGTCCACTTCCAGGCGCAGGTCACGCGGCACCACGGGGGTGAAGCTGCCGCGCAGTCCCCAGGTTTGGGGCCGGTCGCGGCGGCGCATTTCCAACACATCGCGAAAGCCGCGTGTGGTGATGATGCCGGTGCGGGCCACCTTGCGCTCCAACAGCGCGTTGGTGCCCACGGTGGTGCCGTGCACGATGGTGGCCAAGGTCGAGGCCACACCGGCTGCTGAACCACTGGCGGTGGCCGTGGGCGCATTGCCTTCGCTCACACGCACCACGCCGTTCATGAAGCCACGGGCTTCTTCGCCACGGGTCGAGGGCACTTTGACAATGCGGGCCGAGCCATCGCGCTCGTCGAGCACAAACAAGTCGGTGAAGGTACCGCCCACATCGACACCCACCACCAGGTGTGGCGTGACAGGCTGTTGCGTACTCATGGTTTGACCTTTGAAGAAGTGGTGTTCGAATCGCTGACGTAACCCAAGGTCACGTCGTGTGCACGCGCAGCGGCGTCGCGGCCTGCGGCTGGGCCCCAGCCACCGCCGCCTGGGGTTTCCAGACGCACGCGCTCGCCTTTTTTGAGTTGGATGCCGAGCATCTTGGAGACCATGGGGGGCTTACACCACTGGCCGTTGTGCTGGTACGAAAACACGTTGGGCAAGGCGTTGCCGCCGCCTGCAATGCCTTTGGGTGGCGCTTTGCCACGCTCACCGAAGATGAAGGCCTCGGCGCTTTCTTCGAGCAGCTCAATTTCGTACACCGCGCCCAAGCCACCGCGGTGTGTGCCGTCGCCGCCTGAGTTGGCGCGCAGCGACCATTCGGTGAAACGCACCGGGTAAGCGGCTTCCAAAATTTCCAGTGGCGGAATGGTGGCGGTCGAGATGGGCGCGTTGCTGTGGCTCAAGCCGTCCCCCGTGCTGTGGCCACCGTGGCCACCGCCAAAGAAGCTGAACATCACCCAGCGCTGGCCTTTGCGTGCGGCATCGGTGCGGTGTCCGGCGATGGACAAGGCGTTGATGGTGCCGTAGGCGTGGGCCACGGCGCGGTTGGGGTCGGCCAAGGCGGTGGCGCTGAAGATCACATCGATCATGCGCAAAATGGTTTCGGTGTAGCCCCCCACCGGGCGTGGGCGCTCGGCGGTGATCACCAGGCCATCGGGCAACACAAAGTCCACCGCGTCAAGCACACCCGCGTTGGCGGGCACATCCGGGAACACATGCTTGAGCGCCACATAGCACGCCGCCACAGCAGTGGCGCGCGAAATGTTCACCGGGCCTGCGCACTGGGGCGAGGTGCGCGAAAAATCCAGCGTCAAGCGGTCGCCCTTGACGGTCATGTCCAGGGCGATGGTCAGCAACTCGTCTTTCACGCCGTCGTTGTCGAGCACGTCTTCAAAGCTGTAGCGGCCATCGGGCAGGTTTTGAATGTGCGCGCGCATCAGCACCAAGGCACGTTTGCGCAACTCGCCCATGGCTTGCAACACCACGGTGTCACCGTATTCGTCGAGCAGTCCGTCCAGCCGTTTGACGCCCAACTCCAGCGCTGAGAGCTGGCCGTTCAGGTCGCCCCACAAGCTGTCGGGCAAGCGCGTGTTGGCGCGCAAGATGGCCAGCACATCGCCATCCAACTGGCCTTGGCGCACGATGCGCACCGGCGGAATTTGCACCGCCTCTTGCCAGCACTCGGTGGCCGCTGGGTTGTAGTTGCCGGGCACGGCACCGCCCACGTCATGCCAGTGCGCGGCAGAGGCCAAGTAACAAAACAGCTGGCCGTTGCGAAAGAAGGGGCGCACCAGCTTGAAGTCGTTGGCATGGGTGCCGCCTTCGTAGGGGTCGTTGAACAACCAGGTGTCACCGTCGACCATGCCGCCGCGCTCTTGCGCCACGCGCGCCGCAGCACGCACGGCAAAGGCCATGGCGCCCACAAACACGGGCAAGCCCGATTTGCCTTGCACCAAGGTGTCGCCACTCTGGGCGTCGTACAAGCCATGGCAGGCGTCGTGCGCCTCGGCAATGATGGGGTTGAACGCGCTGCGGTACAGCGTGGCGTCCATTTCATCGGCGATTTGTTCCAAACGCCCCTTGAGCACGGCGAGCGTGACGGGGTCGAGGGTGGTTGCAGCGGTGTGCTCACGCATGGTGTGTTCCTTGGCTGCGTTGTTTCAAGACATTCATCAAACCTCCGGCATGGACCATGTCCATTAAAAAATCAGGAATCGGCTGGCAAGGCAACACGCTGCCGTCGGCACGTTGCACGCCTGCGCTCACCAGAGTGACCGCATCGCCCTCTTGCAACTGCTCGGCCTCGGCACAGGTCAGCAAGAGCAGCCCGAGGTTGAACGCGTTGCGAAAAAACAAACCACTGAACGACGGCGCCACCACCGCACGCACACCCAAATGCACCAGGGCACCCGCAGCTTGCTCACGCGAGGAGCCAATGCCAAAGTTGGGGCCCGCCACCAGCACATCGCCGGGGCGCACGCCGGCGGCAAAGTCGGGGCGCAGCGATTCGAGGCAGTGTTGGGCAATCACCTCAATGCCGTTTTTCATGTAGATGCCAGGAGCCAGCACATCGGTGTCCACATCGGCACCGAGCTTCCACACACGTGATGTCGTCGTCATAGCAGCTCCCGCACATCGCTGATGCGCCCACGCAAGGCCGAGGCCGCCACCGTCCAAGGCGACGCCAGGTACACCTGCACGCTGGCTGGGCCCATGCGTCCTTTGAAATTGCGTGCCGTGCTGGAAATGACAGTGGCCCCTTCTTCAAAAGTCGCGCCATAGCCCGCACACGCACCACAGCTGTTGGGCAACACCTGGGCACCCGCATCGCGCAACACTTGCATGACGCCTTCGCGCTCCGCCTGGGCTTGGTCGCGGGCGCTGGCGGGCGCCACCAGCAAACGCACACCCGAGGCCACCTGGTGGCCGCGCAGCACCTGGGCGGCGGCACGCAAGTCTTCCAGCTTGGCCCCGGTGCAAGCACCGATGTAGGCCACGTTCAGCGCCACGTCGGCGTAGTCGCCCACGGCGCGCGTGTTGGCTGGGCTGTGGGGGGCAGCCACTTGGGGGCTCAAGCAGTTGGCGTCAAAGGCAAAGTCTTCGCAGTCGGCACCGGCATCGGTGTGCCACTGGTGCGCGTGTTGCAAGGCGTCTTCGGGCACACCCACGCTGCGCAGGTAATCGCAAGTGGTGTCGTCGGCTGCAATCAGGCCGGCTTGCGCACCCATCTCGGCACTCATGTTGGAGAGGGTCATGCGCTCTTGCATGCCCAAGCGCATCACGGCTTCACCGGCAAACTCCACCGCTTGGTATTGGCCGCCGTTCATGCCAAAGCGCGCAATCATGTGCAGCATCATGTCTTTGGCGCACACGCCCGCCGCCAGTTGACCGCGCCACAGCATGCGCAAGGTGCGGGGCACTTGCACCCAAATTTCACCCGTCACCACCACGCCCAGCATTTCGGTCGCGCCAATGCCAAACATGTAGGTGCCCAAGGCGCCGCCGGTGGGCGAATGCGAGTCGCCGCCCACGCACAACATACCGGGGCGCAAATGGCCGCGCTCGGGCAACACCACGTGGCAAATGCCCTCCGAGTCAATCACGTTGGGCAAGCGCCACTCGCGGGCGGTGTCGCGCGCGATTTGCACAATGCGCTGGGCATCGGCGTCTTGCGCAGGCACGTAGTGGTCCATCACCAGCACCACTTTGGCCGGGTCCCAAATCTTGGCACCCAAGTCGTCGAGCATGGGCTTCAAGCGCCGTGGGCCTGATGAGTCGTGGAACATGGCCAGGTCGACCTGGCAAGTCACCACCTCGCCCACGGCCACCTGCGCACGGCCTGCGGCACGGGCGATGAGTTTTTGCGCCAGCGTTTGTGGCGCCTGGGCAGAAGAAGAAACGCGCGTCATTCGGGTTTGGCTCCAGAAAACTTCACCACCTCGCGCCAGCGCGCGATGTCGGCCACCACAAAGCGGGCAAAGTCTTGCGGGCTGTTGCCCACGGCGGTGGCACCTTCGGCTTCGATGCGACGCCGCACGTCCGGGCTTTGCACCGCCGCGCGTGCGGCGTCGCTCCAGGTGCGCAACACATCAGGGGGCAACTTGGCGGGCGCAAACAAGCCAAACCAGGCGCTGGACTCAAAGCCCGGCAAGGTGTCGGCCATGGCGGGCACTTCGGGCAGCGCGGCCAGACGGTGCGGGCTGGTCACGCCGAGCGCCTTGAGCTTGCCCGCGCGGATGTGTTGTTGCACATTGCCCACCGCGGCAAACATCAACTCCACCTGACCGGCCAACACGTCTTGCACCGCAGGTGCGGTGCCACGGTAAGGAATGTTGACGATGAAAACACCGGCTTTGAGCTTGAAGGCCTCGCCCGCCAAATGCAGTGACGAGCCCAAGGCCCCAATGGCGAAGTTGAGTTGGCCCGGTTTGGCTTTGGCCAAAGCCACCAACTCGGCCACGTTGTTCGCCGCCAAAGACGGGTGCGCCACCAACACCGACGGCGAGGTGGACACCATGGTGAGCGGCGTGAAGTCTTTCACCGGGTCGAACGGCAAGCGCGGGTACAGCGAGGCGTTGATGGCGTGGCTGGTGAAACTCATCAGCAAGGTTTGACCATCAGGCGCGGCACGCGCCACGGCTTCGGCAGCCAAGTTGCCACCGGCACCGGGACGGTTTTCCACCACCACGGTGCGGCCCAGTTGCTGGCCCATGGCCTGCGCCACGGCGCGGGCCATGGTGTCGGTGCTGCCGCCCGCAGGCGCCCCCACCAAGATGCGCACAGGCGCCGTGGGGCTGACACTTTGGGCCCACGCGCCAAATGCGGCCAAGCCAGCCAACAGACACCCCACACGTAAAAAGCGAACACACAACATGGGCTAACTCACACGCCCAAATAGGCTTGACGCAGCGTGTCGCTGGCCAACAGCTCAGCCGAGGTGCCCGAGAAACGGATGAGGCCGTTCTCCATCACATAGGCGCGGTCGGCAATCTCGAGTGACTGACCCACGTTTTGTTCCACCAACAACACCGCCAAACCGCCCGCACGCAGCTGCGCGATGAGGGCGAACATTTCTTCCACCAACAGCGGCGACAGGCCCAAGGACGGCTCGTCCAAGATCAACAGCTTGGGCTCGGCCATGAGGCCGCGCCCGATGGCCAGCATTTGTTGCTCGCCACCGCTCATGGTGCCCGCGAGTTGCGTCTGGCGTTCGCGCAGGCGGGGGAAGGTGTCAAACACACGCAGCAAATTTTCAGCACGACGTGCGCGGGCGCGGGTGAAGGCACCCAGCTCCAGGTTCTCCAACACGCTGAGGTTGGGGAACACCTTGCGGCCTTCGGGCACCTGAATCAAGCCGGCTTGCACCACACGTCGGTAATGCGCACCGGTGAGGTCTTGGCCGTCAAACACCACCCGACCGGCCCAGGTGGGCACCAGGCCCGAGACCACCGAGTTGAGGGTGGTTTTGCCTGCGCCATTGCTGCCGAGCAAAGCCACCAATTCGCCGGGGGCCATGTGCAGGTCCACCCCACGCAACACCTCCACGGCACCATAGCCTGCGCGCAGGCCTTCGATGGTGAGCAAATCGCTCATACGGCCTCCTGCTGTGTTTTGCGCAAACGCGCCGCCGTGCCGTGGCCCAGATAGGCCTCGATCACCTGCGGGTTTTGCGTCACCTCGGTGGGTGCGCCTTGGGCAATGAGTTGGCCCTGGGCCAACACCCAGACATGCTCGGCCAAGTTCATCACGGCTTGCATGACGTGCTCAATCATGAGCACCGTCACACCCCCGGCCACCAGGCCGCGCACCACGGGCAACATGTCTTGAATTTCTTGCGGGTTCAAACCGGCCAGCACCTCATCGAGCAACAAGAGCTTGGGTTGGGTGGCCAAGGCACGGGCCAACTCCAGGCGTTTGCGCCCCGCCACCGTGAGGTCACCGGCAGGTTTGTCGAGTTGGGCGTACAAGCCCACGCGCTCGGCCACGGCTTCGGCGGCGTGCAAGGCATCGCTGCGTTTGGCGTGTTGCAGGTGCGCACCCACGGCGATGTTTTCACGCACGGTTTGCGAGGCAAAGGGCTGCACGATTTGAAACGTGCGCGTCAAGCCCAAGGCGGCATTGAGGTGCGGCGCGCGGCCGGTGATGTCCACGCCGTCAAAGGTGACGCGGCCCGTGTCGGGCACCAAAAAGCCAGACATCAACGCGAACAGCGTGGTCTTGCCCGCGCCATTGGGGCCAATCAAGGCGGTCAAACTGCCTGCTGGCACTTGCAGGCTCACATCTTGCACAGCGCGCAAGCCACCAAAGGCGCGCGACACGTGGCTGACTTCCAACAAGCTCATGCGCCCTCCTTCGTCTGTGACGCGCTGTCTTGGCGCTTGAACCAACGCTGGCCAATGCCACCTACACCGCGTGGCAAGAACATGACGATCAACACCAACACACAGCCGTAGACCACCATGTTGATGCCGGGCAACTGACCAAACAAATTGCGCGTCACATCGGCCAACACATGCAAGGCCAAGGCGCCCACCACCGGGCCCCACAGCGTGCCCATGCCACCCACGATGGCACCCACCAAGGCCTCCACCGAGGTGTGCGGACCAAAGGCCAAGCCGGGGTCGATGTACTGAAAGACCTGCACATAAAACGCGCCGCCTGCGCCCATCAACGCCCCCGACAACACGGTGGCCCAGAGCTTGACCAAGAAGGGGTTGACGCCAATGGCGCGTGCGGCGTCTTCGTTGTCGCGCACGGCTTGCAGGTAAGCGCCAAACCGTGAGTGGCGCAACCACGCCGTCACGCACAAGGCCACCGTCACCAAGCCCAGAATCAGCCACACATAGCCAGCACGCGAGGCAAACTGCATATTGCCCACCGACTCACGCAGGGGCAGCATCAAGCCCACGCCTGCACCGGTGAATGGCACCGACAACGCGACGATGCGAAACACCTCGGCAAAGGCCAGCGTGACCAGCGCAAAGTAAGAGCCCTTGAGGCCATAGCGAAACGACAAAGCGCCCACCAACAAGCCCACCGCAGCGCTGGTGCCCATGGACAGCGCCAAGCTGAGCCAAGGGTTCCAAGCCCCATGCACTTGGGCCATGACTTGAACATAGGCCCCGGTGCCAAAAAACAGCGCATGGCCAAACGAGAACTGGCCGCCAAAACCACCCAGCACGTTCCAGGCTTGCGCGAGCAAGCAGGCGTACAAGGCCATCATCACAAAGTTGAGCACCACCCCTGAATCGGTCAGAAACGGAATACTGCCCACCAACAACACAAACAGCGCAATGGCACGGACATCTTTCATGCGCGTGCTCCAAACAAACCTTGCGGACGGAACAACAGCACCGCAATGAAGATGGCAAAAATGCCGACCTGCCCGAGCGACTCGCCCAGGTACAAGCCCCCAATGGACTCGACCACGCCAATCAGCAAGCCACCCACCAAGGCACCGACAAAACTGCCCATGCCACCCAGCACCACGATGGTGAAAGCCACCAGCACAAAGCCGCTGCCCACCAAGGGGTTGACGTAATAGGCGGGCAACAAGAAACAAGCCGCCGCCCCCAAGCAGGCCAAGCCAATGCCAAAGCACATGGCGTACACATGGTCCACATCGATGCCCATCAAACGGGCACCGTGTTTTTCTTTGGCCACGGCGCGAATAGCGCGGCCCAAGTCGGTGTAGCGCATCACCGCCAGCAACACCGCCGACACCACCAGGGCACCAACAAACGACACCAACTTCGGCAAGGCAATCATGGCCGGGCCGATGTTGACCGTGGTCAGGGTGTACGCGGTTTCAATGTTGCGGGTGTCGGACTTGAAAAACAGCAGGGCCAGGTTTTCCAAAATGATGGACAGGCCCAGGGTGACCAGCAAGATATTTTCGTCTTTGCCATGGCTGGCACGGTTGATGACACCCCGCTGCAACACATAGCCCAAGGCAAACATGGCGGGCACCATGATGGGCAAAGCCAGGTAAGGGTCAATGCCAAGTTGTTCTTTTAAAAAATACACACCGTACAAAGCCACCATCAACGACGCCCCGTGGGCGAAGTTGATGATGTGCAGCACGCCATAGATCAAGGTCAGCCCGAGCGCAATCAACGCATAGACAGCACCCGTGGTGATGCCATTGAGCACCGAGGCAAACAAAATAGACAGATCAAACATGGCGTGGCTTTGGCGTACGTCTTAGGCTTTCAAGGGGAAGATGGGTTCAACTTCGCGGTAGTCGCGCGGAATGATCACCTTGATGTCGCCCTTGACCACTTGGGTCATCAAAGGCTGAGCACCCATGTTTTGGCCGTTGACAAACTGCGTGGTGCCGTACGGCATGATGTGGTCAGAGAAAGTGCTCTTGTTCAAGGCGTCGATGATGGCGGCGCGGTCGGTCGACTTGGCGCGTTCAATCGCATCGGCCAACAAGCGCATCGCCGTGTAGGCCATGAACACCTCGTAGCTGAAGAACAAGCCCTTGGCTTCGACGCGCTTTTTGAGTTCCAACGAACGCTTGTCGCGTGGGTTGAACCAATGGTTGCAGTCGATGATGCCGTTGGCCGCCTCTGGAAATTCTTTGACGAATTTGTAGCTCGATGCCGCGCCACCCAAAACCGAGTAAATCGCTTTGGGCGTGACTTTTTGCTGCTGCATGGTGCGCACCAACAAGGCGTACTCGTTGTAGTAGTTGGCCGGGATCACGATGTCGGGGTTGACCTGCTTCATGCGCAACACAATGTTGTTGAAGTCTCGCGTGGGATTGGCGTGCTTGACAACTTCTTTCACGTCGTAGCCATAACCGGGCAGCTCACGTGCCAGCAAGTTGGCGGTGCCGGTGCCAAACAAGGACTCTTCGTGGATGATCATCACGGTGCGCGCAGGCTTGCCCGCAGCGGTGTTGAGCACGTGCAAATTGGCCACGGCCACTTCCGCGCACTTTTTGTAGCCAGGGCCAAAGCGGAAGGTGTTTTTCAAACCACGCTCAACGATTTGATCGGCCACACCGACGTCCACCACGTGGGGCAGGTTGTATTTGGCCGCGGCTTGCGTGGTGGCCAAGCAAATGGCCGAGGCAAACGCACCGACGATGGCGCTCACACCCGCTTCGTTCATTTTTTCAACTTCCGCCGCACCCGCTTGTGGGGTGGACTGTGCGTCACCCAGCAGGGCTTCAATCTTGGCGCCGCCCAGCGACTTGATGCCACCGGCTTTGTTGATGTCATCAATGGCCATCATCACGCCTTCGCGGCATTGCTGACCCGAGTAGGCCAGCGCACCGGTGACGGGGTGCAACACACCCAC
>CANCUP010000065.1 GCA_947381325.1 Comamonadaceae bacterium
CACGTGACCTGCAGCCACCATTTTTTCTTTGCCGGGCACGTCGTTGCCAGCTTGGGTCTTGCCAAGGAATGCGGACAACTCGCGACCTGAATTCTTGTCGATGACCTTTTGCAAGTCAGCAGGCAAAGACTCGTACTTGGCTTTGTTCATGGGCACCACAAAGACGGTGGTGTAGAGCGCGTTGTAGCTGCGGTCTGGTTCTGCGGTGAAACGAGCCAATTCATCGACCTTGATGCCAGGGCCAACTTCATAGGGGATCACGGCACCATCAATCACACCCTTGGAGAGTGCATCAGGCACCGCAGGCACAGGCATGCCCACGGGGGTCGCGCCCATGCTGGCCAGCAATTTGGTGGTCAAACGGGTCGGACCACGCAGCTTCAAACCCTTGATGTCAGCCATGGTTTTGATTTGCTTCTTAGACGTGAAGATATTGCCCGGGCCGTGCACGTGCATGGCCAAGACTTTCACATCTTTGAATTCTTCGAGCGCATTTTTTTCGTAGTAATCCCAGGCCGCACGGCTGGTAGCCTCGGCATTGGTCATCGTGAACGGCAATTCAAACACTTCCATCTTGGGGAAACGACCGGCGGTGTAACCAGGCAGAGTCCACACCACATCGGCAACACCATCGCGCGCTTGGTCAAACAATTGCGGAGGGGTGCCGCCAAGCTGCATGGCCGGATAAATTTGGCACTGCAAGCGGTTGCCCGAATCCTTGCTGATGTTGTCGCACCAAGTTCGCAGCATCGTGGTGTGTTGAATGGACTGTGGGCCCAAGAAGTGGTGCACCTTCAGCACAATAGGGTCTGCCGCTTGGGCCACCAGGCCTGCGCTGGCCATAGCTGCCGCGACGGCGGCGCGTTTGAAGAGATTGTTCATGGGGGATTCGACTCCAGATTGATAACAAGCCATATTAATCCGACCAATTGGTCGGTTAATTAAGGGAATTCCCCTGCCGAAATGGCAGCAATCACACGATGTCGACTTGGTGAAAATGAAACTGTTGTGCCTTGGCGTCGGCAAAGTAGTGTTCCAGCGTTTCTTTGACCGTGCGAAAAGCGATCTCGTCCCAAGGAATTTCATGCTCGTCAAAGAGCCGTGCTTCCATGGTTTCGTGCCCTGGATCGAATTGATCGCTGAGCAGTTTGGCTCGGTAGAAAAAATGCACCTGACCCACACGCACCACGTTCATCAAACTGAACAAGCCTTGCAGCTCAAACTGCGCGCCAGCTTCTTCTTGGGTTTCACGTGCTGCACCTTGTGCCACGGTTTCACCCAATTCCATGAACCCGGCAGGCAAGGTCCACTTGCCCATGCGGGGCTCGATGTTGCGTTTGCACAGCAGCACTTTGTCGCCCCACACGGGAATGGTGCCCACCACATTCAATGGGTTTTCGTAATGGATGGTGTGGCAGGCTGCACACACCGCACGTTCACGCGTGTCTCCGTCATCGGGTAAGCGGTACTGCACGGCAGTGCCGCAAGCTTTGCAGTGTGCAATGGGGGTGCGATGAAACATCTGAGTCTCAGGCCACATGGACTTTGAGTTGGCCCAGTCCACTGACTTCGCCCACCATGGTGTCGCCTGATACAACTGCCGCTACGCCTTCAGGCGTGCCGGTGTAAATCAGATCGCCGGGTTGCAGCTCCCAAGCGGCAGACAAGTGCTCGATGGTTTCTGCAATGTTCCAGATCAGCTTGTTCACGTTGCTGCGTTGACGGTCTTGGCCACCGACTTGTACATAAATTTCTGCATTTTCCACATCACCGGCAAGCGCCGCTGGGGTGATCGGCCCAATCGGTGCGCTGTGGTCAAAGGCTTTGCCGATGCACCAGGGGCGACCTTGTTTTTTCATGTCGTTTTGCAAGTCGCGACGCGTCATGTCCAAGCCCACGGCATAGCCATAAATGTGTTGCTTGGCATTGGCGGCTGCAATGTTTTTGCCACCTTTGCCAATGGCCACCACCAGCTCGATCTCATGATGCAGGTTCTTGGTTTGGCTGGGGTAGGGGATGGCACCCGTCTCGCCGTCCTTCACGAACACCAGCGCGTCTGCAGGCTTCAAAAAGAAAAAGGGCGGTTCACGACCTGTGAACCCCATTTCCTTGGCATGTTCTTCGTAGTTGCGGCCCACGCAGTAGATGCGGTGCACCGGAAATTCCTCCGTCGCTCCAACAACTGGAACAGACACAACGGCTGGGGGTGTGAATAGATAGCTCATGGGTGTTACATGCGGGTGAGTCAGATGCACAAGTCTAACGCCGGGTATGCTTGACTTCATGGTGTTGCCTGAACTTTTGAACTGGTCCTTGCCCGCAGGGGTCAGCGCCTTGTGCTCGACGCGGCAAGGCGGCGTATCGCAGCCGCCGTTTGACAGTTGGAATCTTGGCGATCACGTGGGCGACAACCCCTTGGCGGTTGCCAACAACCGTCAACGTTTGCAGGCACAACTGGGCGCAGCTCAGGCGGTTTTTTTGAACCAAGTGCATGGCACGGATGTGCTCCAACTTACCCCCGAGACCTTGGATGGCGAGGCTGCGGATGCATGTGTGACCACGCACACGCAGCTGGCTTGCACCATCATGGTCGCCGACTGCTTGCCGATCTTGCTCGCGGACGACCAAGGCCGTGCCGTCGCTGCGGCCCATGCAGGCTGGCGCGGATTGGCCGCAGGTGTGATTGAGAACACCGTTCATGCTGTGTGTTCGCAAGCCCAAGTAGGCACAGCATCTGTGCAGGTTTGGTTAGGTCCTTGCATCGGACCTACAGCGTTTGAAGTGGGGGAGGAAGTGCGAGACATATTCATGGACACAGACCCGCTTGCGCATGCGCATTTCATCAAGCATCCCACCCATCACAACAAATGGTTTGCCAATTTGAGCGGTCTGGCCCGCCAACGCTTGCATGCGTTGGGGGTGGTGTCGGTGGTGGGTAACGATGGCAGCTTGCAGTGGTGCACCGTGGCGCAAGCTTCAAGGTTCTTTTCTTACCGACGCGATGGACGCACTGGGCGCTTCGCTGCTTGTATTTGGCGCAGCGCTTGAAGCGGTCGCTTCTTGCTGCGCAGCTTCCTGCGCTTTGCGCCGACGCATGCGCGCCGGTGTGCCCATGATGTAGGCCACCAAGGTGATGGGTAACGCACCGTAGAGTAGGAAAGTAATCAACGCCCCCAAGAGGCTACCGACTTGGCTGGTGGCTTCGGCCACGGCCATCATCACGGCCACATAGAGCCATGCAATCAACACCAAGTACATGAAGCGAAGCCTTGTTTTTTTGAGAGCTGTCAGACAAACGTAGGGTATGGGCTGTCATACTCGCGACAGAGCAAAAGTACAATTCCTTTTGTTAACGGAGACACCATGACACAGGATTCTGCCCAATTTTTGACCGGCGCAGCACAGGAATTTCAAAAGAACTTTGCCGACAACTGGGCCAAGGCCTTGTCATCGTTTCAAACCTTGGGGACCCACCCAGGTGGGGCACCCCAACTGAGTTTTTCAACTGAAAAACTCGAGGCCTTGCAGAAGCAATACATGGATGAAGCCACGTCGTTGTGGAACCAAAGTTTGCATGCCAATCCCAAGCTCAAGGACCGACGTTTCTCCGCAGAGGCTTGGCACAACAACCCCGTGTCTGCTTTCACCGCCGCTGTGTATTTGCTCAACACACGCACGCTGATGGGTTTGGCTGAGGCCGCTGAGACAGACGCCAAAACCAAAGCCCGCATTCAATTTGCCATCGAACAATGGGCAGCTGCCACGGCACCGAGCAACTTCTTGGCCTTCAATGCCGAAGCGCAACAAAAAGCCATCGACACCCATGGCGAGAGCATTTCCAAAGGAATTCAAAACCTCTTGCATGACATGGAGCAGGGTCATGTGTCGATGACCGACGAAAGTTTGTTTGAGGTTGGAAAAAACGTGGCCACCACCGAAGGTCGTGTGGTGTTCGAAAACGAATTTTTCCAATTGCTCGAATACAAGCCACTGACGGCCAAAGTCTATGAGCGCCCGTTTTTGTTGATTCCGCCGTGCATCAACAAGTTCTACATCCTAGACTTGCAGCCAGAAAACTCCTTCATCCGCTATGCCGTGAGCCAAGGCCATCGCACCTTTGTGGTGAGCTGGCGCAATCCAGACGAGTCTTTGAAACACACCACCTGGGACGATTACGTGCAAGACGTGGCGATCAAAGCCATCTCGGTTGTGCAACAGATTGGGGCCACCCAGCAAATCAACGCCTTGGGTTTTTGTGTGGGCGGCACCATCCTCTCCAATGCCTTGGCCGTGTTGGCCGCGCGTGGCGAAAAGCCTGTGGCCAGTGCCACCTTCCTCACCACCTTGATTGACTTCCAAGACACCGGCGTGTTGGACGTGTTCATTGACGAGAACTTTGTCAAATACCGCGAAGGCCAGTTTGCCAAGGGCGGGTTGATGAAGGGCAAAGACATGGCGTCGACCTTCAGCTTTTTGCGTCCCAACGATTTGGTGTGGAACTATGTGGTGGGCAACTACCTCAAGGGCGAAACGCCTCCGCCTTTTGATTTGCTTTACTGGAACAGCGATTCCACCAACTTGCCTGGGCCCATGTATGCCTGGTATCTGCGCAACACTTATTTGGAAAATAACTTCGTCAAACCAGGGGTTGCCAAGGTGTGTGGCGAATCGATTGATTTCCGCAAAGTGGACCTGCCCCTCTACATCTACGGTTCGCGTGAAGACCACATCGTGCCAATTGGTGGCTCGTATGCCAGCACCCAAGTGTTTCCGGGTAAGAAGCGTTTTGTCATGGGAGCTTCAGGACACATCGCCGGTGTGATCAACCCACCTGCTGCGAAGAAACGTTGCTACTGGACAGGCGGCGACACCACCTTCCCGAAAGACGTCAACCAATGGATTGGCAAGGCCAAAGAGCATGTCGGCAGTTGGTGGCCCGATTGGGCCGCATGGCTCAAAACCCATGCAGGCAAACAAATTGCAGCACCCAAAACTTATGGCCGTGGCGTCTACAAAGCGATTGAGCCCGCACCCGGTCGCTACGTCAAAGCGCGTGCTGACAAGTAAATTTTTCGATCACTCACACTTTTTCTGGAGATCTCATGGAAGACATCGTCATCGTTTCAGCGACCCGCACCGGGGTGGGCAAATTTGGCGGCTCATTGGCCAAAATCGCAGCCACTGAGCTGGGCTCGATCGTGATTCGTGAAGCGCTGGCACGCGCCAAACTTGACCCTGCCTTGGTGGGTGAAGTCATCATGGGCCAGGTGTTGGCGGCAGGCGTCGGACAAAACCCAGCGCGTCAAGCCTTGATGAAATCTGGCGTACCCAAAGAAGTGCCTGCCTTGACCATCAACGCCGTGTGTGGCTCTGGTCTGAAGGCCGTGATGTTGGCAGCGCAAGCCGTGGCTTATGGCGACAGCGAGATTGTGGTGGCCGGTGGTCAAGAAAACATGAGCGCCTCGCCACACGTGTTGCTGGGCTCGCGTGATGGTCAGCGCATGGGCAACTGGAACATGGTCGACTCCATGATCGTAGATGGCTTGTGGGATGTGTACAACCAGTACCACATGGGCATCACGGCTGAGAACGTGGCCAAGGCCCACGGCATCACCCGCGACATGCAAGATGCCTTGGCTTTGGCGAGTCAACAAAAAGCTTCCGCCGCACAAGACGCGGGCAAGTTCAAAGACGAAATCGTCTCTGTGTCGATTCCTCAGCGCAAGGGCGATCCGCTGATCTTCAACAGCGACGAATACATCAACAAAAAAACCAATGCCGAAGCGCTCGCTGGCTTGCGCCCTGCCTTTGACAAAGCAGGTTCGGTGACCGCCGGCAATGCCTCAGGCATCAACGACGGTGCTGCTGCGGTGGTGGTCATGACCGCCAAAAAAGCAGCCGCTTTGGGCCTGAAACCTCTGGCGCGCATTGCCGCTTTTGGCACCAGTGGTTTGGATCCCGCCCTCATGGGCATGGGCCCCGTGTCCGCATCGCGCAAGGCCTTGCACCGCGCCGGCTGGAATGCCGCCGACGTCGACTTGTTTGAACTCAACGAAGCCTTTGCGGCCCAAGCCTGCGCGGTGAACCAAGAATTAGGCATTGATCCTGCTAGGGTCAACGTCAATGGTGGCGCCATCGCCATTGGTCACCCCATTGGTGCATCAGGATGCCGCATTTTGGTGACCTTGCTGCATGAGATGCAACGCCGTGATGCCAAGAAGGGTTTGGCCGCGTTGTGCATTGGAGGGGGCATGGGGGTGTCCTTGGCCTTAGAGCGTTGACCATTTCCGTGAAAGTTTTTTCAGTCAGTTAACAACTCATACAACAGGAGACAAATGATGAGCAAAAAAGTAGCGTAAGAAACAGGGGGTATGGGTGGCATCGGTACCGCGATTTGCCAACGTCTGCACAAAGACGGTTTCACCGTGATTGCCGGTTGCGGTCCCACGCGTGACTTTGACAAATGGCTGGCCGAGCAAAAAGCGCTGGGCTACACCTTTTACGCCTCGGTGGGTAATGTGAGTTCATGGGATTCCACGGTCGAGGCCTTTGCCAAAGCCAAAGCCGAGCATGGCCCGATCGATGTGTTGGTCAACAACGCCGGCATCACCCGCGACCGCATGTTCTTGAAGATGACCCGCGACGACTGGGATGCGGTGATCGACACCAACCTCAACTCCATGTTCAACGTCACCAAGCAAGTGGTGGCCGACATGGTGGAGCGCGGCTTTGGTCGCATTGTGCAAATCTCATCCGTCAACGGTGAAAAAGGCCAATCGGGTCAAACCAACTACTCTGCTGCCAAGGCGGGTATGCACGGCTTCACCATGGCCTTGGCCCAAGAGATGGCCAGCAAAGGTGTGACGGTCAACACCGTGTCGCCTGGCTACATCGGCACCGACATGGTCCGCGCCATTCGTCAAGACGTGCTCGACAAAATCGTCGCCACCATCCCGGTCAAGCGCTTGGGCACGCCTGAAGAAATTGGCTCCATCGTGGGTTGGTTGGCAGGCGAAGACTCTGGCTTCACCACGGGTGCCGACTTCTCATGCAACGGCGGTTTGCACATGGGCTGATGCGTCTGACGCACCGGCATGAAAAAACCCGCTGCGGCGGGTTTTTTCATGGGGCATGGCAATGTGGCGTTCGGAGGCTCCAAGCCAAGGGGGCTCACTCCACCTTGGTACCGGTTTCTTTCACCACCTTGGCCCATTTGGACAGCTCTGTTTTCAGATAGTCAGCCGCTTCTTTGGTGCTGCCGCCCACCGGTTCAAAACCCACCCCGGCGAGCTTGGCTTGAAAGTCTGCGCTGCGCAAAATCTTGTTGATCTCGCTGTTGAGGTGTTGCACCACCTCGGGCGGTGTTTTGCTGGGGGCGAACACGCCGACCCAGGTGTAGTCTTCAAACCCAGGAAAGCCAGATTCAGCCACGGTGGGTACATCGGGCAACGCCGCCACACGTTTGTTGCTGGTCACGGCCAAACCGCGCACTTTGCCGCCTTTGACCATTTCCACCGCAGCGGGCAGGGCCACGCTGGCCATCTCCACTTGGCCACCCATGGTGGCGTTGAGTGCTGGACCTGCGCCTTGGAAGGGGATGTGCGTCACATCTACTTTGGCCAGCACTTTGAACAGGTATTCGGCGGTCAGGTGTGGCGTGGTGCCTGCACCGGCCGTGCCGTAGTTGAGCTTGCCCGACTTGGCCTCGGCCACGATCTCTTGCAGATTCTTGGCTTTGAGCCCAGGGTAGGCCACCAGCAGGTTGGGGCTGGACGCCACCACGCTGGCCAAAGTGAAGTCTTTTTCGGCATCGAAGCCCGGGTTCTTGGACAAGCTCACGTTCACTGCCAACGAGCTGGTGTTGATCATCAATGTGTAGCCATCGGGCGCCGCCTTGGCCACGATGCCACTGGCCACGTTGCCACCCGCACCGGCTCGGTTTTCCACCACCACCGGTTGACCCAATAACTCGCTCAGGCGTTGGCCCAACAAGCGCGCGATGATGTCGGCGGGCCCGCCGGGCGCGAAGGCCACCACAAACTTCACAGGCTTGGTGGGGTAGGTGGTTTGGGCCTGTGTGCCGGCACTCAGCCCCATCAGCAGCGCTGTGCTCAAACCTACGAGGGTGCGACGTTGCAACATGGTTTTTCCTGTCATCGTGGATGGGTGGTTTGAACGCTGGCTCATGCGGGTGTTTGACTCAACACGTACTTGGCCATCTCTTCGCGCGTGGTGACCCAGACATCGGAATGTTTCGCCACGATCGCCATGATTTCGTCATACACCCAGGCGCCTGAGGCGCGTCCCATCACATGCGTGTGGGCTGTCACGTCGAGCATCAGGGGCACGTGCTCGCGCTCACGCATGGCGGTGAAGGTGTCGACAAAGGTGTCGAGCATGTGCCGTGGGCCTTGGCCATAGCGGATGCAGGTGGGCAAGTCGTTCACGTCCATCGTCAGGGGAATGGCCACAATGCGTTGACCGTCGAAGTTCATCACATACGGGCGATCGTCGTCGTTGCAGTCGCCATGGTGCAGATAACCCGCTTCGGCCAAGAGGCGTGATGAGATCGGGCTGCCGGTGCCGCGTGGGCTGATCCAGCCGGTGGGCTTGATGCCTGCCACGCGGGTCAAGATCTCGTCGTTCTTGCGGATGTTCTCGCGCTCTTGTGCTTCGTCAAAGTAGACCGGAATCACATCCATGCCCCACGAGTGGTTGACGATTTCGTGGCCTCGCGTGTGCAGCGACTTCACGGTGTCGGGGTCTCGCTCGGCCAGCACACCGTTGACCATGATGCTGGTTTTCACGCCCCGCTTGTCGGCGTAGTCGAGCAAGCGGTGAATGCCGCGCACCATGCCAAAGCTGGCCCACGAATGGGCGTTGGTGTCAAAGAAACCGGGCTTGAGCACATTGCCCATCGGGCCAATGCCAGGCGCCTGGCCGTCAGACCAAGCTTCGTAGGCGATGTTGAAAATCACGGCCACGCGGCGGCCACCTGGCCAGCGGAAGTTGTCGGACAGTCGGGTGATGTGGGGTGTGTTGCTCATGGAAATGCTCAGGGTGAAGTTGAATCGGAGAAGGCGAAGGGGTTCAGCGTGCTGATCACAGCGCGCTGTTCAAAATGATGTCGGCGGTTTTGTCGTAATGCCCGGCAAGTGCTTGGCAGGCGGCTTGGGCGTCACCCGCCAACACCGCATCGACCATGGCTTTGTGTTCGTCGAACTCGTGGCGGCGCTTGTACGACTTTTTCACTGCCAACTGGCGGTAGCGGTGGGCTTGGTCGTAGAGCTGTTCGCAAAAGCCAACCAACCAGCGTGAGCCGCATTGCGCGACCAACACCATGTGGAACTCTCGGTGCAGCTTTTCCCAGGCCGGGTTTTCCACATACCGGTCGTCGTACAAGGAGCGTGGCGTTTTGGACAAGCGGTGCAAGGCCAGCACCAGGCGCTCTTCCCACTCGGGGGTGCGTGCCAGCAAGCCTTGTGTGAGCGCCAAGGTGTCTACCCACACCCGGGTCTTGGCCAACTCGCGCAGGGCGTCTTCACTGACCGAGGCCACGGCAAACCCGCGCTGCTCCAAGTGCTGCACCCAGCCTTCAGCGGCCAAGCGGTTGAGTGCCTCGCGCACCGGGGTAGCGCCCGTGCCGTAATGGGCCCGCAAGGCTTCAATGCCCAATTTGCTGCCCGGCGTCCAATGGCCGTTGAGCACATCGGCGCGCAAACGCTCGTAGGTGCTGGCGGTCAAGGACGCAGAAGTTTCAGGGGCAGATGCGGTGTTCATCAGGTGACACGATTCATCGATAAAAATTTGGATCAGCTCGAATTATCGATATTATCCGCCCATCACTTTCCCCCACAAGGACCCCAAATGCGTTTGCTGAGTTTTCAAGAACAGGGCCAATCAGGCATCGGTTGGGTGGCTCACCCACAAGCCACCGAGTTTGTTGATTTGGCGTTGACCGGCGCCCATCTGCCCCGCGACATGCTCACCTTGTTGTCCACCCCAGGGGGCTTGGCTGCTGCCCATGCCGCAGCACAAAAAGCCCCGGCGTCGGCCATCAAACCCTTGGCCAGTGTGCGTTTGCTGCCCGTGGTGCCCAACCCCAGCAAGATTGTGTGCATGGGCTTGAACTATGCCGACCACGCCGCCGAAGGCGGCAACGCCAGACCCGACTACCCGAGCTTTTTCTTGCGTGGGCCCAGTTCGATGGTGGGCCATTTGGCACCGTTGGTGCGCCCGAAGGCCTCGACCAAGCTCGACTACGAAGCGGAGTTGGCCGTCATCATCGGCCAGCGTGCACGCCACCTCACCGCCGCCAATGCCTTGGACTGCGTGGCCGGCTACTCGTGTTTCAACGACGGCAGCTTGCGCGACTACCAGCGCAAGTCCGGCCAGTGGACGATTGGCAAAAACTTCGACGACAGCGGCCCCTTTGGCCCCTGGTTGGTCACGCCCGACGAGTTGCCTGCGGGCGCTGCCGGTTTGCGCATCCAGTCACGCCTCAACGGCAAAGTGATGCAAGACGCCAACACCCAAGACTTTTTGTGGGACGTGGTCGAGTCCTTGCGCATCATCACCGAGTGCATGACGCTCGAGCCCGGCGACGTCATCATCACTGGCACCCCAGCTGGCGTGGGCTATGCCCGCAACCCACCCGTGTGGATGGCGCCTGGCGATGTGTGCGAGATCGAGATCGAGGGCATTGGCATCTTGTCCAACCCGATCATCGACGAGCAGTAAAGCGCGGCGCAGCAAGTTGCCACACAGGTTTTAAAAACACAAGGAGACATCCGTGATCAGCTTCAAACTCAATGGCCAATCGGTGCGCAGCCCGGTGGCAGAGGCCACGCCTTTGCTGACCGTGTTGGCCAACGATTTTCAAATCAATGGCAGCAAGTTCGGATGTGGCAAAGCGCAATGCGGCGCTTGTGCCGTGTTGGTCGACGGCAACCCGGTGCGCAGTTGCGCCGCACCGTTGTCGTCGGTGGCCGGTCGCGCGGTGACCACTTTGGAAGGTCTGAAAGACGGGCAGCAACCCAGCCGCTTGCAGCAAGCCTTCATCGACGAGCAGGCTGCCCAATGCGGCTACTGCACCTCGGGCATGATCATCCAAGCCCAGGCCTTGTTAGACCGCAATCCCAAGCCCACCGATGCCGAAGTGCGTTCGGCCTTGGATGGCAATTTGTGCCGCTGCGGCGCCCACAACCGCATCGTGCGTGCCGTGCTGCGTGCAGCGAAGGGGGCTTGATCATGAATCAGACACTCACATCCAGCCGTCGCAGCTTTTTGAAAACCACCGGCTATGTCTCGTTGGCCTTTGCCATCCCTTTGGATGCGGCTTTGTCTCAAACCGCTGCGGTCACTGCCAAACCTCGCTTGCCCGGTGACTTGAACACCCACCGCAAACTCAATGCATGGCTGCGCGTCAACGCCAACCAGACCGTCACGCTGTTGGTTGGCAAGGTCGAGCTGGGGCAGGGCATCTTGACCGCCGTGACGCAAATTTGCGCCGACGAACTCGACATCGACTTGGCGCGTGTGCAGGTCATCTCGGGCGACACCGCCTTGGTGCCCAACGAGGGCGTGACCGCTGGCTCGTTCTCGATGCCCTATTGCGCCACGGCTGTGCAGTACGCCTCTGCCGAGGTGCGGGCCATCTTGCTCGATTTGGCGGCGGAAAAACTCAAGCAGCCTGTCGACAGCTTGAGCGTGCAAGACGGCAAGGTCAGCGCCCCTGGGGGTGAGCACGTGGCCTATTGGGACTTGGTTTCTGGTGAGGCCCTCAACCGCGAGGCCACGGGCTTGGTCAAGCCCAAGCCGGCACACCGCCACCGCTACATCGGCCGCTCCGTGAACCGGGTGGACCTGACGCCCAAGATGTTGGGCCAAGCCATGTTTGTTCAAGAACAGCGCCCCGCGGGCATGTTGTTTGGCCACCTCGTGCGCCCGCCCACTTACCAAGCCAAGCTGCTGTCGGTCAATCTGGCGGCGGTGCAAAAAATGCCTGGGGTGGTCAAGGTTGTGCGCAATGGCAGCTTCTTGGGTGTGGTGGCCAAGCGCGAGGAACAAGCGCTGGCCGCCGCCAAGGCCATGGCGGCTTCGGCCAAGTGGCAGGTTGACAAAGTGTTGCCAGGGCATGAGGGCATCTTTGAATGGCTGCGCAAAACCAAACCCAACAAACTCATCGACACCAAAACGCAGGTGCGTGTGGGCGGTGAGGCCGCAGTCAAAACCATGCAGGCCACCTACCAGCGGCCCTATCACATGCATGCGTCCATCGGCACCTCGGCGGCCATCGCCACCTTGGGTGCGGATGGCGTGATGCTGATACAAACCCACAGCCAGTCGGTGTTTGAAACCAGTGTGGCGATTGCCAAGATGCTCGGCATGGACCCCGCCAAAGTGCGCTGCCAACACATGCAAGGTGCCGGTTGCTACGGTCACAACTTGGCCGATGACGCGGCCGCTGATGCCGCGCTGTTGGCTGCTGCCGTGCCTGGTCAGACGGTGCGCTTGCAGTACACCCGCGAGCAAGAGCACACCTGGGAGCCCTATGGCTCGGCCATGGAAATTCAGGTTCAAGCGGGCCTCGATGTCCAAGGCGATGTGCTGGATTGGGACTTGCAAGTTTGGTCCACACCGCACGGCACACGCCCCAGTGGTGAGCCGGGCAATTTGTTGTCGGCGCGCTATCTGGAAAAACCATTCACTCTGCCCGTGCCCGTCAACGGTGGCCCGCCCAATTACGCGGCCGACCGCAACGCCATTGCCTTGTATGACTTCCCCGGCCACAAGGTGTTGACCCACTTCATCACCGACATGCCGCTGCGCGCCTCGTCCACCCGAGGTCTGGGGGCGTATGCCAACGTGTTTGCCATCGAGTCGTTCATCGACGAGTTGGCAGCGGCTGCCAAAGTCGATCCGGTGGAATACCGTTTGCGCTTTTTGAAAGATGAGCGTGCGCGTGATGCTTTGGTCAAAGCGGCCCAAGCCTTTGGCTGGGCCGATTGGAAAAAGACCGAAGGCCGTGGACGCGGCATCGCCTTTGCCCGCTACAAAAACATCGCAGGCTACTGCGCCGTGGCCCTAGAGGTCGAGGTCAATCGCCGCAACGGGCGCATCCGTGTCTTGCGCGCGGTGGCCTCTGCCGATGTGGGCCACATCGTCAACCCCGATGGCGTGAGCAACCAAATTGAAGGCGGTTTGATTCAGTCGCTGAGCTGGTCGCTCAAAGAAGAAGTCAAGTTCGACGACACCAAGGTGCTCTCGAGCGACTGGGCCAGCTACCCCATCCTGACCTTCTCGGAAGTGCCGCCCGTCGAGGTGGTGTTGATCGACCGCCCAGGCGCGCCGTTCTTAGGCACGGGCGAGGCTTCGCAAGGCCCGACAGGTGCGGCCTTGGCCAATGCCGTGTTCGATGCCACAGGCGTGCGCTTTCGGCGCTTGCCGCTCACGCCAGACCGCGTCAAAGCGGGCTTGTCTAAGGCTTGAGTCGGTCGGGGGGGCGGCCGCTGGGCCGCTCGACGGCAGCTTGGGTGCCGGAGTGGCTTGGCGTCAAGGCTTGTCCGCGCGCAAGCCTGCACTCTTGGCCACTGCGCGCCATTGCACCAACTCGCGTGACAGCGCGTGGGCAAACACCTCGGGCGAGCCGCTGACGGCTTCTGCACCCTCATGCATCAAACGGGTGCGCATGGGATCACGTGCTGCGACCTCGCGGATGGCGAGGTTGAGTTTTTCCAGAACAGCTTTCGGTGTTTTGGCGGGTGCCAAAACACCCCACCAGGTCGAAATGTCAAAGTCTTTGTAACCCGACTCGATCATGGTGGGTGTGTTGGGAAACAAGGCTGACCGCTGGGCACTGGTCACTGCCAGCAACTCGACCCGCTGGTCACGCACATAGGGCAGGATGGTGGGCACGGTGGCAAAGAACAACTGGACCCGACCCGCCAACAAGTCGATGGTGGCGGGTCCACTGCCTTTGTAGGGAATGTGGGTCAAGTTCAAGCCACTGTCTTGGCGAAACAATTCACCCGACAAATGGTTGATGCTGCCGTTGCCGGCCGAGCAATAGTCCACCCCTTGCGGCATAGCGGCGACAGTGGTTTTCAGCTGGGCCATGGTCTTCACCCCGAGCGACTTGCTGCTCACCACCAACAAGGGGCCACGACCGATCATGGCAATCGGCGCAAAGTCTCTCTCGATCTGGTAACTGCCCGAAGCCTCCGATGCAGCGTTGGTCACCAAGGTCGACGTGGCAAACAGCAAGGTGTAGCCATCGGCGGGGCTCTTGGCGACCGAATTGGCGCCGAGCGCGCCACCGCCGCCGCCTTTGTTATCGACCACCACCGCTTGCCCCAACTTGTCGCTCAAGGCTTTGGCCATGTCACGTGCCATGCTGTCGGTGCCGCCACCCGGGGCAAAGGGGACCACCAAGGTGATGGGACGCCCAGGGTAGTTGTCGGCCTGTGCCGAGTGCGTGGCCGTCAAAGCCGCACCCAGCAGCCACCAACACAATTTGAATGCGCGCTTCGTGTCAAGTTTCATCATGGCCCGGGATGTTAGCTTGCGTGTTCAGACGTGGGCAAATCAAGGTCCTTATCATCAGCGCTGAGTGGGCGAAGGTGCGTGACAGGGTCTCATCCGTCGATGAATGACGGAGTTGTCATTTGGCTGGCTCTTCAAGACGCGCAAACTCCTCACTTGCTCAACCCTCATGTTGCGCCGTAGCGCATCGGAACTACATCGCAAACCACAGAAAGTCATGAAAATTTTATTGATCGAAGACGAAATCAAGATTGCTGAATTTGTCATCAACGGATTGACTCAAGCGGGTTACCAAGTGAGCCATGTCGAGGATGGTTTGGCTGGCCTGCACATGATTGAGCAACACCCGCATGACTTGGTGGTCTTGGACGTGATGTTGCCCTCTCTCAATGGGTTTGACCTTTTGCAGCAGTTGCGCGAAAAGGGCAACACCACGCCGGTGATCATCTTGAGCGCCAAGGTCGATTTGCCAGACCGATTGCACGGCTTCAAGGTGGGTGCGGACGACTACCTGCCCAAGCCCTTTTTTGTGGAAGAGTTGGTGGCGCGCATCAAACTGGTCTTGGCTCGGCATTCGGTGGTCCAAGATCCCCTGATTCGCAGTCCCCACCTCACTCTGGACTTGTCGACCCATCGCGCACAGTGGTACGAGACTTCGGCCCTATTGAGTCAACGCGAATTCAGTTTGTTGGCTTTCTTGATGCGTTCGCCTGGACACATCTACTCGCGCAAGCAAATTCTCAAGCATGTGTGGGACATCAACTTTGACCCGGAAACCAATGTGGTCGATGTGTGTGTGCGCCGCATCAAAAGCAAGTTGGGTCGGCAAAACACCGACAACGCGTCCCCCATCGAATCTGTGCGTGGGGTGGGTTATCGCTTGCGTGTGAAAGAGGATGAGGCATGAAATCCTTCAAGCTGCAC
>CANCUP010000066.1 GCA_947381325.1 Comamonadaceae bacterium
CTGGCGTTTTTACCGCCCACCGACTCGACGTCGGTCATTCTCAGGTTTTCAAACGGTACGACCAGGGCGGTCGGGCTGAAAAGTGCAGACATGGGAAAGCTCCAGAAGTTAAAACCGGACCGGCCATGCAGCGGCTGCAACCTTGTAATTCTTGGAGGGGGTTGGTAAAGCGCATGACTAAATTTAGATAATGGCGGTATTGTAGTTGTCACCCCCAGAAAGTTCCCATGCCAAACCCCACTGTTTTCTTTATCTCTGATGGCACAGGCATCACGGCTGAAACTTTTGGCAATGCCATCTTGGCGCAGTTTGAGCTCAAATTCCGCCATGTCCGACTGCCGTTTGTGGATTCGGTCGACAAAGCGCACCAAGCTGTGCGTCAAATCAACCACACTGCAGAAGTTGAAAGCCGCAAGCCTATCGTGTTCATCACCTTGGTCAACACGGAGGTTTTGAGCGTGATTCAGGCAGGTTGTCGAGGCATGTTGATGGACATGTTTGGCACCTTTGTGAACCCCTTGGAGCAAGAGCTTGGCATCACCTCCAACCACCGAATCGGCCGTTTTTCCGATGTCAGCAAGAGCAAGGAATACCACGACCGAATTGAAGCCATCAATTTCAGCTTAGCCCACGACGATGGCCAACTCAACCGCGACCTCGAGTCTTCCGATGTGATTTTGGTCGGCGTGAGTCGGAGTGGTAAAACACCGACCAGCCTTTACTTGGCCATGCAACATGGCCTCAAAGCAGCCAACTACCCACTCATCCCTGAAGACTTTGAGAGACGACAACTCCCCCCTGCCCTGGTGCCACACAAGAAAAAGATTTTTGGTTTGACCATTCAACCTGAGCGATTGAGCGAGATCCGCAATGAGAGACGCCCAAATTCGAAATATGCCAGTTTGATCAACTGTCGCGCCGAAGTGTCTGAAGCAGAGGCGATGATGAGACGAGCGGGCATCCGGTGGCTTTCAACAACGCACAAAAGCATCGAAGAAATCGCCACCACCATCTTGCAAGAAATCAGCCCAGAACGGCTGACCTATTGAACGAGTCTTCAGAGCCCAATCGCGGCGATGCCAGCCTTGGCAATTTGTGCATCTTCATTGGACTTGACGCCACTCACCCCCACCGCACCAATGCAATGGCCCTCTTTGATGACGGGCACGCCGCCCTCAAGCATGCCATTCAAGTCTGGAGCGCTCAAAAATGCCACACGTCCGCCATTGATCACATCTTCGTAAATCTTGCTCTCACGACGCCCTAGCGCTGCCGTATTGGCTTTAGCAGGTGCCATGTGTGCAGAAAAAGGCGGCGCGCCATCCAGACGCAACATGCCCAGCAAATGCCCGCCATCATCCACGATGGCAATTGTCACCGCCCAGTGGTTTTTTAAAGCTTCGGCTTCGGCGGCTGCAAGGATCAGTTTGACATCGGAAGATTCAAGAAAGTGTTTGGTTTTCATGGTGTGAATATTGAAGTGTTAGACAACAGAACCAGAGCATAACGGGTTGCTTTTGCAACTTTACAACTCGTCGGGGCAAAAGAAACCTCAAAAAAAGTAGGATGTCCTTGAATTCAGCCGCACCACCCTAAAATGCGACCCATCTGCATGTGCAGGTGCTTCTGGAGATCGTGACATGAACGACCAAATCCATACTTTTGACTACGACTTAGTTCCCGCTCAAGAGCGCAACCGTGTGATGCGCAACACCTATTGGCTGCTGGCCTTGAGCCTGCTGCCCACTGTCCTTGGCGCATGGCTTGGGGTATCCACAGGCATCGGACACGCCTTTTCAGGCGTGATGGGCATGATTCTGATGTTGGCCGGTGCTTTCGGCTTCATTTACGCCATTGAGCGCACCAAAGAAAGTGCCACTGGCGTTTACGTCCTGCTTGGATTCACTTTCTTCATGGGTCTCGTCCTATCGCGCATGATCGCGATGGTGCTTGGTTTCAAAAACGGCGCAGAGTTGGTCATGACAGCCTTTGGCGGAACAGCCGGAGTGTTTTTCTTGATGGCCAGTTTGGCCACAGTGATCAAGCGTGACCTATCTGGCATGGCCAAATGGCTGATGGTTGGCGTGGTGGTCTTGATGGTCGGCAGCATCATCAATGTCTTTGTTGGCTCATCGGTTGGCATGATGGTGATCTCGATGTTGTCCATGTTCATCTTCAGCGCCTTCATGCTTTATGACCTCAAGCAAATCGTCGATGGCGGCGAAACCAATTACATCAGCGCAACGCTCACTTTGTACTTAGACGTGATCAACGTCTTCCAAAGCCTCTTGGCGCTGCTTGGTATTTTTGGTGGTGAACGCGAATAAGCCCGATTAACCCAATCGAAAAGAGACCCTTTCTGGGTCTCTTTTTTTATGCCTGCCTGCCAGTAAACAGCCGTTTCAAGCCAGCTCAAAAACGGCCATGCTCTCCACATGCGCTGTGTGTGGAAACATGTTCACAGCGCCTGCATGTGTACAGCGGTAGCCCGCCACATTCACCAACAAGCCAGCGTCGCGCGCCAAAGTGGCTGGGTTGCAGCTCACATACACAATCCGCTTCGGGGGAACCCACCCTTGACGTAACTCCGGTTGTTCTTTCAACGTGGCCAAGGTTTGCGCCAAGGCAAAGGCACCTTCACGCGGTGGGTCTACCAGCCATTTGTCCGCCACACCATCTTGCGTGAGTAGGTCTGGCGTCATTTCAAACAAGTTACGCGCCACAAATTGTGTAGGCGCCAACGGTGTGCTGCGCAAGCTTTGGTTGTAGGTCAAGTTCTCGCGCGAACGCGCCACCAAAGTCTCGCTGCCTTCGATGCCCAAGACCTCACGCGCCTGTGTGGCCAAAGGCAAGGTGAAGTTACCCAAGCCGCAAAACCAGTCAATCACACGCTCATGAGCTTGAACATCCAACAAGCGCAATGCCCGAGTCACCAACACCCGGTTGATATGAGGGTTGACCTGCGTGAAATCCGTCGGTTTGAATGGCATGGTGACGCCAAACTCAGGCAAGGCATACAAGAGTTGCTCACCCTGGCGGTCATCCAGCAAGCGCACTGTATCTGGCCCTTTGGGTTGCAACCACCATTGCACATCGTGCTGCGCCGCAAAATCACGCAAACAGGTCAAGTCAGCATGACTCAACGGCTCCAAATGCCGCAACACCAGTGCCGTGACCGTGTCACCGCATGCCAATTCAATTTGCGGGCACGTATCGCGCGCTTGCATGCGACCGATCATGTCGCGCAAGGGCATCAACAGAGCCTCGACGTGTGGGGGCAAGATGGGGCAATGCTGGGTATCGGCCACATAGCGACTTTTCCGCTCGTGAAAGCCAATCAAGACCACCCCTTTCTTCACCACATAGCGCACCGAAAAACGCGCACGGTAGCGATATCCCCAGGCAGGCCCTTGGATGGGTCGCAACAAAGTTTCTGCTTTGACTTTGCCCAAATGCCAAAGATTGTCTTCCACAGCGCGTTGCTTGATCGCCACTTGGGCTGTTGCATCCAAGTGCTGCATCTTGCAGCCACCACAAGCACCCGCATGCAAACCAAAGTGGGGGCAACCCGGCGTCACACGTTGAGAGGATTCACGAAAGACATCGATGAGCGAGCCCTGCTCCCAATTGTTTTTCTTGCGATGGATGTTGGCGCTGACCACTTCAAATGGCAGCGCGCCATCCACAAACACCACCTTCCCATCAGCGCGGTGGGCCACGCCCTGCGCGTCTAGATCCATCGATTCAATGTGCAAGGCGTGCTCAGGCCACACCGTCTCGGCCGTGTTCGACATATCGCTCAATTAGCCTGTAAATATTTTGCAGGATCCACCGGCTTGCCTTGGCGGCGGATCTCGAAATGCAACTTCACCTGGTCGGCATCGCTGTTGCCCATTTCAGCAATTTTTTGACCTTGTTTGATGGCTTGGTCTTCCTTCACCAACAGAGTTTGGTTGTGTGCGTAAGCCGTTAGATAGGTGTTGTTGTGCTTGAGAATGATCAAGTTGCCATAACCTCGCAAACCCGAGCCTGCATACACCACGCGTCCATCTGCTGCCGCCAGCACCGGATCTCCGGCTTTGCCCGCGATATCCAAGCCTTTGTTTTTGACTTCGTCAAAACCTGCAATCAAATTCCCACGTGTGGGCCATTTAAACACCAGCGCGTCTTCGACCGTCTCAGTCGCAGCGGCTGCTGGCGCAGGCACAGAAGCCAAGGGCGCAGACGCCGCCGACTTGGCTGCTGCAGCAACCACAGGCGCTGCGGGCTGGGGGGTGGCGGGCGCAGAGGGCAGAACAGGACGCACCACCACACCAGCTTCTTGGTTGGGTGGCGTCACCCGCAAGACTTGACCGGTCTCAATCAAATTCGGATTCTCAAGGCCGTTCCAACGCACCAAGTCACGCCATGTCTGACCATGGTCCATGCCAATGCGAATCAGGGTGTCACCGGGTTTGACACTGTAGTAACCCGGTTTGCCGGCATTTTCAGCTCCCGGCAACGACTTGCCAGATGTGCCAGCCAAGCTTCGATCCTCAACAGGGGCGGGGCGTCCTTTGTTGGCGCAACCCGCTAAGCCCCCAAGGGCTATCGAGGCCACCAACACATACATTCCAGCACGCAGCATCCCGTTCTCTCCCCAATCAAGCAATCCCAGATTTTAGAGGCACGAAGTGCACCGCTTCGAGCAAAGTCTGCTGCAGCCCTTGCGCTGTCTTGTCGATCACCACCAAGGCCTGTTGGCCTTGGCTGGTTTGCATCGGCGCCACAATGCGCCCGCCCATGGCCAGTTGGTCCAGCCACGCGCATGGAATGTCTTCGCCGCCGGCGGCTGCGATGATGGCGCTGTAGGGAGCACCCTGTGGGTAACCCAACATGCCATCCCCAAAAATCAGATGCACATTGGGTAGCCGCAATGGCCTGAGATTTTCTCGCGCTTTGTCATGCAAGCCGCGCAAACGCTCGATGCTGTAGACCTCGCGCGCGATGTGCGAGAGCAACGCCGCTTGGTAGCCGCAACCCGTGCCAATCTCAAGCACCCGCCCCATCAAACCATCGGCTTGCAAGCCAGGCGCTTGCCTGACCAAGGCCATCATGCGTGCCACCACATTGGGTTTGGAGATGGTTTGCCCTAGTCCAATGGGCAAACTGGTGTCTTCATAGGCTTGGTTCACCAAAGCGCTGTCTACAAATCGGTGTCGTTCAATCAGGCCCATGGCCTGCAACACCAAGGTGTCCGTCACGCCCTGATCTGCCAGTTTTTGCACCATGCGAACCCGCACCGTCGAAGAATCCAAACCCACCCCCGCTGGACTTGGCATGGCCACAGGCTTGGGACGCATCGGCGACTGGGCTGTAAGAACTCGGGTGGCGCCCAGCAAAGTTTTGGGCGGCGACGAGGCCTTGTCCTTGTCCAAACGCGCCGGAAAACCAGGTCGCTGCTTCATTCAGCCAATCCTGCCATACGTTGCCGCCAAGCTGGCAGCGCAGCATGCTCGGTCAAATCCACATGCAGGGGTGTGACAGACAGGTGGCCCTCAAATGTGGCGTGAAAATCAGTGCCATCGCTGTCGTCCTTGGCCGCACCTGCACTGCCAATCCAATACATGGTCTGTCCACGCGGGCTGGTCTGTGTGATGACGCGCTCAGCCGCATGACGACGTCCCAAACGCGTGACGCGAAGCGCCTTGATCTGATCAATGGGTCGACTGGGGATGTTCACATTCAGCAGCCAAGGTGACGCGGCACCGGGCACGTCTGCCATCAACTGCTGTACCAAAGCGCGAGCTTTCGCTGCCGCAGCGTCTAAATGGGCCCAGCCTTTGTCGACTTGTGAAAAAGCAATCGCGGGAATGCCAAACAAATAGCCTTCCATCGCAGCGCCCACCGTCCCCGAGTAAATCGTGTCGTCCCCCATGTTGGCCCCATCATTGATGCCTGAAACCACCAAATCCGGCTTATAGCCCAACAGCCCAGTCAAGGCGATATGAACACAATCAGCCGGTGTGCCATTGACATAGCGAAAGCCATTGAGCCCTTGTTGGACATACAGAGGTGAATGCAGCGTCAGCGCGTTCGACTTGGCACTGTTGTTTTGTTCTGGCGCCACCACCTCGACCTGACCCAAATCTTTCAGCGCCTCATACAGCGCCACCAAGCCGGGGGCTTGGTAACCGTCATCGTTGGAAATCAAAATTTTCATGGGGACCTTGCAATTTGTCGTGAATTGTAGGGTTCGCTGCGCTACACCTATCATCGACATCCTCATTCAAAGGAGAACTGCGTGCACGCTTGGCTTTGTACCAACCCGACAGGTGTCGATGATTTGAATTGGCAAGAACTGCCCACGCCCACACCCGGGCCCGGCGAAGCGCTCATCGGCATTGCAGCTGCCAGTTTGAACTTTCCAGACCTGCTGATCGTGCAAAACAAATACCAGATGAAGCCCCCGCTGCCTTTTGTGCCGGGGGCCGAATATGCAGGGGTGGTGCAAGCCCTGGGCGAAGGCGTCACCCATCTGCGCGTGGGTCAGTCTGTGGCTTGCCTGAGTGGCACGGGTGGATTTGGCACCCACACCTTGGCTGCGGCCAAGCTGTGCATTCCCCTGCCCCCTGGTTTTCCTGCGGTAGATGCTGCGGCCTTCATCATGACCTACGCCACGTCGCACCATGCCTTGATCGATCGCGGACAGCTCAAAGCCGGAGAAACGGTCTTGATCCTAGGTGCCGCCGGAGGTGTCGGAACCGCCGCCATTCAAATTGCCAAAGCCGCAGGCGCGCGCGTGATTGCCGCCGCCTCCAGCGAGGCCAAATGCGCCCTGTGCTTGGCACAAGGTGCCGACGCCACCATCAACTACGGCACAGACAACTTGCGCGATGCCTTGAAAGCGCTGACCGATGGCAAAGGCCCCGATGTGATTTATGACCCCGTTGGCGGTGAATTGGCTGAGCCCGCGTTCAGGTCGATCGCTTGGCGCGGACGCTATCTCGTGGTGGGTTTTGCCGCGGGCCCCATACCTGCCTTGCCTTGGAACTTGGCACTGCTCAAGGGCGCCGCCATTGTGGGGGTGTTTTGGGGTGACTTTTCAAGGCGTGAAGCCTCAGCCAACGCAGCCATGATGGACACACTGCTGGCTTGGTACGCGCAAGGAAAAATCAAACCTGTGATCGACCACACATTGCCCATGTCAGAGCTCAAAAGAGCCTATGCAGAAATGGGCTCGCGTGCGGTGAAGGGCAAGTTGGTGATGGTGAACTGACCGCGAGCGCGGTCAGTGTGCGCAAGGTTTAAGGGTGCGCCTTGTTGTAATTGGCGATGCCATCCATGATTTCTTTCTTGGCAGATTCCGGACCTTCCCAGCCATTGACCTTGACCCATTTGCCTTCTTCCAAATCTTTGTAATGCTCAAAGAAATGGGCAATGGTTTTCAAGCGCAAGGGGTTGAGGTCTTCGGGTTTTTGCCACTGGGTGTAGATGGACAAAATTTTGTCAATCGGCACCGCCAACACTTTGCCATCTTCGCCGGCCTCGTCGGTCATCTTCAAGATACCGATGGGGCGGCAAGGCACCACCACGCCAGGAATCAACGGCACTGGGGTGATCACCAAGACATCCACCGGATCGCCATCCCCGCTGATGGTTTTGGGCACGTAACCGTAGTTGGTCGGGTAGTGCATGGAGGTGCTCATGAAACGGTCGACAAAAATTGCGCCAGTTTCTTTGTCCACTTCGTACTTCACAGGGTCTGCGTTCATCGGGATTTCGATGATCACATTGAAAGCTTCTGGGATATTTTTGCCGGGGTTCACGTTATCTAAAGACATGGGGACTCGTTGGAAAGGTTGAAGGAAACGCCTAGGATTAACCCCCATTTTACTTTCACAAGCCTTGCGCAGCCTTTCTATGGGCTAAAGTGAAGGAGTTGGCCAATCACAGCATCTGGTTTTGATCCAGTGTCTGGAGGAAGCAACGCAGCGGTGGTGTGCCTCGACCCGTGCGTTGACACCACCATTCAGGAAAAAAACTGAGGAGAACTTCTCTTATGTCTGCCAACACTGCGCTTCTTTTTGCCCTGGGTTGTGGACTGGTTGCCGTGATTTACGGCTTCTGGGCCCGATCTTCCATCCTCGCCATGGACGCCGGCAATGCCCGAATGCAAGAGATTGCATCGGCCATTCAGCAAGGCGCTGCGGCTTACCTGGCCCGTCAATACCGAACCATCGCATTCGTTGGCGTGGTCTTGGCCATCTTGATTGGCGTGTTCCTGGGCCTGCAAACGGCCATTGGCTTTGTACTGGGCGCCCTGCTCTCTGGCGCTTGTGGCTTCATTGGCATGAACGTGTCCGTCAAGGCCAACGTGCGCACCGCACAAGCCGCCACCCACGGCATTGGCCCGGCATTGGATGTGGCCTTCAAAGGTGGCGCCATCACCGGCATGCTGGTGGTCGGGCTTGGCCTCTTGGGCGTTGGCGGTTTTTATTGGTTTTTGGTGGGCAACGGCAATCTCACACCCGATAAGTCCCTCGCCACCTTGCTCAACCCCTTGATGGGTTTTGCCTTTGGTTCATCTTTGATTTCCATCTTTGCCCGGTTGGGCGGCGGCATTTTCACCAAGGGCGCGGACGTCGGCGCTGACTTGGTGGGCAAAGTGGAAGCCGGCATCCCCGAAGACGACCCACGCAACCCTGCGGTGATTGCCGACAACGTCGGCGACAACGTGGGCGACTGCGCAGGCATGGCCGCCGACTTGTTCGAAACCTATGCCGTCACCCTGATTGCCACCATGATGCTGGGTGCCCTGATGGTGGCCAGCGCGCCCACTCAGGCCGTGCTCTACCCCTTGATGCTGGGTGCCGTCTCGATCTTGGCCTCCATCGTGGGCTGCTTTTTTGTCAAGGCTTCGCCCGACATGAAAAACGTCATGCCAGCCCTCTACAAAGGCTTGGCCGTGGCGGGCGTGTTGTCGCTGATCGCCTTCTTTTTCGTGACCCGAGCCATCATGCCCGACGATGCCTTAGGCGCAGGCACACAAATTCGCCTCTGGGGCGCTTGCGCCGTAGGCTTGCTGCTGACGGCTGCCTTGGTGTGGATCACCGAGTACTACACCGGCACCCAATACCCCCCGGTGCAGCACATTGCCCAAGCCTCCACCACCGGTCACGGCACCAACATCATTGCCGGCCTTGGCGTGTCCATGCGCTCCACCGCATGGCCCGTGCTGATGGTGTGTGCTGGCATCTTGTCAGCCTACCAGTTGGGTGAGCTCTACGGCATTGCCATTGCCGCCACCGCCATGCTCAGCATGGCCGGCATTGTGGTGGCCTTGGACGCGTATGGCCCCATCACCGACAACGCGGGTGGCATTGCCGAAATGGCCGAGTTGCCTAAGTCAGTGCGCGACGTCACCGACCCGCTGGACGCCGTGGGCAACACCACCAAGGCGGTCACCAAAGGCTATGCGATTGGCTCGGCCGGATTGGCGGCTCTGGTCCTGTTTGCCGACTACACCCACTCGCTGGAGAGCCGTGGCCTGAACATCGTCTTCAGCCTGAGTGATCCCAAAGTGATTGTGGGCTTGTTCATTGGGGGCTTGATTCCTTACCTTTTTGGCGCCATGGCCATGGAAGCTGTCGGACGTGCAGCAGGTTCGGTCGTGGTCGAAGTCAGGCGCCAATTTGCCGATGGGCAAATCATGGCGGGTCAGCGCAAACCCGACTACAGCGCTGCGGTGGACATGCTCACCACCGCTGTGATCAAAGAAATGGTTGTCCCGTCCCTGTTGCCCGTGGTGGTCCCTCTGATCGTCGGACTGACCTTGGGCGCTGCAGCTTTGGGCGGCTTGCTCATGGGCACCATCGTGACCGGTCTGTTTGTAGCCATCTCCATGTGCACCGGCGGAGGGGCTTGGGACAACGCCAAAAAGTACATCGAAGACGGCAACTTTGGCGGCAAAGGCAGCGAAGCCCACAAAGCAGCCGTCACGGGAGACACCGTGGGCGACCCTTACAAAGACACCGCAGGCCCCGCAGTGAACCCCTTGATCAAGATCATCAACATCGTGGCCCTCTTGATCGTGCCGCTGCTGTGAACGCGCTTGGCACTTGAAAAGACACAACCCGCTTCGGCGGGTTGTGTCTTTTGAGGCACCCCTAGGGCAGACCGTCCAAAGTCGCCTGCATGGCATGTTCTTTGGCAAGCAGCGCCTGCGCTTTGAGCCAACGCTTGAGCTCGCTGCCTTGCTGAATGCGTTCCAAGTCAGCCTCTAGACACTCCAAGGCATAGCGTCGATCGGCCTGGATGCGGTGCAAGGCCTGTGTCCAAACCTCCTCGCTGAACGGCGCATCCAGCGCAAGACCTAACTCCCGCTTGAGCTGTGACTCCAGTTGCCACCCATCGTCTTGCAACGCCGCCAACTGGTCTTTGAGCAACTGGGACATGGCGGTCAACTTCTCGTTGGACAAACGTGCAAGGTGCTGTGGGTCCACATGGGCCACTTGCAATTGCAAGCGCAGCAAAGTGGTGAGGTCATTGCGTTCATAGGCCCTATTGACCTCGCCCATCAAGCGGGTCTTGCTTTCTTGTGCTTGCGGGTCCATTTCCCGATCGGGATGCAACAGGCTGGCGAGCTGTCGGTACACCGTGCGAATCGCGCTTTTGGTCTCGATGTGCTGCGGCACCTGCTGTGGGTGTGCGGCGGTTCGACGCTGGGCTTTGCGCGCCGCACGCTTGGCGGCCTTGCGGGCTTCGTCGGCCACGTGTTGCTGCTGCCACTGGCGCATGCCTGCGGCCAGCACCTCGTCGGGGGATTGGTAAAGGCTGGGGTTGTGCAACGGCTGGCCCATGGCGGCCTCCATCTTTTCGCGCAACCGCTGAGCGGCCACCACGCTGTCTTGTGCCGCTTCGTGGGCCGCATCGTCATCGCGGTAGATCTCGTCGAGTGCTTGAATTTGTGCATCGCTGGAAGCGGTCAATTGGGCAATCAGGCGCCGCACCTGCTGGCGCGCCATGCGTTGCTGCTGTGCCGTCAAGTCGTCCCCCTGCAATCGTTCATGCAGAAACAGCAACAGGCGTTTGTGAAGCTGGGCTGTTTGGTTCGCCGCCTCATACAGCAGCTGCATGTGGGCGTGACGGTAGCGATCGGACCAAGCTTGCAGGCGTTCAAGTGCTTGCGTCGCTGCTTCAATGCGCAACAACAACTGGTTGAACCGATCCTGCGCAGCGGTCAAAGGCACGTCTTTGGCGGCTTGCACGCGCAAACCCAGCGCCTGAGCTGCGGCGTTTGAATTTTCTTCAGGCAAAGGCGTCATCACAACAATCTGGCATTCAGTGCATGCCAAAGCATGGGTGGATGTGATGTTACGTGATGCCTTCGCGGCTCATGCACGGCAAGCCTCCGTGCAGGCCAAGTCTCAGTCGTGGGTGCTTTTGCCGGTCTCGTCCATCAGCCCCAAAAAGACACGCAAGAAGTAGACCGCCATGACCAAGACGAACGCAATCACGGCCAAGCTCATCAAACCGTAGTCGGTGGAAAAAAGATCTGTCAGCATTTTCATCAACGGCTCCCGTCAAATCACAAGCCTGTCACTGTGCGCCTTGGCAGCGCTTGTCACACTGATCTACATCAAGGCATGGGGAGATCGTTCACTGAGGCAAAATTGGCACCATGTCTGAACGCGTGATTCCGTTGGTTGACCAACGCCTCCAAGCCCTCTCTGCGGTAATACCGACGCAGCCCATCCCTGCTGTGGGTGCCCTCAGCGACACCTTGGGGCGATCCTTGCACGATTTGCGCATCAGCGTGACCGACCGCTGCAACTTTCGCTGCAACTACTGCATGCCCAAAGAGGTGTTCAACAAAGACTACACCTATCTGCCTCACGGCGACCTGCTGAGCTTTGAAGAAATCACACGCTTGGCCACACTGTTTGTCAGCCATGGTGTGCGCAAAATTCGTCTCACCGGCGGTGAGCCCCTGCTGCGCAAAAACCTGGAGGTCCTGGTGGCCCAACTGGCCGCGCTGCGCACGCCCGATGGCTCGCCCCTGGACCTCACGCTCACCACCAACGGCTCGCTGTTGGCACGCAAAGCCCAGGCGCTGAAAGATGCAGGCTTGAACCGTGTCACCGTCAGCCTCGATGGCCTTAACGATGCCGTGTTTCGCGCCATGAACGATGTGGACTTTCCGGTCTCGGACGTGCTGGACGGGATTGCCGCTGCGCAAGCTGCCGGACTCGGGGTAGACGCACAAGGCCGCAGCAGCGGCCTCAAGGTCAACATGGTGGTCAAACGCAGCACCAACGTCGATCAAATCTTGCCCATGGCCCGCCACTTCCGAGGCAGCGGCATCACACTGCGTTTCATCGAGTACATGGACGTGGGTGCCACCAACGGCTGGTGCATGGACGACGTGTTGCCTTCTGCCGAAGTGATCCGCTTGATCCAACAAAGCTACCCACTGGTACCCCTGGAACCCAGCGCTCCTGGCGAAACCGCCCAGCGCTGGGGCTACGCCGATGCTTCGGGCCGCTTTGACCCCAACCTGGGCGAAGTGGGCGTGATCAGCAGCGTCACGCAAGCGTTTTGCCGCGATTGCAACCGCGCGCGCTTGTCCACCGAGGGCAAGCTTTATTTGTGTTTGTTCGCCAGCCAAGGCTATGACCTGCGCCAATTGCTGCGCCAACCCCAGAGCACCGACGCCGATCTGGTCTCGGCCATTGGCCACATCTGGCAAGGCCGCGATGACCGTTACTCTGAGCTGCGCGCCAGCTTGCCCACTGACGCCAGCCCGGCGGTACGCCGGGTTGAGATGAGCTACATCGGTGGGTAAGCCATGACAGACCCCATCCTGCCCCAAGACATCACCGGCCTCATCTTGGCCGGAGGACGCGGCAGCCGCATGGGCGGCGTCGACAAAGGCCTGCAAAACTTCAACGGCATGCCCCTCGCGTTGCACACCCTGATGCGCCTCGCCCCCCAAGTGGCCGAGGTGATGGTCAACGCCAACCGCAACCTGTCAGCTTACGAGTCCTTGGGGGTGTCGGTCTGGCCCGATGCCTCGGCTGACTTTGCCGGCCCCTTGTCGGGCTTTCTGGTGGGCCTGGAGCATTGCGAAACACCTTACCTGCTGACCGTGCCCTGCGACAGCCCGCGCTTTCCGCTCGATCTGGCCGAACGCTTGGGCGACGCATTGGCGGCGAACAACGCCGACATCGCCATGGCGGCAGCCCCCGAAACCAACGCACAAGGCGAGGTGCAGGTGCGCACGCAACCGGTGTTTTGCCTGCTGCGCCGCGAGCTGCTGGAGAGCCTGGTGCGCTTCACCCACAGCGGTGGGCGCAAGATCGACGCCTGGACCGCCCAGCACCACACGGTGGTGGTGCCCTTTGATGCGCCCAGTGACGACCGCTTGGCCTTTTGCAACGTCAACACCTTGCAGGAGTTGCAAGCGCTGGAAAACGCCGCCCCATGAAAAGCCTGTCCGAGATTGCAGCCGCCTTGCAGGGCTACGACCCGCAAGCCCTGACCGTGACGCAGGTGGGCGAGTTTTTGGCCCAGTTGGCGCAACCGCTGCCCGTGCAGGAAGCGCAAGACATTGCGCTGTTTGACGCGCTGGGCCGGGTGCTGGCGCACGACGTGATCTCGCCCATCCACGTGCCGCCTCACAACAACTCGGCCATGGACGGTTTTGCCTTTGATGGCCGCCAACTCACTCCCACGCAAGCCTTGCACCTGCGTGTGGTCGGCACCGCCCTGGCGGGCAAAGCCTGGCAAGGCCGCGTGCAAACGGGCGAGTGCTTGAAGATCATGACCGGGGCCATCTTGCCCGAGGGCCTGGACACGGTGGCACCGCTTGAGCTGTGCCAAGTTGACAACGCGCCAGACGCCACCACCATCACCGTGCCTGCTGGCGTGTTTCAGCGGGGCGACAACCGTCGCTTGCAAGGCGAAGACCTGAAACAAGGCCACGCGGCTTTGCCCGCAGGTGCCCACCTGACACCTGCGGCCCTGGGGCTGGTCGCGAGCTTGGGGCAGCCCACGGTGCGGGTGCATCGCCGTTTGCGGGTGGCCTACTTCTCGACGGGCGATGAAATTTTGAGCTTGGGTGAAGCACCCCGCGAAGGCGCGGTCTACGACAGCAACCGCTTCACCGTGTTTGGTCTGCTCACGCGCATGGGCTGCGAGGTGATCGACCTTGGCGTGGTGCGCGACGACCCCCTGTTGCTGGAGGCAGCTTTCGCCCAAGCCGCCGCTCAGGCTGACGCCATCATCACCAGTGGCGGCGTGAGTGTGGGCGAAGCCGACTTCACCAAGGCCATGATGAAAAAACTCGGCGATGTGGCGTTTTGGAAAATCGCCATGCGCCCGGGCCGCCCCATGGCCGTGGGGCGTTTGGGTCATTCGGTGTTGTTTGGCCTGCCTGGCAACCCGGTGGCTGTGATGGTGACCTTCTTGGCCTTTGTGCGCCCGGCCCTGCTGCGCATGATGGGCAGCACCGCCCCCACCCCCCCGCTGTTGCGCGCCAAAAGCCTGGAGGCCTTGCGCAAGAAACCAGGCCGCACCGAGTACCAGCGCGGCACGGTGAGCGCCGCTGCGGACGGCAGCTTGCACGTGCGCACCACGGGCAATCAGGGCTCAGGCGTGCTGAGCTCGATGGTGCAAGGCAATGGCTTGATCGTGCTGCACCACAACCAAGGCAACGTCGCCGTGGGCGACGAGGTGGATGTGATGGTGTTTGAAGGGGTGGTTTGACAGACGACCCAGGGCCCCCCAGAGGAGGAGGTGCCCAGGCTGAATCAGCGCGGAGGCCTCAAGGCATCATCTCAGGCGCAATCTCCATCGGGCCCGTGCCGCTGTAGCGCTCCAGGTAGATGTAAATCACTGGCGTGATGTAGAGCGTGATCACCTGCGAGAACGCCAAGCCCCCCACCACCACAATGCCCAAAGGCATGCGCAGCTCGGCGCCTGCGCCCAGACCCAAAGCAATGGGCAAGGCACCCATCATGGCCGCCAAAGTGGTCATCAAAATTGGACGGAACCGGGTCAAGCAGGCGGAGCGAATGGCCTCTCTTGGGGTCAGCTTGTGCTGGCGTTGCGCCTCCAGCGCGAAGTCGATCATCAAAATCGCGTTCTTCTTCACAATGCCGATCAGCAGCAAGATGCCGATGGTCGCGATGATGGTCAGCTCCATGTTGAAGATGCGCAAGAACACCAGCGCACCAATCGCCGCCGAAGGCAGGCCCGCCAAAATGGTCAAGGGGTGGATGTAGCTTTCATACAAAACACCCAACAACACATAGATCACAAACAAGGCACTGACCAG
>CANCUP010000067.1 GCA_947381325.1 Comamonadaceae bacterium
AGATCACACGCCACGGTACTTTGTCGGGGTTTTCAACTGCGCTCGACACCGAGGTGGTGCAGCAAATCAAAGCCCTGTGTCCCAACATCGACAAACTGCGCTTTGCCAACTCAGGCACCGAAGCGGTGATGGGTGCCCTGCGCACTGCACGCGGCTTCACAGGACGAGACCGGGTGGCGATTGTTGAAGGTTCATTCCACGGCTTGTACGACGAGATGATGTGGAAATCCGACATCGAGCAGTGGGACCCCCATGGCACAGAGGCACCTCGTGTGATTCCATTCGGTGCCGGCATTCCTGCCAGCACGCGGGGCTTGCTCGACATCATCGAGCTCAACAGCTTTGAGTCCTTGGACCGCTTGTTTGCGGCCCATGCCAAGACTTTGGCGTGTGTGATGTTGGAGCCCATCATTGGCAACGCGGGCAGTATTTCGGCCACTCCTGCATGGCTGCAGCGCTTGCGCGACTTGTGCGATCAACATGGCACGCTGTTGTTGATCGACGAGGTGAAAACCGGCTTTCGTGTCGCCCCGGGTGGCGCACAACAGCGCTATGGCATCCACGCCGATCTGACCACCTACGCCAAAGCCATGGGCAATGGCTACCCGGTGGCCGCCTTTGGTGGCCGAGCCGAGGTGATGGATGTGGTGGGCTCGCACAAAGGCGGCGTGGTGCATGGTGGCACCTACACCGCCAATTTGGTAGCGATCAGCGCAGCCCATGCCACGCTGAAGATCTTGGCCGAGACCGATGCCTTTGCCACCATCGATCGGGTGGGCACACAGATACAAGAAGTCTTAGGCCGAGTGTTCACAGCGGCGGGTATTACCCATGCTTTTGCAGGGCCACCTGCGATGTTTGGCATCCACTTCACGCCGGATGTGCCCAGCAACTACCGCGATTGGCGCAAGACCGACAGTGCGCTGTACCAAAGATTCGCTTGGCATTTGATCGACGCAGGCATCATGCTAGAGCCCGACTCGCGCGAGCCTTGGTTCATTTGCGAGGCCCATCAAAGTGTTGACTTGGCATGGCTGGAAGATGTGGCAACCACTGCCATGCACAAGGCCATGCAGGTCTGAGCGATAAAGCGGTGACCCTGCCGCTGACGCGTCACATCACCAAGGAATGGCCTGGCCTTGGTAATCCACAAAGTGTGCACCGCTGCAAGCTGGCAGTTCATCCAAGGCCTTGAGCATGCCAGTGACCGATGTCTCGGGCGAGAGTGCACCGGAGCCCACAAAGGGCTGTGACAAGGCCGACGCCACGGTGCCGGGTTGCAGCGCGGCCACCACCAGGTGAGGGCGCTTGCGGGCCGCTTCGATGGCTGCCGTGTGCAACAGCATGTTGAGTGCGGCCTTGGCGGCGCGGTAGCTGTACCAGCCCCCTTTGCGGTTGTCTGTGATGCTGCCTACACGCGCCGACAGTTTGGCGTAGATGGCGCGTTGCTTGGGTTCCAGCAAAGGCAGCAGGTGTTTGAACAACAGAGCAGGACCCACGGCGTTCACGGCCAGGCTTTTGTGCAGGGACTCTGCATGCAATGCGTTCAGACTTTTTTCGGGGCCCTGTGTGTCGATGGTCAACGCGCCCGTGGCATCGACGATGAGATGAAAAGGCCCAGCCTCAGCCAATGCTGCTGCGGCCGTGGCGATGCTGGCTTCGGCTTCCAGATCAAAACCGGGGTGTGTTTGCCTCGAAATGCACAGTACCTCTTGGCAGGCCGGGTCAAGCTGCAAGGCATGCACAAAAGCGCTGCCGATGGCACCGCTGGATCCCACCACCAGTGCGCGGTAAGCCGCGCCCAGGCTGTTCATGAACGGCGGGCCGCCCAATACGTGGCGCCCTCGGGGCCGTAGATTTCTTCGTGGGGTGTGTTGGGTTCTAGGTTGAAGATGTCACCTGGGCGCAAATGTTGGGTGTGGCCATCGCAGCTCAGCCACATCTCGCCCTGAGTCACCAGACCACGGGCTGCAAACGGGTGGGTGTGGGTCGGTGCCACGGTATTGGGTTCCCAATTGCGCTCGACCACCTCTTGATACCCCTCTGACAAGGCCTGTTGTTTGAAGTTTGAAAGTGCTGGATGTGTCATGGCTTCATTCTAGGAAAACGCCCATGTCCCTGTTTGGCGCATTGGCGACGCGCGTGGGCTAGAGTTGCACGCATTCAAACAGGCAAAGCAAGATGAGTTACAAAATTTTATTGGTCTGCATGGGCAACATCTGCCGCAGCCCCACCGCGCACGGGGTGCTGCGACACCGTTTGGCGCAGGCACATTTGTCCTCTGTGGTGACCGTGGATTCCGTAGGCACCCACAACTATCACCCGGATGCGCCACCCGATGCGCGCAGTCAAGCCCATGCCCAGCGCCGTGGGTATGACTTGTCGGACTTGCGCGCGCGCCAAGTGACGGACCATGACTTTGCGCAGGCAGATTTGATTTTGGCGATGGATTGGGACAACTTGGCCTTGCTTCAAGCGCAGTGCCCACCTGCGCTCCAGCACAAAGTGCGGCGCTTTGCAGAGTTTTTTCAAACCTCAAACCAAACCGTGGTGCCAGACCCTTACTACGGCGGCGAAGCTGGCTTTGATCAGGTGTTGGATTTGGTCGAGGACGGTTGTACGGGTCTCTTGCGTCACCTGGCCAGCCCTGCAGTCCTCGCGCGGTGCGTGCCCGAATGGTCACACCATCAGGCGGCATCCTGCATTGGTCGTGAATGGGAGATGGGTAGCTTCGAAGCAGCCATGCGCTTCATTCAGCAAGTCGGTGTGCTTGCGGAGTTGCACGACCATCACCCGGAAATTTGGAATGTGTACCGACGCGTGCGTCTCACGCTCACCACCCACGATGCGGGCGGCTTGACCTACAAAGATGTGGCCCTCGCCAGCGCAGTCAGTGCGCTGGCGGATTCATAAGTTCCAGCGCAGTCAGTGCGCTGGCGGACTCATAAGTTCCAGCGCGGTCAGTGCGCTGGTAACTTCATGCGCCGATTACTCAGCGCGGCTGCGTGCGCAGCGGATATCGGCCATCACGCGTGGGTCAGCGTGAGCCACTTCCCACATGCGCGCGTCTTGCTCTGCACGCTTCCAGGCTTGAACCATGCGTCCCACATATTTGCGTGTGCCCAAGATCAATGCACTGCCTGCAATCCAAAACACCACCCAAGCCGCCAACATTTGGCCTTCGGGTGACGTTTCAACGATTTCGTAAATCGAGGCAACCAAGCTCAAGGCCGCCACCGTCACCAACAAAGTGGCCAAGCCGCTTTCGCCCTGCAAACGTTGGCGCAATGATTTGACAGCGTGAAAGGCGCGCTCTGCGCGAGCGACACCCGGGTGAACGATTGTGTAATCGAGGTGAACAAAACTGGTCATGAAAGACTCCTTGTGGCTGGTGGATGTCTCCATCATAGGGTTTTCACTTACTTTTTGTGGAACCGTAGGTATTAACCCTTGGTTCAGGTCATGTATCGGGTCAACCTGAATGGCCGAACCTCTCCGAAGCGCTTCAAATGGTCTCGACACAGACATTCACGCTATAGATTGGAGAACGCGACGTGCACCGCATGCCCCTCAACACACGAGGCTGTTGGCGTCCATTGGCACTGGGTCTGTTGTTGGCTGGGCTTGCAAGCCTTGCCAGTGCTGCCCCTGAGTTGCGATGCCAATTTGAAGTCAACGCCGAAGTGCACCAGCATGCGTTTTCTCCCAGCCAAGATCCCTACCGCGTCACCAGCGTGGACCTGAGTCAGCGCTTTCGTTTCAAGGCCGTGGTGCTGGGTGACGCCCAAAAGCTAGAACTGATCAATTTGTACGTTTACTACCAAACGCGGCGGCAGCCCATGTTGATGCAGCATGTGAAATATGTGGCGCCCGTGGCGCAAGCGTCTCCCGCACCTGACGCCCTGACGGGGCAAATGGCGTTGTATTCGCCGTTTTTGGGCAAGGAGCTGCAATACCGTTGTGCCCTGCACGAGGTCACGCCATGATGGTGCGAGTGAAGCGGTGGTGCTTGGCTTGTCTGTGCTTGGTCGGGTGTGTGTGGAGTCCCTGCGCCATGGCCCAGCCGACGCCAGCCCATGCGTCGGTCTCGCTGGTGGTGGTGGGCGACATCATGCTCGAAGGCGGTCCTGAACGCGCGATGCGCGCGCGGCGTGACCCGTTTTTAGACTTTGCCGCTTTGTTCAAAAGCGCCGATGTGCGCGTGGGCAACTTGGAATGTGTGGTCTCCACCCTGGGCTCTGCCGAGCCAGACAAGCCCAACACCTTTCGGGTACACCCCCAACGTTTGAGGTACATCGCCCGACATTTCGACGCGGTCGGTTTGGCCAACAACCACTCGGGCGACTTTGGCCCGAAAGCCTTTGCTGACATGCTGGGGGCGCTCAAACGTCAGGGCATCGGCTACTACGGCGGTGGCATGAACCTGAAGGAGGCGCACACGCCCTTGATCATTGAGCGCAAAGGACTGCGTATTGCGTTGTTGGGCTATGACGAGTTTCAACCCCGCAGCTTTGAAGCCGACCACGACCGTCCTGGTGTCGCCTGGAGTGAGGACGAGCAAGTGGTGCGCGACATCCGTTTGGCGCGCTCCCAATGGCAGGCCGATCTGGTGATACCGATCATGCACTGGGGATGGGAAGAACCCAAGGCCAATGCACGGCAGCGCCATTTGGCGCGGTTGATGATCGATGCGGGCGCTGATCTGGTCATCGGTGGTCACCCCCATCAAGTGCAAGACACCGAGCAGTACAAAGGCAAGCCAATTTTTTACAGCTTGGGCAACTTTGTGTTCGATGGTTTTTCAGCCCCGGTCAACAACATCGGTTGGGCGATTCGTTTTGAATTGGACAAGCAAGGGGTACGTGCTTGGCAAGTGCACACCGCCAAGATTGACCACCAAGGCCTACCCCACCGACAGGGTCCCGTGCAGCAGGTGAACTTGCGGTGATGGCGGACCATGTCGAGCGCGTGACATCTTGTCTCCGTGTCAAACTGAAAACTCGATAAGCTCAAGCGCCACTTGGGTGTGTTTTGCCCAAATGCCGCTCAGTCGTAGACAAGCACTGTGGCCTTGCTGTGATCAACTTGGAACATGACGATGAAGATTGTTGAAAGTGGACAAATTTTGGGCGCCCGTGTGGAGGGCTTGGACTTGTCGCAGCCCTTGAGCGATGCGCAGTTTCAGCAGCTTGAACAGGCACTCGGTCGCTATGGCGTTCTCAGCTATCCATCCCAAACCCTCACGTCCTTGCAACTCAAACAGTTTGCCGCGCGTTTTGGGCAGTTGGAAATCAACGTGGCCAATATGTACCAAGAACCCGGCTTGCCCGAGGTGATGATTTTGTCCAACAAAGTAGGTGCCGATGGCAAGCCGCTGGGCTTGAGCGATGCAGGCCAAGACTGGCACACCGACATGTCCTACAGCAAGATGGTGGCGTTCTCTAACATCTTGTACGGTCTGGAAATTCCACACCGCAATGGCGAGCCTTTGGGCAACACCGAGTTCTGCAGCATGCATGCCGCTTACGACGATTTACCCGAGGCCTTGAAGCAACGTTTGGATGGCATGACCATCACCCACGACTTTGCCAAGTTCTGGGACATGATGCGCGCCAAAGCCGGCAGCACACGCCCGCCGTTGACGCCCGCGCAACGCCAAGCCAAGCCACCGGTGTCGCACCCGGCCATCTTGCGCCATCCCATCACGGGCAAGAAGGTGTTGTATGCCAACCCCGGCTATTCGATGCGCATCAACGAAATGTCTGAAGCAGAAAGTGAGCAGACCTTGGCCTTTTTGTTTGAACACCAACTGCAAACCAAGTACCAATACAAACACCGCTGGCAAGTGGGCGATGTGCTGATGTGGGACAACCTGGGCACGCTCCACAACGCCGTGCCCGACTACCGCCCGGACGAGCCGCGCTACATCAAGCGCTGCCAGGTCATGGCCAACCGTTATTTCCCTACTGCCACAACGCAGTCCAGCCCACACCTCAACGCCTGAAAGAGACTCGCATGACCATGACCTTGATTCGTTTTTTATGTGTGGCTTGGCTGGCGTGTTGTGGCTGTGTGCAGGCTGCCGATGTGTACCCCACCAAACCGATTCGCTTGCTGGTGGGTTTTGCCGCAGGTGGCCCGACCGATGTGATTGCACGTGTGCTGGCCAAAGACATGTCGGTCACCCTGGGACAAGCGGTGGTGGTGGAGAACAAAGCCGGTGCCAGTTCGATGATCGCCACGCGCGAGGTGCGTAATTCACCTGGGGATGGCTACACCTTGTTGTTTTCATCGCTGGGCATGAACGTCAACCCCATCTTGTTGGGCGAGCAAGCGGGCTACAACCCCAAGACCGACTTCACCCCCATCTCCAATGCGGCGGTGTTGCCCATGGTGGTGGTGGCCGCCTATGACTCGCCCTTGCGCACCATCCCCGACTTGCTCAAGCAAGCCCGCAGCAAGCCTGAAGCGGTGAGCTTTGCCTCGTCTGGCAGTGGCGGCTCTGGGCACTTGGCGGCAGAGCTGTTGGGCACCTCGGCCAAAGCCAAGATGCTCCACGTGCCCTACAAAGGCAACGGCCCGGCACTGCTGGAGGTGATGGCCGGTCGCGTGGACTTCATGATTTATCCCGTGATCGGTTTGGCTGACTACGTGGCCGCCAAGCGTGTGCATGTGGTGGCGGTGGGCACGTCCAAACGCTTGGCGCAATTTCCCGATGCACCCACCATGGCCGAAGCTGGCTTTGCTGGGTTTGAAGAGACGGCCCCCTGGGTCGGCTTGCTGGGTCCCGCCAAAACTCCACCCGCCGTGGTCACCCGCTTGCACGACGCCATGACCAAAGCCCTGGCCAAACCCGATGTGCGGGCGCAGCTGGAAAAGCTCGGCGCCGTGATTGTGGGCGACACACCCGCAGAATTCACCGCCTTTTTGAAACGCGATTACGAGCGTTGGGACAACGTGATCAAAGCCGCCGCCGTCAAAGCCGACTTGAACTGATGCATGTCCAGCTCTGGATGGCCCTAGAGATGACTTCTGCCTATTCGATTGCCGATTTGCGCGCCGCCGCGCAGCGCCGCTTGCCCCGCGCGATCTTTGATTTTTTCGATGGTGGGGCGGAAGATGAAATCACCTTGGCTGCCAACCGCGCTGCGTTTCAGCGCCAGCGTTTTCTACCTCGCGTCTTGAGAGACGTGTCTCAGGTCGACACCCACACCGAGGTGTTTGGTCAAACCATGGCTTTGCCCATGGCCATTGCACCCACTGGGGCGATTGGCTTTGGGTACCCCGGTGCCGATGTGGCTGTGGCCAAAGCGGCGGCGGCGGCTGGTATTGCCTACACCTTGTCGAGCACTGGCACCGCATCCATTGAGCGCATTGCCAATGCGGCCCCGGGGCGTTTGTGGTTTCAGGCCTACATCCTCAAAGACAAATCTTTTTTAGCCCGTCTGATCGAGCGCGCCCGTGTGGCCGACTACGAGGCCTTGATGATCACGGTGGATTTGCCCGTGGGCGGCAAACGTGAGCGTGACCAACGCAACCACTTCTCAGTGCCGTTTCGCTTCACACCCAAGAACGTGTGGGACTTTGCGCAAAAGCCTGGTTGGTGTTGGCACATGCTCAGTCGCGGCATGCCCGTGATGGAGAACCTGATTGGCTTGGACGACCAGGCCAAGACCGCTTCCAGCATGGCCTCCTCGGTGGGTCGCAATTACGACGCATCCTTCGACTGGGATGCTTTGCAGCAGATCCGTGACCGCTGGCCGCGTCGCCTCATCCTCAAAGGGGTGATGCACCCCGACGATGCTGACCGAGCTTGCGCCATGGGGTGTGATGCCTTGGTGGTGTCCAACCACGGAGGGCGTCAGCTCGACGGTGCCGTGGCCACACTCGATGCTTTGCCCGGCGTGGTGCAAGCGGCGGCACACCGTGTGCCGGTGTGGGTGGACGGTGGCGTGCGCCGTGGCCAAGACGTGGTCAAGGCGCTGGCGCTGGGGGCAGGTGGCGTGCTTCTGGGGCGAGCCACTTTGTTTGGCGCCGTGTCAGACGGCGAACGCGGCGCTCAGCGGGCGTTGGAGATTTTGCACACCGAGCTGGTGCGCACCATGCAGCTGTGTGGGGTGCGCAGCGTGGCTGAGATCACCCCCGCGTTGTTGGCGAAGGTGATGCAGGCCTAGGCGAGGAGGGCGCTCAGCCTGCGATCAAGCCAGCGGCTTCGATGCCGGCGATACAGATTTTTTCGTCTTCGTCGCCACTGCCGCCGCTGGCGCCCGCCGCACCCAAGATGTGGCCTTGCGCGTCTTTGATCAGCACGGCGCCGGGCTGGGGCAAGAACTGACCTTGCGAGGTGGCCGACAAGGACACAAAGAAGTTGGGGTTGTCTTTGGCGCGTGTGGCCAGCACGCGGCTGGACACGCCCATGCCCACGGCACCCCAGGCTTTCGCTTTGGCAATGTCAAAGCGGAACATGCTGGCGCCGTCTTCACGCACATAGGTCACCAGGTCACCGGCTGGGTCGAGCACCGCGATGCCCATGGGTTGGTAGCCCGCTGCGCGCGCGGCTTTGGCCGCTTCTTGGGCAATCTTCAGGGCAGCGTCGAGCGTGAGTTTGGACATGTGAATTCCTTTGAAATATCAGAGTGAAACAAGGGCTGACAGCACACAGCTGCAACGCAGTGCATTAGACAAGCAGATGCGGTGTCCACCCGATGGGCAGGTGTGCTGTACGCGACAGATTTTGGCATGCGGCAAAAGCAGCAGAGGGTTAACGCGCGTGTGAAAACAGCAGCCCAGAAATACGATGCACCGGTCTTATTTGTCGAACGTCAACCATGTCCAAAGTCATCATCACCTGTGCGGTCACCGGGGCCATCCACACCCCCTCCATGTCACCGTATTTGCCCGTCACACCCGAGGAAATCATTGAGGCCTCGGTCGGTGCCGCTGAAGCGGGCGCAGCCATCATCCACTTGCATGCGCGCGACCCGATCACTGGCAAGCCCGACCAAAGCCCTGAGGCCTTTGCCAAGTTTCTGCCACAGATCAAAGCCCGCACCAACGCCGCGCTGAACCTGACCAGTGGTGGCTCGCCGTTCATGAAGATTGACGAACGCATTCAGCCCTCGCTGCGCTTTGCGCCTGAGGTGGCGTCGCTCAACATGGGCTCCATCAACTTTGCTTTGTTCCCGATGTTGGAGCGTTTCAAAACCTTCAAGCACCCCTGGGAGAAAGAGCACTTAGAGGGCAGCCGTGACCTGATTTTTCGCAACACCTTCAAAGACATCGAATACGCCTTGGCCGCCTGTGCCGCCAACGGCACGCGTTTTGAGTTGGAGTGTTACGACATTGGCCACCTCTACAACCTGGCGCACTTTGCCGAGCGTGGTTTGATCAAGCCCCCGTTTTTTGTGCAGTCTGTGTTTGGCATTCTGGGTGGCATTGGCGTGCACGAAGAAGACGTGATGCACATGAAGCGCACCGCCGATCGCTTGTTTGGCAAAGACTACCAATGGTCGGTGCTGGGCGGTGGCCGCCACCAAATGCGCATTGCCACCTTGTCGATTGGCATGGGCGGCAATGTGCGGGTGGGCTTGGAAGACAGCTTGTGGCAGGGCAAAGGCACCTTGGCCAAAAGCAATGCCGACCAAGTGCGCCAGGTGCGTCAAATCATCGAGGGTCTGGGCCACGAGGTAGCCACCCCTGATGAGGCCCGTGAGATGCTGCAACTCAAAGGCAGCGAACACGTCAAGTTTTAACCCCAAGGAGACACAAGATGGCATTCACAAAACGACGCATGGTTCAGGCCTTGGCTTCAGGCCTTGTGGCCTGGGCTGCGGTGACCAGCACGGCGGTGATGGCACAGGCTTATCCGTCAAAACCCATCAAATTGATCGTGCCGTTCCCAGCCGGTGGCACCACCGACATCGTGGCGCGCATCGTGGCTCAGCGCATGAGCGAGACCATGGGCCAGCCCGTGGTGGTGGACAACAAGGGCGGTGCCGGTGGCGCCATTGGCGCTGACTTGGTGGCCAAGGCCGCACCCGATGGCTACACGCTGTTGATGCACAACATCTCCTTCCCCTTGTCGTATGTGGCCCAGTCCTTGGCCAACCGTTCACCGTTCAACGCAGAGACCGATTTCGCCGGTGTGTCGATTGCGGTGTATGTGCCGTTTGTGTTGACGGCCAACCCTGCCGTGCCTGCCAAAGATTTGCGTGAGCTGGCTAATTTGCTGAGGACCAACAAAAGTCTGCAATACAACTACGGCTCCACAGGGCCGGGCACTGCCGTCCACGTGTTGGGCGAAGCGTTCAAGCGCGATGCCAAGGTCGAGATGGAACACGTGCCGTTCAAAGGCGCCGCGCCGCTGAAACAAGAGTTGTTGAGTGGACGCCTACAAATCGGAGGCGACCAGTTGTCTTCCTCCTTGGCTGAGATTCGCTCGGGCACTTTGCGTGCCATCGCCACCACCGCGTCCAAGCGCATTGGCAGCTTGCCCGATGTGCCCACGGTGCGCGAACTCGGCTTTGCCTCGTTGGAGCTCGAAGGTTGGAACGGCGTCTTCGCCCCCGCCAAAACGCCCAAAGACATCATTGATCGTCTGCAAAAAGAAATCGCCGCTGCCGTGCGCAACCCCGAGGTGATGAAGCGCTTGGCCGATTTGGGTGCCGAACCTGTGGGCTCAACGCCCGCAGAACAAGACGCCATGCTGCGTCGTCAAATGGACCAGTTCCGTTCGGTCATCCGCGACATGAAGCTCGACTGAAAAAAAGGGCCACATCGTGGATGTGGCCCTGTGAGCAGATTCGCGCACAAGCTCAGTGGCTGGCTGGATCTGTCTTAAGCCTTGCCGCCCTCATGGAGCCACCACACCAACAGCTTGGTGCAGTCGGCGGCATTGAGTCCGCTGTCTGCGGCGGCATCAAAACTCTTGAGGGTCGCCTCGGTCAATGGCAGCTTGCGCTGATGCGCTTGGGCTTGGGCCAACATCGCGCGCACGTCTTTGCGCATGGTGGCCACGTCCACGGTGATGGCATCGTTTTTCTCGCCTGCCAGCGCTTGCGCAATCATGGGGCCGCGCACCTTGAGCATATTGGGCCCGGCCGAGGATTCCGAGAACACATCGATCACGCGCTGTGGGTCCAGGCCCAAGGGCTCAATCAGCGACAAGGCTTCGCTCAAGGTTTGCCAGTACACCATCAGCGGCAGGTTGATGGCCAGCTTCATGGTGGCCCCTGAACCGTGAGGGCCTACGTGTTCGATGCGACGACAGAGTTGTTCCAGCACAGCTTTGGCGCGCTCTAGGTGTTGCGCGTCGCCGCCAACAAAACCAATCAACTTGCCGTCTTTGGCGGGACCTACGCTGCCACTGACGGGGCACTCCAGATAGGCCGCATGCACGTTCTCGGCAAGCTTTGCCAGCGCTTGTTGCTTGGCGGGTTGGACCGTGCTCATCTCGATGAACAGCTTGGCCTTCACGTCACCGCTGAGCAAGCCCTGGGGCGACAGATACACATCGTCCAAGGCTTGTTCGTTGGTCACCAAGCTGAGCACCACGTCGCACTGCGCGGCCAATTCGGCGGGCGTTGCCGCCCAGCCAATGCCTGCGTCGATCAGGCCCTGGGCCCGCTCTTTCGAGCGGTTCCAGACCATCACTGAATTGCCCAATGTGTGCAAGCGTGCAGCGATGACGCCGCCCATCTTGCCGGTTCCTGCTATGCCTATGCGCATGAATGAATACTCGCTGTAAAAAATTAATCGGCTTTGATGTTGTTGTCGGCGATCAGCTTGGAATATTTGGCATGCTCGGCAGCCAAGAAAGCTTTGAACTCGTCTTGTGTGCTGGCTTGTGCTTCCACACCCAAACCGGCAAAGCGGTCTTTCAAGTCGGCGTTGGCCATGATCTTGACCAGTGCATCGTGGTAGCTCTCCACAATCGCTTTGGGTGTGCCGGTGGGCAGGTACACCCCCCACCAGTTCACCGCCACCAAGCCGGACAAACCCGCTTCGGCAAATGTGGGAATGTCTGGGCTCATGGGCGAACGTTTGGCGCTGGTGATGGCCAGGGCACGCAAGCGTCCAGTCTTGATGTGTTGGCTCACAGGCAGCGCGTCAGACACCATCATGTTGATTTGGCCTGCGATCAAGTCGTTCACGGCCAAGCCGCCGCCTTTGTAGGGCACGCCAATCATCTTCACGCCAGCTTGGCGCATGATCAATTCACCGCCCAAGTGCGCCATGCTGCCGGCACCACTGGTGCCAAAGTTCAACACACCGGGTTTGGCTTTGGCATCGGCGAGCAGATCGGCCAAGGTCTTGTAGGGCGATGCGGCAGGCACCACCAAGATGTTGGGGCCAGTGGCTGTCAGTGAGACGGGGATGAAATCCTTCTCCATGCTGTAGGGCACTTTGCTGATCAGTGGGTTCACAGCCGCTGGGCCTAGGTTGCCCACCACAAAGGTGTAACCATCGGCGGGTTGACGGGCGGCGTACTCCATGCCGATCGAACCAGCTGCACCGGGCCTGCTTTCGATGATGACAGGTTGACCCCAATGCTCGCTGAGCTTTTGTCCCATGATGCGTGCCATCAAATCAGAGCTGCCTCCTGGCGGATAGGTCACCACCAACTTGACAGGTTTGTTGGGAAAGTTTTGTGCTTGTGCCAAAGGCGCCAAGCATCCGATGGCCAAAGCCAAGAGCCATGCACTGTGTTTTTTCAAACCTGATCGCAACACCGATTTCATTTTTTGTTTCCTCTGTTTTTTGTGGGTAAGTCACTTACGTGTCGACATACAAATCAACCTTCAAGTTATATTACAAAGAGTCAAAAATACAGAGAGTGTTAACCCATGCTTCACGCGCCATCCCCCGCTTCACGTGCCGACCAAACCCTCTCACACAACATGAAATTGTTGGCCCACCATGAGCTCGCGGGCTTTGGTGGATTGGGCGAGGGCATGGGCATGCAGCTCACTTCAGACGGTCGCCGCATCTTGTGGCTGGCCCATGAATCAGCACCGAAAAACTTCTCAGGTGTGGATGTCACCGACCCGACAGCGCCGAAGCTGATTGTGCAAACCGAGTTGCCGCACATGAAGCTGCGTTCCAACTCGCTCGATATGGTGGGCAATACTTTGGTGGTGGCCTACCAAGCGTCTGAGGTGGGCATCAAGCCAGCGGGCGTGGACATTTTTGATGTCAGCATCCCTGAGACGCCACGTTTGTTGTCGCACTTTGACTGCTCGGGCCCACACTCACGCGGTGTGCACGCGGTCTGGTTTGTGGATGGCAAATACATCCACATGTCCTCGGGTGCGCCCGACTTTCAGCCGCGCAACCCGCTGGACGACCAGTTCTACCGCATCGTCGACATCTCCGACCCCACGAAGCCTTTTGAAGCGGGCCGCTGGTGGTACCCCGGCACGCGTGAAGGTGACGAAGCGCCGCCGCCTGCACGCTTGCCCAAGCAGTTTGATACCGGTTTTCGCACCCACAACACCAACGTGTTCCCTGACCGTCCTGACCGTGCCTTTGTCGGCTACATCGATGGCGGCGCCGTGGTGCTCGACATCTCGGACATGAAAGACATCAAGGTGGTGTCACAGTGGAACCACTCGCCCCCTTTCAACGGATTCACCCACACGGTCTTGCCTTTGTTCGATCGCGGCCTTTGGATCGTGAGCGATGAATGCGTGCAAGACAACGGTGCCGACTGGCCCAAATTGGTGTGGGTGGTCGACGCCCGCAACGAAGCCAACCCTGTGCCCATTGGCACATTCCCGGCACCGTCTTTTGAAGCGTTTGCCAAGCGTGGTGGCCGTTTTGGCGCCCACAACTTGCACGAAAACTTGCCTGGTCCCACCTCGTTTCGCTCCGACACCCTCATCGTGGGTTCGTTCTTCAACGCAGGCGTGCGTGTGTACGACACCAGCAACCCTTACCAAGTGCAAGAGATCGCCTACTTTGTGCCCGGTGCGCCCAAGCTCTCACCGGCAGGCGCGATTCAGTTGAACGATGTGTACGTGGACGACCGCCGCATTGTCTACACCGTCGACCGTTTCACCGGCGGCTTGTACATCCTTGAGATGAATATCTGAAGACCTGTCTGTGACTTGGCAACGCGACGCGCTGGCCGGAAAAATTCCTGTCACCCTCATCACGGGCTTTCTGGGCAGTGGCAAAACCACGCTGATCTCTAAGTTGCTCAAGCACCCCGACATGCGGCGCGTGGCGGTGGTGATCAACGAAGTGGGTGAGATTGGCATCGACCATGACTTGGTCACCCTGTCCTCCGAGAACATCAGCTTGTTGGCCAATGGCTGCATCTGTTGTTCGGTGCGCACCGACTTGCAGGAGACCCTGCGCGACTTGTTTGCCCAACGCCGTGTGGGCGAGGTGTTTGACTTTGACCGCGTGATCGTCGAGACCACCGGCTTGGCCGACCCCGCACCCGTGGTGCAAACCTTGGCCAGCGACACCTTGCTCGAAGCACAGTACCGACTGGATGGCTTGATCACCTTGGTCGACGGCGTGCTAGGGCTGGGACAAATACAAGACCAGACTGAAGCCGTCAAACAAATTGCGATTGCCGACAAGGTGTTCATCACCAAGTCGGACCTGGCCGATGCGCCTGGCTTGCAAGCTTTGCGCGAGGCCATTCACACGCTCAACCCCAGAGCCAGCATCGACAACTTGGTGAATGGCGAGATCGAACCACAGGCCTTGATGGCTTTGGGGCTGGCCAGTGCGCGTGCGGGTCAGCAGACTTTGCGGTTTTTGGGTGAAGCGCTCGATGGCTCAACGTCCACAGACGCAGCCGAGGGCGGGCGCTACTTGGCGCAGGCGGCTGCCACCCATGACCGCTCGGTGCGCACGGTGTCCTTGCGTTTCAAACAACCGTTCCAGTGGGCGTCTTTTTCGGCCGCGCTGGAATTGCTCAGCACCTTGCGCGGTCCCGACTTGTTGCGTGTCAAGGGCATCGTCAATGTGGACGGCAAAGCCGTGGTGGTGCAGGGCGTGCAACACATCTTTCACACCCCTGTGGAGCTGGACCGCTGGCCCAGTGCCGACACCGATTCACGCTTGGTGTTCATCACCCGCAACATCGAGGCCGATGTGATTCGCAATTTGTTTGCGGCAGTGGG
>CANCUP010000068.1 GCA_947381325.1 Comamonadaceae bacterium
AGGTGCGTGGTATTCAAAGGGTGCTGGTTTCATATCAATCGCAGGGTGTGAGCATCAAGTTTGCTTCTTCAACAAACCTCGTAGCCAATCTTTGAAGGAACGCCAAAGCAAGGAACCCATGGCCAAACTTGGCTGTTCTTGCGGCAGACTCTGTGGCGCAGACGCATCCGTGGATGCAGCAAGATCTTGCGCAATGACCACCGACAGCTGACGCGCAAACTGATCAATCAGTTGCTGTGTCAGCGCTTGAATCATGCCGGTGCCTCGGCCAAACTGCGCCACACCACCGGACAAAGTGGCGTCCGACACGATCTCGACCAGCGTTTGCGTCGCCTCTTGCGTCAGCTGCACATCCACAAGCGCTTGTGCCCCACCTCGGCCCTTGGTGTCTGAACCGCTGGCATTGATCTTGGCGTGGTGCGTGAGTGGATCCAATGAGACAAAACCAAACTTGCCTGCAAACAAAAAAGACATCGGACCCAGTTTGACGTTGAAGGACCCCTTGTAGGTGCCGTCTTCTTGTTTCTCGCCCAGTTGAGCGCCCGGAAAACAAGGTGCAGCCACCTCAATGTTCGTCAGCACGCGCCACACCACGTCGATGGGGGCTTCGGTCCTGAAGCTCGATTGAATGATGAGGGCCATGGGTCAGGCTTCTTGCAAAAAAATGGATCAACGATTATTTAGAAGACAACACCGTCGACAACAGGTTCGAGGCGTAACGCGCGGCGGTCTCGTTGTCTAGGCGGGGCGCGAGGTTGAGGTATTCCTTGACGGCAGCCAGTGCGGCGCGACGACGGGAGGTGAGTTTGGCCAAGTAAGCTGCCACATCGTGTGCAAAGGTCTCAGCCGGCAAGACTTGGCTGAGCATGCCCATCTCATACGCAGTTTGGGCATCAATTTCATCGGTGGTGTAGATCAGGTGTGACAGCGCTTTGAAAGACACGGCATGCATGACGGCCGAGATCGCCAGCGTAGGCGGCAAATTGGTTCGCATCTCGGGCAATGACAACTTGGCCGCCGACGAAGCCAGGGTGATGTCGCACAACACCGCTAAACCGCAACCCAGTCCATGCGCAGCGCCGGGGATCGATGCCACCACAGGAATTTGCGAATTTCTGATCGCTGTGTACAAGCCCAAAATAGGATCGGTGACTTGCTCACGCACTTCCAGGGCGGTTTTGGGCGGTGCATCTGGCTGGGCAGGAGGAACCAAACGCCCATTTGAAAAATCAGCGCCTTGACCTGTGAGGTGAATCACCTTGACGCTTTGGTCTTGACTGAAGGTTTGAAACAGCTGGGTCAACTCCCGAATCATCGCCATGTCGATGCGGTTGCCGTTCGCAGGATTGTTGATGCTGATATGGGCAACTTCGTCTGCAACAGACACGATCAGATGGCTCATGGTGTGGATTCCTCAAGGGTTGCGTGCATTGCATGTTCCGGCATCGGGCCGAAACAAGGTCAGGAATTCAGTATCTCTTTTCGAACGAGGCTGGCTTGTCGCATTGGTGCCTTCAGCGCGCGAAATTCCATCTCGCGGCCTCAGTCCCCAGACCATCCCACCCCCTCAATGCGCAGGGGTGGAAGCAGACACGGCCACTGAACTCGCCTGCCAATCTCCGCCCAGTGCCTTGATCAAAAACACCGAGGTCAACAAGCGTTGACCCAACAATTGAGCCGCGAGCCGTTCGCTGTTGAGCTGCGACTGCTGGGCAATGATCACATCTTGCGAGTTGGCAATGCCACCTTGGTAGCGGTCTTGGGCGATTTGCAAAACACGTCGGTTGCTGTCGGTGGCTTTCTGCGCTTGGGTGTAGGCCCGGTCAATCGCGCTCACACTGCTGATGCCGTCCTCGACCTCTTGCATGGCGGTCAAGACCACGCGGCGGTAGTTGGCCACGGCCAGCTCATAGCCCGCGCGGGTGAAGTCCACGTTGGATTGAATCCGCCCGCCATCAAACAAGGTTTGCGTGGCTGTCACGCCCAGCGACCACAAGGAACTGGGCCCATTGAAGACGGCCCCAAAGTCTCGGCTTTGAAATCCACCACCGGCACCAAAGATGAGGCTGGGATAAAACGCTGCGGAGGCAACACCAATCTGCGCATTCGCTGCTGCCATCGCCCGTTCAGCAGCGGCCACATCGGGTCGCCGCTCCAGCACATCGGATGGAATTCCCACAGGAATGGCAGGCGGCGTCATCGGTGTGACTTTGACGGGCAACTCGAACTGCGGTGCAGGCGTGCCCACCAGCGTGGCGATGGCGTGCTCGAACACGGCGCGTTGGCGTTTGAGAATATCCACTTGGGTCAAGGTGGTGTCGAGCAAGGCTTGTTGCTGAGCCACGTCCAATCCAGAGGCCACACCCAAATCATGGCGGTGGTTGGCCAAATCCAAGGAAGAACGCTGCAAACCAATGGAACGCGTCAACACATCCAATTCGGTGTCAAGCGCGCGCAGACTGAAATAGCTGGTCGCCAAATCAGCCACCAAGATCAAGCGCGTATTCTCAAAATCGGCACGTGCTTGTTGGGCCGAGGCAGTGGCCCCTTCCACCAAACTCTTGACGCGTCCTGCCAAATCGATTTCATAGCTGACAGCGAGCGTCGGTGAGTAATCATTTTGCAAAGTCTGCCAATTGGGCGCTGCGTAATTGGTCAATGGGCGGTTCGCAGAAATCTCCAAGCGCTGGGCACGCACCCCCATACCCACTTGGGGCATGGTGCTTGCGGCATTGATGCCCAAGGTCGCACGCGCTTGCACCAAGCGTGCTTGGGCGCCGGCCAAGGTTTGGTTGCCTGCCAGCGCCTGTTGCGCCAAGGCATTGAGATCTGGATCGCCAAACCTCTCCCACCAGGGGCCTTTGGCTTGGGCATCAGCGGGCTGGGCTGCGCGCCAAGGCCCCTCACCACGCCAACTGGCCGGCACGTTCACGTCAGGTTTGACGTAATCAGGTGCCGATGCGCAGCCTGCCAACCAGGCGCTGCCCATGAGCACACAGGCCGTCACGCAAAGACGTTGCAAGGTCACGGCGTGCCTTTCTTGGCGCTGGCTTTGGCTGCGGCTTCAGCCGCTGCTTTGTCGTCTTGCTCAGCATTGAAGGACACCAGGTCCGACTCGCTCAAGGCGTCTGGCGGATTGAGCACCAAGCGTGCCCCCTGCTCCAGACCGGTTAAGACTTCGACACGCTCACCATAATTGCGCCCCAGGGTGACAGTTTGCATGCGGACACGACGCTCGGCGTCAATCACCGCCACCTTGATCCCATCGCCTCGAATGATCAAAGCGTTGTTGGGAATCGCAATGCCAGGCTTGGCCATCAAGGGCAAATCTACTTGAACAAACGCGCCCGGCAACAAGACGTCGTCTTTGTTGGGCAAGGCAATCTCCACCTGCATCGAACGTGACAGCGCGTCGATGGACGCAGCAGTGCGCGCCACCTTGCCTTCAAACTTTTTGCCGCGCAACTCGGCTTGAGTCACCGTCACGGCCTGTCCAACTTTGACCTGCTGGGCATAGGCTTGTGGCACGTTCACATACAAGCGCAATGGATCGGTTTGGGTCACCACGAACAACGCACGTGCCAAGCCACCCGATGCACCTGGGTCCACCAAGTCGCCCGTGTCCACGTTGCGGCGTGTGATGACGCCATCGTTGGGCGCCGTCAAACGTTTGAAATTGAGCAGTTGGTTGAGCCGTTGCACGTTGGCTTCAGCAGCGGCCAACCGCGCTTGGGCTTGCGTGCTTGCACTGCGTCGTTCGTCCACCTCTTGTTGCGACACCGCATCCTTGGCGCGCAGGGCAACCCAACGCACCTCGGTGCTCTTGGCCACCTCCAAACTGGCAGCGGCCTGCTGACGATCGGCTTGCGCTTGCGCATATTGCTCATCCAGCTCAGGCGCCTCCAACTCGGCCAGCACCTCGCCACGCGTGACACGGCTGCCAATGTCTTTGTGCCACCGCTTCACATAACCCGCAGCTCGCGCATAGATGGGTGTCTGCACATAGCCTTGCAAGGAGCCTGGCAAGGCGATGGTTTGCGCAGACTGACTGAGGTTGACCAGCGTGGTTTTCACGTAATTCTGATTGCGCTCGGCGACGCCCGCTTCGAGCTCCTTGCCATTGGAGACCCTGCTGATGACCGTGCGCCCTGCGCCCAAAGCCAACAACACCAGGGCCACCACAGCCACCTGTTTGCTGCGTCGAATGATGTCGCGACGGCGCAGCAACTCGGCCGATTCGTCTTCAGGAATCGGGTGAATGGCCAATTTGGAATGACGTTCTTCTGACATGGATCAGCTCTCCTGTGGGGTCTGCGACGACCCCTGTTCTTGATGCGATGCGCGATGGGTCAACCACTGGTGAATGTGGGCATAAATCACCGGCACAAAATACAAGGTCGAGACGGTGGCAAACAACAAGCCACCAATCACAGAGCGGCCCAAGGGGGCGTTCTGCTCAGCCCCTTCGCCCAGGCCCAGGGCCATGGGAATCATGCCAATGATCATGGCCAAGGCCGTCATCAACACGGGGCGAATGCGGGTTGAGCCAGCTTCCAGCGCGGCCGACAAAGGCGGCACGCCCTCCTCGCGACGCTGGCGCGCAAACGCCACCACCAAAATACTGTTGGCCGTGGCCACCCCCATGGTCATGATGGCGCCGGTCAGGGCCGGCACGCTCAAGGTGGTGCCGGTGATGAACAACATCCATGCAATACCGGCCAAGGCAGCAGGCAAGGCGGTGATGATGATGGCTGCATCGATCCATGACTGAAAGGTCACCACGATCAACAGATAGACCAACACAATCGCCATGGCCAAGCCCACACCGAGTCCGACGAACGACGACTGCATGGTTTGAACTTGGCCTCGCACGGTGACCTGATTGCCGCGCTTGAGTTTGGGCGCCATCTCATCGACCAAGGCTTGGACTTGCGAAGCCACACTGGCCAAGTCGGTACCTTGCACGCTGACATAGACATCGATGGCCGGTTGGATGTTGTAGCGGGAGATCACTGGCAGCTGCCGCCCCACACCCACATCCACCAGGTTGCCCAGCAACTGCGTTTGCGTGGTCGGCAGCACCGAGCCGTTGACCCCACTGTTGGCATTGGGCGTCATGCCTACCGTGATGCCCAGCAAGGCATCCATCGAATCCACCTTGTATTGGGGCGACTGAACCACCACGTTGTAGACCACGCCGTTTTGCGGGTTGAGCCAAAAAGCCGGTGCGGTTTGCGAACTGCCCGACAAGGCAATCAGCACGTTTTGCCCGACGTTGGCCGCGCCCATGCCGAATTGCTGCAAGCGGGTGCGATCCATCTTCAAGTCCACCACCGGGCCATCCAAACGCTGCTGCACATGGGCGTCGACGGCCCCCGGAATGTTGCGGATGGCTTTGGTCAACTCGGCTGCCAAGGCGGCGTTGCCCTGCACATCGCTGCCTGTGAACTGCACGTCAATGGCTGCGGGCAGACCAAAATTCAAAATTTGGGTGGAGATGTCGGCCGCTTGAAAAAAGAACTCCACATTGGGGAATCGCTTGGGCAGCTCATTGCGCAACAAAGTCACAAACTCGTCGGTCGGTTTGTGTCCCTTTTTCAAGGACATCAAAATTTCGCCGTCCATGGTGCCGATGGTGCCCGCGTTGCTGTAAGACAAGTTGATGCCGCTGTTGGGCAAACCGATGTTGTCCAAAATGGTTTCCAGCTGATCGGGCGGCACCAACTCGCGAATGACGGTCTCCACCGCATCGGCGATGCGTGCCGTCTCTTCAATGCGCGTGCCCGTGGGCGCGCGCATGTGCAGCCTGATCTGCCCGGCATCCACATTGGGGAAAAAGTCACGTCCCAGCACCGGGTACAGCAAACACGACAGGACACAAAAGCCCATGAAAAAACCCATGAACTGGCGGCGGTGCGACAAAGCAGCAGACACCGACAAGGTGTAGGCACGACGTACCCGTTCAAACTGTGTGTCGAAACTTCGGTAGACCCGTTGCAGCAAACTGGGCTTGTCGTTGGCAGCGGCCTCGTGCACGCCGCCCATGAGCATCATCACCAAGGTGGGCACCAAGGTACGCGACAAGAAATACGACGCGATCATGGCAAACACCACCGCCTCGGCCAGAGGTACAAACAGAAAGCGCGCCACGCCCGACAAGAAAAACATGGGCACAAACACAATGCAAATGCACAAGGTCGCCACAAAGGCCGCAGGACCAATTTCACCGGCGCCCACCTCGATGGCGTGGTTCAAGTCTTTGCCCAAGTGGATGTGTCGCTCGATGTTTTCAATCGTCACGATCGCCTGGTCGACCAAAATACCCACCGACAAGGCCAAGCCGCCCAGCGTCATGAGGTTGAGGGTTTCGCCGAGCGCAAACAACGCCAAAATCGACGCCAAGATGGACAGCGGAATGGTCAAGGCAATGATCACCGTGCTGCGCCAGTTGCCCAAGAACACCAGCACCATCAAGGCGGTCAAGCCTGCGGCAATCAAGGCTTCCACCACCACGCCCTCAATGGCCGCCAACACAAACACCGACTGGTCAAACAAAGGGGTGACCTTCACATAGTCGGGCAACACCTGCACGGCTCGGGGCAACAGCGCTTTGACGTTGGAGACGATGTCCAAGGTGGATGCGCCGCCGTTTTTCAGCACCGACAACAACACACCACGAACACCGTCTTGGCGCACCACGTTGGTCTGCGGCTGAAAGCCATCGCGCACTTGGGCCACATCTTTCAAATAAGTGGTGATGTTGCCGTTGGTGCGCACCGGCAAATCGTTGAGGCCAGACAACACGCCGGGTGAACCATTCAAACGCACCGTGTATTCGGTGTCACCCATCTTCACGGTGCCCGAGGGCAAGATCAAGTTCTGGGTGTTCACGGCATTGACCACATCGGCTGGCGTGAGGCCACGCGCTTGCAAAGCCTGGGTGTCCAAGTCCACCGAGATGGCACGGATTTTTCCGCCGTAGGGAAAAGGTGAGGCCACGCCGGGAATGGTGATGAGTTGTGGGCGCAAGCCGTTGACCGCCGCGTCAAACAACACGTTCTCGGGCAGCGTGGGGCTCGAGAGCGCCAATTGCATGACGGGAATACTCGACGCCGAATACTTGATCACCAAAGGCGGTGTGATGCCGGGTGGCAGCTGACGCACCTGGGTTTGCACCGAAGCCACCACTTGGGCGATGGCCGTTTGGATGTTCACACCAGGTTGGAAAAACACCTTCACCACCGTCACACCGGCCAGCGAGGTGGACTCGATGTGCTCAATGTCACTCACCACCGTGGTCAAGCCACGTTCGGTTTGAGCAGCAATGCGTTGCCCCATTTCTTGGGCAGGCAAGCCGTTGTAGTTCCAGATCACGCTGATCACCGGAATATTGATTTCCGGGAAAATGTCCGTCGCCATGTTTTTGAGCGCGAACGGCGTGGCCAACACAATCAGGATCGCCATCACGATGAACGTGTAAGGGCGCTTGAGCGCCAACTGAACCATGGACATCGGGCGAAAGCTCCGTGAATTGGAAATGCGCGAGTTTAGGAGAGTCTGTTTCAGCGACCTGTCGCCGGGGCACCAAGCGCACCAAGGGAAAACCCTAGATTCATGGGTTCCGCCAACCCTCGTGGCAACGGCCTGGTGCTTGGATCCAAACAAAGGCGTCACACACATTGTGTTGAAGGTGGATCATGCGATTGCCCCTATGTTTCGCTTGATTTTTGCCACGGCCGTTGACCGCATTGCGCTGGCGGAGCTGCGAATGCAAGGGGCTCCGAGTCCCCCTTCCTCGCGTCTTTAAACGAACTGAACACTCACGCTGCCCAGAGGCCCAAAGTCGCCAAACAAGGTGTCACCTTTGCGGGCAAACACCACCCGGGTGAAGGAGCCCGACAAAATGATGTGGCCCTTCTCCAAGGTCACACCATGCTGACCCAGTTTGTTGGCCAACCAGGCCACGCCCAAGGCTGGATGTCCCAGAACACCGGCTGCGACACCGGTTTCTTCGATGTCCGAGTTGCGGTACATCAAGGCGCTGACCCAGCGCAAATCCACATCCATGGGGCGAATCGGGCGTCCACCCATCACCAAGCCCGCAGCCGCACCGTTGTCGGCCACGGTGTCGTAAATCTTGCGCTGATCGACCAAACGTGCATCCACAATTTCGAGCGCGGGCACCACGTATTCGGTGGCGCGCAACACATCGACCAAGCCAATGCCGGGGCCCTTGAGCGACTCGCCCAGCACAAACGCCAACTCCACCTCAACACGTGGCAAACAGAAGTTGGCATGCGGCACTTTGGCACCTTCGGCAATCAACATGGTGTCGAGCAGATGGCCGTAATCGGGTTCGTCGATCTTGGATGACGCTTGCATGGCCTTGGAGGTCAAGCCCACTTTGTGGCCAATCAACTTGGCGCCCGCTTTGATTTTGTGCTGTGCCACGGCGCTGGAGATGGCGTAAGAATCTTCGAGCTGAATGTGAGGAAATGTCTCAGACAGCAAGGTGGCTTGCTTGCGGTTTGTTTCGGCTTGCAACAAACGCTCAACGGCTTGCAGTCTTTCTGATTCGTTCAACATGTTTTTTCTCCCTTATTAATAACAAAGAATGAGTTCAATTGCAGCCTTACAGGTCCACCACATCGCCCGTCGATCGCAGCACTGTAGCGTTTTTCAAAAACAAGCGAATGGTGTCTACTATTGGGTGCTCAACCTGACCAACCACTGAGATGATTCACCTCCACGACATACGCTACGTCCGCCTTGGCACCCGCGATTTAGAGGGTGCGACCCGCTACGCTGACAGCATCCTCGGCCTGCGCGTGGGCGAGCAAATCGGCAACCCCAAACACGGCCAATGCGTTTACCTGCGCAGTGACGACCGAGACCACACCTTGGTGTACTTTGACGGCGACCCCAGTGACCACACCATTGGGTTTGAGCTGCGCGATGAGGCAGCGCTTGAGAGCGCTGCTGCGCATCTTGAACACATTGGCTATGCGTTCACGCAAGGCACTGCAGACGCTTGCGAGATGCGCCATGTGCATGCATTTTTGAACTTCAAAGACCCCAGCGGCAACTCGATCGATCTGGTGGTTCGCCCCCACCACTGCGGGGTGCGATTTTTCCCTACCCGTGACACCGGGACCACAGGCTTTTCACACGTCGGGCTGCGCACCACCAATCCGGTGCGCGATGAAAAGTTCTGGACTGAGGTGCTCAGCGCCAAGGTGAGCGATCGCATCGGGCAAGCCCCTTTGTTGCGCATCGACGAAGTCCACCACAAGATTGCCTTGTTCCCGTCCACCTATGCGGGCGTGCAGCACATCAACCACCAGGTTGAATCGATCGACGACATCATGCGCACTTGGTATCTTCTGCAAAAGCATGGCGTGCGGGTGGTCTTTGGTCCAGGCCGTCACCCCACCTCAGGCGCGATGTTCTTGTACTTCGAAGGGCCAGATGGCATGGTCTACGAGTTCTCCAGCGGCGTGCGCATGATCACCGATCCCGATGAAATGCCGCGCCAATTTCCGTTCGACACCAAATCGTTTTGCATGTGGGGCTCGGTGCCCGATGTGCCCGAATTTAAAAAATGACGACCAAACCTCACCCCACAGCAGCACAAGAGCAGCTTGTGCGAACCACAGGCCGCGCTTTGGCACGCGCCGGCTTGGCCACCGCTTACGGGCACTGCAGCCTCAGGCTCGACGCCGAGCACTTTTTGGTGTGCGCACCACGCCCGATGGGTTTGCTGACCCCGCAAGATGCAGGCACCGTGGTGTCGGTCAACGCCCCGCTGCCCGAAGGCGTGTTGGGTGAAGTGCGCATCCACCAACAGGTCTACCAACGACGGGCCGATGTGAACGGGATTTGCCGGTTTTTTCCGCCGCATGTGATGGCGCTCGCCGCCATGAAATTAACCCCCTCTGCACGGCACGGCTTCTCGAGCTATTTCTACCCACAGGTCCCACGATGGGAGCACACCGCCCTGGTGCGCAACGAAGCTGCGGCCGAGGGCGTGGTCGACACGCTGGGCAACGCGCCTGCCGTGGTGGTCAGCGTCAACGGTGCCGTCACGGTGGCCGACTCGATTCAAAAAGCCTTGGTTCTGGCCTGGTTCTTGGAAGATGCCGGTCGGCTCGAAAACGCGGTGCATGCCGCAGGCCATGCCGACACCACCATCTTCAACAGCCCCCAAGAAGCGCACGAACGTGCCACTTGGAACGGTGGCATCGTAGAACGCATGTGGGACTACCTCACCCACAACGATCCAGAGGCCTCGTCGCACGCCAACCCTTGAAAAAGCCAAACCCACCATGATCATCCAAAACCAACAAGACGTCACCACCGCTGTTCTGGCAGAACTGGAACACGCCACCGACGAACGCTTCAAAACCATCATGAAAGCCGCGGTGATTCACCTGCACGGCTTTGCGCGCGACGCACAACTCACCGAGGCCGAGTTTCACCAAGTCTGTGGCGTGATCGCCCAGCTGGGCCAACTCACCACGCCCTCGCACAACGAGGTGGTGTTGGCGGCAGGCTCCATGGGCTTGTCCTCGCTGGTGTGCCTGCTCAACAACGGCGACAGCGGTCAATCCGAAACCACCGCCAATTTGATGGGCCCGTTTTGGCGCCAAGACGCACCGCGCATGGCCTCGGGTGCATCGCTGCTGCGCTCGCCCACGGCAGGCGTGCCGATCTTCGTGAATGCGTGGGTGCGTGACCGCCAAGGCCAGCCGGTGGCCGATGCACAGGTGGATGTGTGGCATACCTCCGATGAAGGGTTTTATGAAAACCAAGACCCCGAGCAAGCCGACATGAATCTGCGTGGCACGTTCACCACCGACGCACAAGGCCACATCGCCTTTCAAAGCATCAAGCCTGCGGGCTACCCCATTCCACTCAGTGGGCCAGTGGGCGCGTTGCTCAGAGCGCAAAGCCGCCACAACATGCGCCCCGCACACATCCACTTCATGATCAACAAACCGGGCTACAAAACCCAGTTCTCGCAGGTGTATTCCAGCGACGATCCGTTTTTAGAAACCGATGTGCAATTTGCGGTGACCCAAGCCCTGATCGGCCACTACGTGTTGCACACCGACACGCCCGCGCCTGACCCACAGGTCAAGGGAGACTGGTATTCACTGGATTACACCTTCGTGATTGAGCCCGGCGAGAACCGCTTGCCCAAGCCGCCCATCACCGGCAAGGCCAGCGGCGGCAAACCCGTCAACGTGGTGCTGCCACCCCGCGCTTGAGGCGCAGCACGCACACACGCCTCAGTCGATCTGCGCGCCTGAGGCTTTGACGACCTCGCCCCACTTGGCGAGGTCGTTTTTCAACAGCGCGCCAAACTCCGCCGGTTGTGTGATCAAGACATCGGCACCTTGGGCGTTGAACTTCTCAATCACGTCCTTGTTCTTCAACACCTCTTGGATGTCTTGGTTGATGCGACGCACCACTGCGGCAGGCGTTTTGGCTGGGGCGAACAGACCAAACCAAGGCGAGACATCGAATTCTTTGTAGCCCGCCTCTGCGATGGTGGGGATGGTGGGGAAGTTGGAGGAACGCGCACCACTGGTCACAGCGATAGGACGCAAGCTGCCGTTCTTGATCGACCCGGCCACCGAGGGCAAGCTGGTGAACACCAAGTTGATTTGCCCACCCAACAGGTCTTGCATGGCAGGCGCCGCACCACGGTATGGAATGTGCTCCAGCTTGGTCCCCGCCGCTGAGTTGAACATCACGCCCAACAGATGGTTGACCGACCCATTGCCTGCAGAGCCAAAAGTCAACGACGTTTTCTTGCCTTGTTCGGCCAACTCTTTCACCGATTTGAAGGGGGCATCCGGGCGTGCCACCAACACAAACGGCAAGGTGGCCAAGGTCGCCACGGGTGCGAAATCTTTTTCGGGATCGAACGGCAACTTTTTGTACAACGATGCGTTGATGGCATGTGACCCCACGTAGCTCATCAACAAGGTGTGGCCGTCTGGTGCCGCTTGGGCCACGTACTCCATGCCCACATTGCCACCTGCGCCGGCACGGTTTTCCACCACCACCGACTGCTGCCACTTTTCGCTCAACTTTTGGCCCACGATGCGGGCCAAGGCGTCGGACGCGCCGCCGGGTGTTTGCGGCACCACAATTTTGACGGGGCGCGACAAAAAGTCTTGTGCGCGCACTTGGGCCGTCACACCAAGCAAAGCCACGGCCACTGTGTAGATGAGGATATTGAACACACAAGCTCCTGAAATTTTGTCGCATGAGGATGGCATGAACGTTGGAGTTATCTTGTCACAGTCCGGACAAACACGCCCCCCTCCACACTTCAGCTGTGACAGAATAATTTGATGAAAATTCAACGCATCGCAGGCGCTTTGGGTGCAGAGCTGCACGGAGTTGACCTCAGGCAGCCGATCTCGACCGATTTGCAGCAAGCCATTCGTGCCGCCTTGCTGGAACACTTGGTCATTTTTTTCCGGGATCAACCACTCACCACGCCACAGTTCATGCGTTTTGCCCAAGCGATGGGTGAGCCGGTGGAGTACCCCTTTGTGAAGGGTTTGGACGACTTTCCCTGTGTGATTGAAGTCAAGAAACTGGAACACGAAAAAAACAACTTTGGCGGTATCTGGCACTCCGACACCACCTACCTTGACCAACCGCCCATGGGCTCCATGCTGTTGGCGCGCGACATCCCGCCCTATGGCGGCGACACTTTGTTTGCCAACCAGTACCTGGCCTGGGAAACACTCTCTGACACCATGAAGTCGGTGCTCAGCGGTTTGCAAGGCATCAGCAGTTCTGCCAAAGCCGATGTGTCCAAAACCCGTGAAGACCGCCTCAAGACCGACGGCAAAGCGGACGCACCGAAGAACTACACCCGCGCACACCCCGTGGTGCGCACCCATCCCGAAACAGGTCGCCAAGCCTTGTACGTCAACGTGGCCCACACCTCGGGCATCGTGGGCATGACCCATGAAGAGAGCGCCCCTCTGTTGAAATTTCTGTTTGAACACCAAGTCAAGGCTGAATTCACGTGCCGCTTCGTCTGGCAACCTCACTCCATGGCGTTTTGGGACAACCGGTGTACGCAACACAACCCCATCAACGACTACCATGGCTTCAAGCGTGTGATGCATCGCATCACCCTCGCAGGAGAGACACCCATTTAAGACCTGCCCCATGACAGCTTTCAGGAGAACGACCGATGCGGATATTTCTAATCGTTTGGATGTTGACTCTCCATGCCGCAGCCGCGACCAAGGACTACGCTCAAACAGAAGCTTACGAAGGTTGCAACGGCATCAAGGACGCAGACAAAAAACTCTACTGCCAAGCCATCGACGCCAACAAAGCCGACATCTGCACCCGCATTGGCAACAACGACCTTCAGAACAAGTGTCTGGCCAAAACCAACAACGACATCAAATACTGCAAACGCATTTCCGATCAGAAAAAAAAGAAAAACTGTGAGCAATACATTCGTTAACCCATGAAAGTCGCTATGTACAAAACCCTCGCCGCTTCTGTTGCGCTCTGTCTTGCTGCTTGCAGCACCACGCCTGTCGCGCAAGCCCCTGCCAACGACCCTGTCACTTTGCGTGTCAATGTGTTCCGTGGTGCCAGCAACATCCCGATCTACATGGCGATGGAAAAAGGCTACTTTGCGCGCCGTGGCATCACGCCGGTGATGCAGTTCACGCCCAACTCAGACCAACAACGTGCGGGCTTGGCCGAAGGCAAATTTGAGATTGCGCATGCGGCCGTCGACAACGCCATTGCCATGATCGAGGTGGCTAAAAAGGACGTGATCATTCTCTCTGGCGGTGACGGCGGCATGAATGAAATGTTGGTGCGCCAAGACATCAACAAACCCGCGGACCTGCGTGGCCGCACCTATGTGGTCGATGCACCCGACACAGCCTATGCGCTGATTGGTCGCAAGATTTTGAAAGATGCAGGCTTGGTGGACGGCAAAGACTACAAGCTCGACCCCTTGGGTGGCTCGGAAGCGCGCACCAAAGGTCTTGACACACCCGCCGGCGCGGCCACCTTGCTGAACCCGCCCTGGAACTTCTTGGCCAAAGAACGGGGTGCCAAAAGCTTGGGCACCACCACGGCCTTGTACGGCCCTTACCAAGCCGGTGGCATTTTTGTGATGCGCCCATGGGCTGCGGCCAACGCCTCTGCGGTGGAGCGTTATGTCGCGGCCTACATTGAAGGCTGTCGCGCGGCGCAAGATCCCGCACAAAAAGAACTCACCCTGAAGGTGCTGTCGCGTGAATTGAAACTCGATGCGAACAAAGCCGAGTTGACCTACCAAGCCTTGAACGACCCCTCGGGCAGCGGCCTGTCCAAAGACTGTGCGCTCGACATGCAAGGCTTCAAAAACGTGTTGGCTTTGCGCGCCGAGATCGAGGGCCAATGGGGCGGCAAAGCACCGGCACCCGAGAAATTTTTGGACTTGAGCTACTTCAACCGCGCCCTGCAACACACACGGCCTTGAGGCACGCCACGTGAGAGTTTGAAACACCTCTCACGCAATCGCCTCTTCAGCGGTCGCGTCTCTCAGACGCGACCGTGTTCATTGCCCCAGTGCGAACAGCGCAGCTTTGACGATGCTCGCGGCATCCACATGGAAGAAGGCACGCAAAGCGGCCCGCGTGTCGCTGCGGCCAAACCCGTCGGTGCCCAAGCTCAAGTAACGGCGTCCTGCGGGCAGGTACGCACGCACACTCTCAGGCACTGCACGCACATAGTCGGTGGCCGCCAAGATGGGGCCCTGGCTGTGTGCCAACTGTTGCTGCACAAACGGCACGCCCGGTGTGGCGTCGCCAGCCATCGCGCGTTCTTCGCAGGCCAGGCCATCGCGCGCCAACTCGCTCCAACTGGTGACGCTGAACACATCGCTGGCAATGCCTTGTGCTGCCAATTGCTCGGCGGCTTTGACCACCTCGGTCAAAATCGCGCCCGAGCCCATCAAGGTCACACGTGGCGCGCGGGCCTTGCTGG
>CANCUP010000069.1 GCA_947381325.1 Comamonadaceae bacterium
GTCGTGGCTCAGCACCGCCGCATCCGCCACGGATGGTGTGGGTGCTGGCTCGGGTGCGGTCAAGGGCGACCACACACGCACGTGCATCTCGGCCAGCATGGCGCGTTGACGGGTGTCGAGGTTCAGGGCCATGCGTGCCGACTCACAACTTCAAGGACATGACCACCGCGTCTTCGCGGCGGTTCGGCTGGTCAGGGTAATAGTTTTTGCGCTCACCCACGCGGCGAAAGCCATAGGCCTCATACACCCGCATGGCGCGCACATTGCTCACGCGCACTTCCAGCCACAGCCACTGCGCGCCTCGGCCACGCGACCACAGGGACAAGGCATCGAGCATCAGACGCGCCCAGCCTTGCCCTTGAAACTCGGGCACCACCGTGATGTTGAGCAAGTGCACCTCGTCGACACCTTCCATGGCCACAAAGTAGCCCAGCAACGTGTCCTCGCCCATGAGCGCTTGGAGTTGGTAGCCCGCCTGCATGGAGTCGACAAAGTTGCCACGCGACCAAGGGTGGCTGTAAGCGCTGTGCTCCACACGCAGCACGGCGTCGAGCAGTGCCTGGGTCAGCGGCTCTAAACGGGCTTGGGGTTGTAAGACAGCGCTCATGGTGGTCAGGGCTTGGATCTGGGCGGCATTGTCGGTCAAGCCACAGGCACCACCGGGGCGTCAGAGCCCAAGGCTTGTTGCTTGGCCTGCAGGCGCTCTTGGGTGGTTTGCGCCACTTTGTCGCGGATGTACAAGGGCAAGGCTTGCTCAGCGGGCACCGCCAAGCCTTGCGCCCATGCAAGAGGCGCCAAACGCAGCAAGGCCGACGCGGTGGGCAAGGCCTGCACCTGCGCCGCCGTGAACGTGGACGGCCAGCGACCGGCATAGACGGCCCACGCATTGCCTGCGGCCACGAAAGAGGCACCGTCATGCCAGTGAGGCGGCCAGCTCAGGGCTTGGGGGTTTTGCAAGGCGGCTTCTTGCACGCAATGCCAAGCCCCTTGCGTGTGCTCGTAGGCCGCCACGTACACCTGGTCCATGCGGGCATCGAGCACCGCCAGCACGCGGGTGATGGGCGCAGCCTGGGGGTCGGCGTCATGGTGCTGAGGCGGCGCATACCGCGCCTCTTCGGCCACGGCCAACAACGTGTCCAGGGGCAACACCGGCACATCGGCCCCAAAGGCCAAGCCCTGCGCCACCGAACACGCGGTGCGCAGCCCGGTGAACGCGCCAGGCCCCCGACCGAAAACCACCGCGTGCAAGTCACCAAAGGCCAATTCGGCTTGCGCCATCAATGCTTGGATTTGCGGCAAGGTCTGGAGGGAGGCTTGGGCCCCGCCGGCGCTGGTGTGCGTCCACACATGGTCACCCCGCGCCACCGCCAAAGACAGGGTGTCGGTGCTGGTCTCGATGGCGAGCCAGTGCTTGGCAGAGGTATCAGGGCTGGGCATGGCGTGATTATCCGGGCAGACATAATTTGCCCATGAAGCGCTCACCTCATCCCCTGTTTGCTGTGCTGTTGGCCTGCAGCTTGACGACCTCATGGGGCGGGGTGTGGGCACAGGGACACACCGGACACACAGCCCGCAAAGCCCCCAACCCGGCAGCCCACGGCGCAGCTGCGGCGGGCGATGTCGGACAACTGCCCCCCGAGGTAGAAGCGGCCCTGCAACGCGCCAAGGTGCCACGCGATGCCTTGCATGTGGTGGTGCTCGACACCACGCCGAACGCGCCCGCACGCTTGCGTGTGTCGGCGCAAACGCCCGTCAACCCAGCCTCCTTGATGAAGCTGGTCACCACCACTGCCGCTCTGGACCTGTTGGGCCCCGCGTTTGTCTGGCGCACGCCGGTGTATGTGGAGGGCGTGGTGCGCGACGGCACGCTGCAAGGCAATGTGTACCTGCGCGGCAGCGGCGACCCGCGTTTGGTGGTGGAACGCTTGTGGCTGTTGTTGCGCCGCGTGCAGGGCTTGGGGATTCAAAAAATTCAGGGCGACATCGTGCTCGACCGCTCTGCATTTGACATCGCGCCGCGCGATGCCGGTGGCTTTGATGGTGAGCCGCTGCGGCCCTACAACGCGGCACCCGATGCGCTGTTGCTCAACTTCAAATCACTGCTGATTCAGTTCGTGCCCGATCGCAGCGCCAACGTGGCGCGCATCCAAGTCGAGCCGCCCATGGCAGGGGTTCAGATGCCCACCAGCGTGCCGCTCTCCGCCGAGGCCTGCACCGATTACCGCAGCGCCTTGCGCGCCGATTGGTCTGACCCTGCACGCATCAAATTTGGTGGCAGCTATCCAATGGCCTGCGGTGAAAAAACATGGCCTGTGGCCTACAGCGCGCCATCGCAATTTGCAGGTCGCGCCGTGTTGGGCATGTGGCAACAACTCGGCGGACAACTGGCGGGACAAGTGCGCGATGGCACGGTGCCCGCCAACTTACTGCCGGCCTTCAGCGTGGAGTCGGCCGCTTTGTCGGAGACCATCCGCGACATCAACAAGTTCAGCAACAACGTGATGGCCCAGCAGCTGTTTCTCACCTTGAGCCAACAGCAGCGCGGGGTCGGCAGCCCAGAGGCGTCGCGCGAGGTGGTGCAACGCTGGTGGCGCGAACGCGTGGGCGGCGAGGCCCCGGTGCTCGACAACGGCTCAGGCCTGAGCCGCGATGAGCGCATCAGCGCACAGGGCCTGGGACGTTTGCTGCAAGTGGCCTGGGGCTCACCTTCTATGAGTGAGTTGATGAGTTCCTTGCCCATCACTGGCTTGGACGGCACCTTGAGGCGCAGCCAATCACAGGCGGTGGCACATTTGAAAACCGGCAGCTTGCGCGATGTGGCGGGCGTGGCAGGTTATGTGGAGACGGCCAGCGGCAAGCGCTGGGTGCTGGTGGCCATCCTCAACCACTCCAACGCCAATGCCGCACGAGCGGCCTTGGATGCGCTGATCGACTGGACAGCGAAGCAGCTTTGAGCCTGCGTGGGCTCAGCGCCAAGCTGCGCGGTACATGCTGCTGCCGTAGATGTAATTGGCCAACAAAATATTGCCCTGCGGCGTGAGGTTCAAATTATCGGCAAACATGAAGCCGGTGAAGCTGGTGTCGGCCCAGGCCGTCCACGGGTCATCACCCGCCACAGGGTTGGCCGCACAGCCACTGGTTCTGGCCGATATCAGGCTTGAGCTGTCCCAACTGAGTCCGCCAAATGTGCGCGTGGCCAGGGGCGACGCAATGGGTGGGTTGACCGAACATGCAGGCACGGTGGGGTTTTGGGTGAAATAAGACAGGTAGGTGTTGGCGTTGCCTGTGGCAATCGTGCCTGACATGACGTTGATGTATTGCGCCAAATCAACAGCCAACAACTTTTGCCCGAAGACCGTGGGTGGGTATTTGTCGCTCAAAGAAATCGTCAGTTTGCAATGCAGTGAGTTTTGGTTGTTGCCTCGGATGCAATTGGTGTCGGTGTCATAACTCAAGGACCGCAAGAAAGTCACCGACGCCGCATCCAAGGACAAGCCCCAGGGTGTGCGTGACAAATTCATGGGCTCTAGCACCACCACATGCTTGGCGCCGGCTGTGATCAAGCGGTCCAATTGCGTCACCATCTCAGCCGCCACCGCATCGAGTTGGTTGGAGACCTCTGTTTGCGTCAAAGAGCCACCGAGCTTGTCGACCAAATTGGCGGGCGGGGTCCACGCCGTGGCTTCATCGGCCTTCTTGGTGGCATTGCCGGTTCGGCCCAAATAGCGCACAGCCAGAGCCAACAAATCGCGGGTGCCCACCGTGACCACGATCAAGTCGTTGTCCTGAGGGCCCCCATCTGCCAAGAAGCGAGTGACTTGGGTGCCCAAGCTCGCATCGGTCCCGCCCAAACCGTCACGGTAGGTGCCTGCGGCGTCTGAACCCCAGACACTGGCACTTGGCTTGATCATGGCGTTGCCCACGGCGTAGCTGACCAAGCCTGTGCTTGGAAGGCTGAGGCTGGGGTAAGTCCCGGCCGTCATCTTGCGGGCGACTGGGGTCGTGGTCCAAAGCCCGTAGACGTTGGCCAGCGCCTCGGCCACCGTGGTGGGGACGGTCAGGCTGTTGGCGGTGATGCTGCCATCCCCGTTGATGGTGAAGCGTCCACCCAAACTGGTCAAACTGGCATTGCCCACGTCACTGAAGGCGTCGCCCAGGGCAATCACGCGTTTGGCCTGCAAAGGATTGACGGTGCTGCTGGCACCCCCACAGCCCACGAGCAAAGACGCCAAGGCCACGACGCACAGACCGATCAGACGCTGGACAGAAAAGTGAATCATCACAAGCTCTCGTTGAATAGCGGGCTAGTTTAACGAACCAAGGTGGCAGCACGCCGCAGACGGTCGCGCACGCCCTCCCAGGCAGATTCGACGGGGGGCGACTGTACCCAAATCTCATCCACGCCTTGGTCGTCAAAGGCCCGCAGTTGGGCAAACAAGTCGTGCGCGCAAGCGACGGCGTCTGCGGGCATGGCGTGTTGCTGCACGCGATGCGCCAGGGCCGTCGGCACGGCGACCGGGGTGCGGGCCCACAGCGCCAGCTTGGCTGAAACGGCGACGGTGTGCGGCCAATCCTGCAACTGGGTCGCCATGTGTTGGGCATCCATCAGCCTGAGCTGTGCCCGCGGCGCGTAATGCGCGGCGAGGGTGCCCGAAGCCCTGGGCGCTTGCGGGTCGAGCTGCCCCTGCAAAGCCGCTGAGAGCTGCACCTCTTGACCGCAGGCCGCGCTGAGCGCTTGTGGGGTCAACACCCCGGGGCGCAGCAACACCGGCACGCCCCGCGTGCAGTCGACGATGGTCGACTCAATGCCCACGTCGCAAGCGCCGCCATCGAGCACCAGCAAACTCGCCCCGAACTCACCCGCCACATGGGCGGCCGTGGTGGGGCTGACACGACCAAAGGCATTGGCACTGGGCGCAGCCACCCCCAGCACACCCAAGGCCTGCGCTTGCTGCAAGACCGCCTGCGCCACCGGATGGGACGGGCAGCGCAAACCCACCGAGTCTTGACCGCCTGCCGCGGCTGCGGCAATGCCCGGGCGGCGCGGCAAGATCAAGGTCAACGGGCCGGGCCAAAAAGCGGCGATCAAACGGGCCGCAAAGTCGGGCACCTCAGACGCAAAGGGCGTGACACCTTGCGCGCTGGCGACATGCACGATCAAAGGGTGTTCGCTGGGCCGTCCCTTGGCCGCAAAAATCTTGGCAACGGCGCTGTCATTGCACGCGTCTGCGGCCAAACCGTAGACGGTTTCGGTGGGCAAGCCCAACAACTCGCCGCGCTGCAAGGCATGGGCGGCGGCGGCTTGGGCTTGGGGGTCGGCGCCGTCTTGAATCATGGTGTAGGTTGTGCTGCGCAGTGCCGATGGGCATCAAAACGGCGCCATGCCCAGCACAGCCGCCGCTTGCAAGGCCACGCTGCGGGCTTGTTCGGGCGTGGTCGCCGTGATGTTGAGGTGTCCCATCTTGCGCCCCGCCCGCGCCTCGCGCTTGCCATACAGATGCAAATGCGTGCCCGGCAAAGCCAGCACATCAGCCCAGGGTGGCTCGGTTGGGTCAGCACCATGGGGGTCAGAACCCCGAGGGAACCAGAGGTCCCCCAGCAGATTGAGCATGATGGCCGGGCTGTGCTGGCGTGGCTGGGTCAAGGGCAAGTCAGCCATGCAGCGCACTTGCAACTCAAACTGCGACACGTCACACGCGTCTTGGCTGTAATGCCCGCTGTTGTGGGGGCGTGGCGCGATTTCGTTGACCACCAGCGCGCCATCGGCGAGCACAAAGAACTCGACGCACAACACGCCCACATAGCCCAACCCCTCGGCCACGGCCTGGGCAGCAGCCACCGCTTGTTGTGCCAGCTCGGCAGAGACGTTGCCGGCCCACACCTCGGTGACGGCCAAGATGCCGCCGCGGTGCAGGTTGCGCTGGATCGGCAAATGCACGCACCTGCCGTCACGACCACGCGCCACGATGACCGAGCATTCGGCAGCCAGCGGCAACATTTTTTCCAGCACGCAGGCGACAGACCCCAAGGTGGCCCAGCCGGCATACAACTCGTCGCGGCTGGTCACGCGCAGCTGGCCTTTGCCGTCGTAGCCCATGCGGGCGGTTTTCAAGATGCCGGGCAACAAACGGTCGGGCACCGCCGCCAGTTGTTCGGGCGTGTCGATCACCGCATGCGGGGCCACCGGCACGCCGCATTGCACAAAGTGGGCTTTCTCACGGGCACGGTCTTGCGCAATGGCGACGGCGTGCGCGCTGGGGGACACCGGCAGCGTGACCGCCAGTTGCGCCAGCGCGTCGGCGGGAACGTTTTCAAATTCGGTGGTGACGGCCTGACACAGGCTCGCCAGCTGCGCCAGGCCTTGGGGGTCGAGGTAGTCGGTGCGGATGTGGTGGTGGCTCACACAACCCGCAGGGCTTTGGGCATCGGGGTCGAGCACGGCGGTGTAGTAGCCCATGCGTTGCGCTGCGTGAGCCCACATGCGCCCAAGCTGGCCGCCGCCCAACACACCCAGGGTGGCGCCGGGCAACAAGGGTTTGAGCGGGTCGCTCATGGCTGCGGGGGCAGGGTCATGTGACGGGCAACCTCGGTCTGCGCCACGCGAAACGCCTGCAACTTGGCTGTCAATGCCGCATCGCCTGACGCCAGCAAGGCCACGGCAAACAAGGCGGCGTTGGCGGCCCCGGCGTTGCCTATGGCAAAGGTGGCTACCGGAATGCCCTTGGGCATTTGCACGATGCTGTGCAAGGAATCCACCCCTTGCAAATGTTGGCTCGCCACCGGCACACCGAGCACCGGCACGATGGTTTTGGCTGCCAGCATGCCCGGCAAGTGGGCCGCGCCACCGGCACCTGCGATGATGGCCCGCAGGCCTCGCGCTTGGGCGCTTTCGGCATAGGCAAACATGTCGTCGGGCATGCGGTGGGCCGAAACCACACGGGTTTCAAAGAGGACGCCAAATTCTTGGAGAATCTGGGCTGCGTGTTGCATGGTGCCCCAATCAGAGTTGGAACCCATGACGACGCCAACTTGGCACTGGGTCATGATGTGGCTTGGTGTGAGCGAAAGACGAATTTTAAGACGGGACCCCCATGATCGATGTGACCATTGAGAATTTCGAAGCCGATGTGATGGCGGCTTCACAGACCACACCGGTGCTGGTGGATTTTTGGGCCGACTGGTGCGGCCCCTGCAAGTCACTCGGCCCCGTGCTGGAAAAGCTGGAAACCGCGTATGCCGGGCGTTTCAAGCTGGTGAAGGTCAATGCCGACACCGAACAGCAACTGGCCGGCGCGTTTGGCGTCAAGAGCCTGCCGACCTGTATTTTGCTGATGGGCGGACGCCCAGTGGACGGCTTCATGGGCGCGTTGCCCGAAGGCAAGGTGCGCGAGTTTTTGGACAAGCACCTGCCCAGCGAGGGTGAGTTGGCCGCCGAAGCCGACACCCAGGCGGCCGAAGAACTGATGCAAGCCGGCGACCCCGACGCCGCACTGGCCAAGCTGCAAGAAGCCCTCACGCTCAACCCAGCCGACGACGAGGCACGCTACAACTTTGTCAAGCTCTTGATCGCCGTGGGCGATTTGGAAGAGGCCCAAGCCGCCTTGGCGCCGACGCTGGTGCAAATTCCGCTGCAACTGCGCTTTGACGCCCTGAACTACTGGTTGAAAGCCTTGCAGTTTGTCAGCACCGACGCGCGTGGGGCTTGGACACTGGACCAATTTGACGCGCAGATTGCGCAAAACAAACGCGACTTCGACACCCGCTTGGCCAAAGCCCGCGTGCTGGTGGCCGCAGGCCAAATGGAAGCGGCGATGGAAGAGTTGCTCGAGATCATCATGCGCGACAAAACCTGGAATGAGGATGTGGCGCGCAAAACCTATGTGGCCATCTTGGAGTTGATGACGCCGCCCAAACCCAAAGCGGACGATGCGTCTTTTGGCAAAACTGCGGGTGGCATTGAACTCACCGGCAAAGGCGCGGTGCAAGAAGACCCCCAGGCCGAGTTGGTGTCGCGGTATCGGCGCAAGCTCAGCATGGCACTGAACTGACCCTGGCCCCAGCACGGACTTCGCACGCACCATGTCTTACACCACCACCACGATCGAACAAGTGGTCGATCAAATCAACCGCAGCTATTTTTTGCCTGCGATTCAGCGTCCCTATGTGTGGGAGCCCGAACAAATCGTGGCCCTGTTCGACTCTCTGCTCAAGGGTTACCCCATCAGCTCATTTCTTTTTTGGGAGCTCAAGCCTGAAAACCGGCGCAACTGGGAAATCTACAAATTTGTTGAACAGTACAAGTCGAGGGTGGTGTACAACGAAGTGGCGGAGTCCGATGGGCGTGACATCGTGCTGGTGCTCGATGGCCAGCAACGCCTGACCTCTCTGTTGATCGGCTTGCGCGGCAGCTACACCGTCAAGACCAAAGGCAAACGTTGGGACAACCCCGATGCTTGGGTCAAACAGCGCTTGTACATGGATTTGTTCAAAGACCCTGGCGAACACGGCCACGAGGGCGATGAAGACAACGAGGACTTCGGCATCAGCTACGGCTTGAAGTTTGCTGCAGAAGCACCGCCGAGTTCGGCCCAGCATCTTTGGATCAAGGTCGGCGAGGTGTTGAACTTTGACGACGAAGAAGCGTTCTACACACACATTGAGGCGCGACTCGACAGCTTTGATGACGTCACCCGCGGTCAAGCCCGCATCGCGCAGCGCAATGCCGAAAACCTCTACCGCAAGTTGTGGAAAGAGGGAACGATTTCTTACTTCACTGAAAAAAACCAGTCCTACGACCGGGTGCTTGATATTTTCATCCGCGCCAACGATGGGGGCACACGACTGAGCAAATCCGATCTCTTGCTCTCGATGATCACCTCCAAGTGGCAGGGCATGAACGCGCGCGATGAGATCTTCACCTTTGTGGATCGCCTCAACAACGAGTTGGATCGCAAAAACAATTTCGACAAAGACTTTGTGATGCGCTCATGCCTGGTCATCTCCGACCTCGACCACGTCTACAAGGTGAACAACTTCACCAAAGACGCACTGGGCACCATCCAAGCCAACTGGCCCAAGATCCGCCAAGTTTTAGAAGCCACCACGCGACTGATCAACCGCTTTGGCATTGACCGCGACACCCTCACCAGCGTCAACGCACTGCACCCCATCGCGTATTACCTGTCCAAAATTGACGCCAGCTTGGATGGCTCCACCCCCTTCGAAGCGAGCAATCGCGAGAAGATTCGCAAGTGGTTGCTGGGTGCTTTGCTCAACAAAGTGTTTGGCGGCAGTTCCGACCAAACCTTGGGGGTGGCGCGCCAAATCATCAAAGAGGCGCTGCAAAGCTCGCCTGACTTTCCCTACGACGCCTTGTGTGACGGTTTGCTCAAGCGCCGAGGGCGGGTGGTGAGTTTTGACGAGAACAATTTAGACGCTTTGCTGGTGGACTCCAACTACAAAAGCCCCACCTGCTTTTTGGCGCTGTCCCTGCTCTACCCAGAGCGCAACTGGGGCGGTACCAGCTACCACATTGACCACATCATTCCACGCTCGATGTGTTCTGAGCGGGCGCTGCGCCAAGCCAATGTGGCGCAAGAAGACATGGCACAAATCATCCAACATGTCGATCGCTTGGGCAATTTGCAGTTGTTGCCAGACCGCGAAAACTTGGAAAAGTCCAACACCGACTTTGCCACGTGGGTTCAAACGCGGGACGCTGGATTCTTGCAACGCAACTTGATCCCCGAAGACAAAACGCTGTGGTCGCCCGACAAACTCACACAGTTTGTGCAAGCGCGTGAAGCGCTGATTCGCGCCCATGTGAAAGAAGCCCTCTAGAACGACACAACCCGCAACCCAAGGCCTGGGCGCGAGCGGCTCAGTCTTTGAGGCGCTCCCAGGCTTCTTGGTATTTGGCGGCGGTTTGCGCAATCACCTCTTGCGGCAGGTGCGGTGCCGGGGGTGATTTGCTCCAGGGCTTGCCCTGCACCTGGGCGGTCTCCAACCAATCGCGCAAAAACTGCTTGTCGTAGCTCGGCGGGTTGACGCCTTCTTGGTAGCTGTCTGCCGGCCAGTAGCGCGACGAGTCGGGCGTGAGCACCTCGTCCATCAGCACCAAGTTGCCATTCGGGTCCAGGCCAAATTCAAACTTGGTGTCGGCAATGATGATGCCTTTGGCGGCCGCCACATCGCGTGCAGTCTCGTACAAGGCGATGCTAATGGTTCGAATTTTTTCGGCCAAAGTGCGACCCACCGTCTCGACCACTTGGTCAAAGGTGATGTTCTCGTCGTGGTCGCCCACTGCCGCTTTGGCAGCGGGGGTGAAGATGGGCTCGGGCAGCTTGCTGGCGTTCTTCAAGCCCTTGGGCAGGGGCACGCCGCACACCGATTGGCTCTGTTGGTACTCTTGCCAGCCGCTGCCGGCCAAGTAACCGCGCACCACAGCTTCCACGGGAATCGGCTTCAAACGTTTGACCAACATGGCGCGGCCCTGCACCTGCGCCACCTCGTCGGGGCTGACGACGCTTTCAGGGGCTTCGCCCGTCAAATGGTTGGGGCAAATGTGACCGAGCTTGCCAAACCAGAACAAGGCCATTTGGGTGAGCAATTCGCCTTTGCCTGGAATGGCCTCGCCCATGATCACGTCAAACGCGCTGATGCGGTCAGAGGCCACCATCAAGATGCGATCCTCTCCGACCGCGTAGTTGTCGCGTACCTTGCCGCGCGCCAGCAGGGGCAAAGAGGTCAACGCCGAAGTATGCAAAGCCAAAGTCATGTGTCGCGCCATTCCAATAAAAAAGCCCGCTGAACCGTCAACGGGCTGGCAGAACCATGGCTGTGCGTGATCGCCAGCGATGGCCCTTTGAGAAGCTTATTTCACCAATTGCGCCAACTCGCCTTTGGCGTATTTGGCGGCCATGATGGCCAGCGTGGCGCCTTTGATTTTGCTGCCCTGACCTTCGCAGCCGAACTCGAGGTAGCGCTGCTTGCAAATCGCTTTGGCGGCTTCGCGGGCGGGCTTCATCCATTCACGCATGTCGAACTTGTCAGGGTGCTCGGCTTGGAACTTGCGCACCGCGCCGGTCATGGCCAAACGGATGTCGGTGTCGATGTTGATTTTGCGCACGCCGTGCTTGATGGCTTCTTGAATTTCTGCCACGGGCACGCCGTAGGTTTCTTTCATCTTGCCGCCAAACTGGTTGATCAGCGCCAGCAGGTCTTGCGGCACGCTGGACGAGCCATGCATCACCAAGTGGGTGTTGGGGATGCGGGCGTGAATGGCTTTGACGCGGCTGATGGCCAGCACATCGCCCGTGGGGGGACGGCTGAATTTGTAAGCCCCGTGGCTGGTGCCAATGGCAATGGCCAAAGCATCCAACTGGGTGGCTTTGACAAATTGGGCGGCCTCTTCGGGGTCGGTCAGCATTTGGCTGTGGTCGAGTTTGCCCACCGCGCCCACGCCGTCTTCTTCACCCGCTTCGCCGGTTTCGAGCGAGCCCAAGCAGCCGAGTTCGCCCTCCACGGTGGCGCCAATTTTGTGGGCCATGGCCACCACTTGCTGGGTGACCGAGACGTTGTAGTCAAAGTTAGCCGGGGTTTTGCCGTCTTCCATCAAGGAGCCGTCCATCATGACCGAGCCAAAGCCCAGGTCGAGGGCGCCTTGGCAAATCTTGGGCGAGGTGCCGTGGTCTTGGTGCATCACCAAAGGAATGTGCGGGTAAGCCTCGGTGGCAGCTTGGATCAGGTGCTTGATGAAAGACTCACCGGCGTACTTGCGCGCGCCAGCACTGGCTTGCAAGATTACGGGCGCGCCGGTTTCTTGGGCGGCTTCCATCACCGCTTGGACTTGCTCCAAGTTGTTGACGTTGAAAGCGGGAATGCCATACCCCTGCTCAGCCGCGTGGTCCAAAAGTTCGCGCATCGAAACGAGTGCCATATCAAAAAGTCCTTGAAGTTAATTTTTTATTGTGCGGGTCAATTTTACTGACCCCCACTTGGCGCCATCCTGACAGACCCAGCTCAGCCGACTTTGCAAATCTTGAGCATGTTGGTGCCACCCGGGGTGCCCATGGGTTCGCCGCAGGTGATGGCATAGATGTCGCTCGTGGCCACATCGCCGCGCGACTTGAGGTGGGCTTCGGCTTGCAACAAGGCGGTGTCTCGGTCGGCGCTGGTGTCCATGAGCAAGGCGCTGACGTTGCGAAACAAAGCCATCTTGCGTTGGGCCGCCACCTTGGTGGTGAGGGCATAGATCGGGATGTGGATGCGGTGGCGGCTCATCCACAAGGCGGTCGAGCCCGACTCGGTCAAGGCGACGATGGCCTTGGCGCCCATGTGGTGGGCCGTGAACAAAGCGCCCATGGCAATGCTGTAGTCGATGCGGGTGAAGGTTTGGCCGGTGAAGTCACCGTCGAGCTCCACCTCTTCTGCGCCCTCTGCCGCACTGCAAATTTTGGCCATTTCTTGCACCGTTTCCAGCGGAAACTTGCCGGCTGCCGTCTCGGCGCTGAGCATCACGGCATCGGTGCCATCCAGCACGGCATTGGCCACATCGCTCACCTCCGCGCGGGTGGGCACGGGGTTGGTGATCATGCTCTCCATCATCTGGGTGGCGGTGATCACCACCTTGTCGTGGACCCGGGCCAGCTTGATCATGCGTTTTTGCAAGGCCGGCACGATGGCGTTGCCCACTTCCACCGCCAAATCGCCACGCGCCACCATGATGCCGTCACTGGCGAGCAGGATTTCTTCCAAGTGTGGGATGGCTTCGGCGCGTTCAATCTTGGCAATCAAGCCAGGCTTGTGCTTGTACTCAGCCCCGGCCACATTGGCCAGTTGGCGGGCCATTTCCATGTCGGTGGCGTTTTTGGGAAAGCTCACCGCGATGTAGTCGGCCTGAAAGCTCATGGCGGTCTTGATGTCGTCCATGTCCTTGGCGGTCAAGGCCGGCGCGGTCAAGCCGCCGCCTTGTTTGTTGATGCCTTTGTTGTTGGACAACTCCCCGCCCGTCTTCACCACTGTGAGTACTTGCTCTCCTTTGACCGCTTCTACCGTCAAGACGATCAAGCCGTCATTGAGCAAGAGCAAGTCGCCAGGCTTGACGTCTCGGGGCAGTTCTTTGTAGTCCAGGCCCACGCCTTGCAAGTCACCTGGCTCGGTGCGCGAGGCGTCGAGCACAAATTTGGCGCCGTTTTCCAACATCACCTTGCCATCGGCGAATTTGCCCACGCGGATCTTGGGGCCCTGCAAGTCGGCCATGATCGCCACCTCGCGGCCCGCACGCACCGCGGCCTCCCGCACCAGGCGGGCACGGTCGATGTGGTCTTGGGCCTTGCCGTGGCTGAAGTTCAAGCGCACCACGTCGACACCGGCCAGAATCATTTGCTCCAACAAGGCTGGATCGCTGGAGGCTGGGCCTAAAGTGGCAACGATTTTGGTGGCGCGGCGCGTCATGACGGGACTCCTGAGAATTGATGCGCTTGATTCTCACATGTTTGAAAGCGTCAAAAAACGCCGCTTGACCCCGCCTGAATCTTGGTCATATGGCGGAAAAAGACGTCTTGGGAGGTAAAAAGCGATAATTGCGCGTCAATTGATGCATATCAGTGCCCTGCGACACCGTTCGCCTAAGATTCGAATTGGACCGCCCACTGTGGCCACGACCTGAGATTTTTTGAACATGAACCTGACCCAAAAACCTATTCTTCCTCACGAACCGATGCCGCACCGCAAAGTCATGCGCGAGTGGTTGATCCCTTTGGCAGAACGCACCACCTTGCTGGCGGTGTTGCTGCTGGTGCTGGATTACGCGTTGTGGGGCGCGTTGATGGCGGGCACCGTGCTGTGCGAGACGTGGTGGGCCAAGCTTTTGAGCGGCTGCGCTGCCGGGTTTGTGATTGGGCGCTTGTTCATCTTGGGCCATGACGCCTGTCACCAGAGCCTCACACCGCACCGCAACCTCAACAAGTGGTTGGGTCGCATTGCGTTTTTGCCCTCTCTGACGGCTTACAGCTTGTGGGACATCGGCCACAACGTGGTGCACCACGGATACACCAACCTCAAGAACTTCGACTTCGTATGGGCGCCTTACACCCCTGAAGAATACGCCGCCCTGCCTTTGATGGCGCGTGTCAAAGACCGCATTTACCGCAGCGGCTGGGCCCCTGGCTTGTATTACATGATCGAGATTTGGTGGAACAAGATGGTGTTCCCCAACGAAAAAAACATGCCCACACGCCGCCCCATCTTCATGAAAGACTGTTTGCTGATCACCGGCTTTGGCGCGCTTTGGATCGCGGCCATGGTTTGGGCCGCTGTGGCCACCGAGCAATCCGTCGCGTTGATTGTGCTGATGGGCGTGATCGTCCCGTTCTTCTTTTGGGTCAGCATGATCGGTTTTGTGGTGTATGTGCACCACACCCATGTGGACGTGTCTTGGCACGAAGAACGCACCGGTTGGTCCAAGGCCTCGCCCTTTGTGTCCACCACCGTGCACCTGACCTTCCCCATGCAGATCGGCGCCTTGATGCACCACATCATGGAGCACACCGCACACCACCTGGACATGAGCATCCCGCTCTACAAGTTGAAGCAGGCGCAAAGCAAGCTCGAAGAGCTGCTGCCTGAGCGCATCGTGATTCAGCCGTTCTCGTGGGGCTGGTATTTCCAAACCGCCCGCGACTGCAAGCTGTATGACTTCAAGATCGACAGCTGGACCGACTATGAAGGTCGACCCACCAGCGTGAAATCCACGCCAGTTGCGGCCTAAACCGCCACCTGTTCAAAGCCCCGCTGGTCGGGGCTTTTTCTTGGAAGCTCC
>CANCUP010000070.1 GCA_947381325.1 Comamonadaceae bacterium
CCATGATCACCGAGCCCACGCGGGCGCCGGCTTCTTGCGGCGGAAAGTATTCGCGCACGATGATGGCGTAAGACGGCACGATGCCGCCTTGGAACAAGCCAAACATGGCCGAGATCACATAGAGCGGCACCAGCCCATCAAACGGCAAAAACAACAACAAGGCCAAGCCTTGCAAGGTCGAGCCCAGCAAAAGCGTGCGAATGCCGCCAATGTGGTCGCAAATCCAACCCGAGGCCAGACGACTCACAATGCCACAGCCCAACATGAGCGAGAGCATTTCTGCACCCCGCGCGGCGCCAAAGCCCAGATCAGTGCAGTAGGCCACGATGTGCACCTGCGGCATCGACATGGCCACACAGCAGGCAAAGCCCGCCACACACAACAACCACTGCGCCTGCCCCAAACTCAAACCAAAAGCTTGCGCACTGGCGGGCACTGGCAGTTGGGCCGCGACCGACGAAGCACCGGCATGGTGTGATGCATGCGATGCATCAGCCTGCGGGATCACAGGAGGCGCAGCACTGGGTTGAGCCACCAAGGGAGGGCGCTGGCGCATGCGCAGTGACAGCAAGGCCATGCCCACGCCGCAAAAAATGCCCATGCCAATGTAGGTGTGACGCCAGCCGATGGTTTCGATGCCCCACTGCGCCAAGGGTGGCCAAAACGTGCCCGCCACATAGTTGCCGCTGGCGCAAATGGCCACCGCCATGCCACGGCGTTTGTTCCACCACAGCGAGGTGTCGGCCATGAGCGGCGCAAAGGTGGAGGCGCCGCCCAACAAACCCAGCAACAAACCATGGGCCAAGCCAAAGGTCCAAATGCTGCCCGACAAGCCCGCCAACAAAAAGCCCGAGCACACGGCCACTGCGCCCAGTTGCAACACGGGCGTGATGCCAAAACGGTCGGCCAACTTGCCGGTCCACAGCCCGCCCAAGCCCAGACACACCATCATCAAGGTGTAAGGCAGCGACGCGTCGGCGCGGTTGACGCCAAACTCGGCTTGCACCGTGGGCAGCACCACCGACACCACATACATGCTGCTGTTGCCCAGCGTCACCAGCACCAGCGTGGTGAGCAAGCGCCACGCGGCGTAGCGCGAGTCAATCAGGTCGGCACTGGCCGGTGTGCTGGGCATGGCTTGGGGCTCAGTCTCAACGCGCCTTGCCTGGGTCTTTCACGTCTTTGATGGTCTCAATTTCGGTGTTGTAGAGCTGGCCGTTTTTGCGCTCCACCTTGCGGATGTAGATGTTGTGCACCACGTCGCGGGTTTGCGCATCGATGTACATCGAGCCGCGTGGGCTTTCAAAAATCTGGCCTTTCATCGCCGCCAGCAATGCATCGCCATCACCCTTGCCTTGGGTTGCTTTGAGGGCTTCCACGATCACGCGCATGCCGTCATAGGCACCCACGGCCATGAAGTTGGGACGCATGCCATTGTTGGCTTTGGCAAAGGCTTCGACAAACTTTTTGTTCTGGGGTGAGTTGTGCGCGGCCGAGTAGTGGTGCGCGGTGACCAAGCCCAGCGCCACCTCGCCCATGTCGTTCAAGATGTCGTCGTCGGTCACGCTGCCTTCGGCAATCACTTTGATGCCGGCTTTGTCCAAGCCACGCTCGGTGAACTGCTTCATCAAGGCCGTGCCCACGCCCGCAGGCACAAAGGCAAACAAGGCGTCAGGCTTGGCGTCACGTACTTTTTGCAAGAAAGGGGCAAAGTCGGGGTTGCGCAAGGGCACGCGCAAGGTCTCGACCACCACACCACCGTTGGCAATGAAGGTGTCTTTGAAAAACTTTTCAGAGTCCACGCCAGGGCCGTAGTCGGTGACCAAGCTGACCACTTTTTTGATGTTGTTTTTGTAGGCCCAATCGGCCAGGGCCGTCACCACCTGAGGCACCGTAAAGCTCGAGCGCACGATGTAGGGCGAGGCCTGGGTGATGCTGGATGTGGCAGCCGCCATCACCACCATCGGTGTTTTGGATTGGGTGGCCACAGGTGCGGTGGCGAAGGCCAAAGGTGTCAAGCCAAAGCCAGCCAACACATTGACTTTTTGGTTGACCACCATCTCCTGCGCCAAACGCTTGGTCACGTCAGGCGTGCTGGTGTCGTCTTTGAGGATGAGTTCAATTTTTTTCCCGGCCACGGTGTCGCCGTTTTGGGCCAGGTACAAACGGGCACCGGCTTCCATTTGCTTGCCAGTGGAGGCAAAGGGGCCCGTCATGGGCAGCAACAGGCCCACTTTGAAGGTGTTGTCTTGGGCGTGCGCAGTGCTCAGACCCAAGCCGATCAGGCTGGCGGCGGTCAGAGCGATCAGGTGTCTTTTGTTCATCATGTCTCCTGGGTGATTGATGGCTGGATTACAGCACCAAATCAGGGGCGGGTCTGTCCATAGAATGACAGATCAAAACATTGCCTCAGGAGACCGGTTTATGCTGAAGTTTTATTACAACGCCGCACCCAACCCCATGAAAGTGGCGTTGCTGCTTGAAGAATTGGGCTTGCCGTTTGACGCCATTCCCGTGGACACGCGCAAGGGTCAACAATTCGACCCCGCGTTTCAGAAAGTCAACCCCAACAGCAAAGTGCCAGCCATTGTGGACGGCGAGGTGACGGTCTTTGACAGCAATGCGATTTTGTTGTTCTTGGCCGACCGTGAGCAAAAGTTTGTACCCCTGCAAGCCAACAGCGCAGAGCGCGGGCAGATGTTGTCTTGGCTGATGTTCATTGCCTCGGGCATTGGGCCCTTCTCCGGTCAGTCGGTGCACTTTCGCCACGCAGCACCCGAGCCCAAAGAGTACGCCTTGAACCGCTATGACTTTGAGGCGCACCGCCACTGGGCCATCGTCAACGAGCACCTGGGCCACAACCACTACATGTTGGGCAACCATTACTCCATCGTCGACATGGCATTTTGGGGCTGGGCACGCATGGTGCCTTATGTGTTGGGCAAAGACGATGCCTGGACCACCTACCCCCACATCAAGCGCTTGCTTGATGAGATCAACGCACGCCCTGCGGCTCAGCGTGCAGAAACGCTGAAAACGCGCAACACCTTCAAAGCCGAGCTCGACGATGAAGCCCGCCGCTTCATGTTCCCGCAAAACGAACGTCTGAAAAAGTAATTGCCGCTGACCGAGCTGACGGCTTTGCTGGTGCTGGCGACGCTGACCAGCTTCACCCCGGGGCCCAACACCACCTTGTCGACCGCATTGGCGGCCAACCTGGGGCTGCGGCGTGCGCTGCGCTTTGTGCTGGCCGTCCCCGTGGGTTGGGCGCTGCTTTTGTGCGTGTGTGCGGCCGGTGTAGGCGGCTTGGTGGTGACCTGGCCGGCCTTGCGCATCGCCATCCAAAGTGTGGGCGTGGGCTACCTGCTGTGGCTGGCCTACAAATTGGTGCGCACGCGCCATTTGGCCAACGCCAACGAAGCCACATGGCAGGTGAGTTTTCTGCAAGGCGTGTTGCTGCAATTTCTGAACATCAAAGCCTGGATGCTGGCGTTGACCGTGGTATCAGGTTGGATGCTCGGGCACGACGATGCACTGCAACGCTTCGCCATCATCTTGCCGCTGATGCTGTGTTTTGGTTTTGCCAGTAACCTGACCTATGCGCTGGCAGGCTCGCTGCTGCGCGAGTGGCTCAGCGGTCCCGACCACACACACCAACGTCTGCGGCTCTTCAACCGCAGCATGGCCGCCATCTTGGTGGCCACAGCGCTGTGGATGACGCAGCTGTGAACCCCCAACCCCGAGGAGACACCTTGAGCACAGACACCGAACCTTTGATCGCGCTCTACCGCACCATGGTGCGCATCCGCGCCTTTGAAAACGCTGCCGAGCAAGCCAGCCAAGGCGGCGTGAGCGCCTATGGCAAGTCGGCCGATGGCAGCGCCAAAGTGCGCGGCCCCTTGCATTTGTCCACTGGGCAAGAGGCGGTGCCCGCCGGGGTGTGCGCCCATTTGCGCGCCGACGACTACCTGACCTCCACCCACCGGGGCCATGGCCACACGCTGGCCAAAGGCGCCAACTTGCAGCGCATGATGAACGAGCTGTTTGGCAAAGCCGACGGCACCAACGGCGGCAAAGGCGGCTCGATGCACATTGCCGATTTCTCGGTGGGCATGCTGGGGGCCAACGGCGTGGTGGCAGCTGGCCTGCCCATTGCCGTGGGGGCGGCCCATGCGCAAAAGCTGCAACAGCGCAAGGGCATCACCGTGTGCTTCTTTGGCGATGGCGCGATCAACCGGGGGCCTTTTTTAGAAGCGCTCAACTGGGCGCAGGTGTACCAACTGCCCGTGTTGTTTGTGTGTGAAGACAACCGCTGGAGCGCGACCACAGCCAGCGGCCCCATGACCGCAGGCGCTGGCGCATCGGCGCGCGCCACGAGCTTGGACATTCCTGCCGAAAAAGTGGATGGCAACGACGTGTTGGCCGTGCACGCCAGCGCCGAACAACTGGTGGCGCAGGTGCGTGGCGGCAGTGGTCCGCGCTTGCTGCATGCCATCACCTACCGTGTCAAAGGCCATGTGTCGGTCGACCTGGCCGCTTACCGCGACCCGGCCGAGCTGCAAGCAGCTCTGCTGACCGACCCCATTGCTCGCGCGCGTGAACGCTATCTGTCATCGCCCGGCTGCGATGCCCACCTCTTGGACGCCATTGAACGCGAAGCCCAGGCGGAGGTGGACACCGCCTTGGCCGTGGCCCATGCGGCAGCTTGGCCGCTGGCGAGTGCGGCTTACACCGATGTGCAAACTTTGGGAGACGGTCAATGGCTGTGATGACTTACGCAGAAGCCGCCGTGCTGGCCCTGCAACATGAGATGAACGCAGACGCCAACGTGGTGGTGCTGGGCGAAGACGTGGGACGTGGCGGTATTTTTGGCCAATACAAAGGACTGCAAGCCCAGTTTGGCGCGCAGCGCGTGATCGACACGCCCATCAGCGAAGCGGCCATTTTGGGCGCCGGCGTGGGCATGGCCTTGGCGGGTTTGCGCCCGGTGGTGGAAATGCGCGTGGTCGACTTTGCGCTGTGCGGCATGGACGAAATCGTCAACCAAGCTGCCAAAAACCGCTTCATGTTTGGTGGTCAAGGTCGGGTGCCGATGGTGGTGCGCATGCCCATTGGCATTTGGGATGCATCAGCGGCCCAACACTCGCAGTCGCTCGAGAGCTGGTTTGCCCACTTGCCCGGCGTGGTGGTGGTCTGCCCCGCCACACCGCAAGACAACTACAGCCTGCTGCGTGCGGCGCTGGCCAGCGGCGACCCGGTGGTCTACATGGAACACAAAACCTTGTGGGGCTTGCGTGGCGAGGTCGACCCCACACACACCGCCACCCTAGGCCAAGCCCAGACCTTGCGTGCGGGGCAAGCCGTGACCTTGGTGAGCTGGAGCAAGCAGGTGCAGATGTGCGCCGAGGCTTGCGCGCAACTGGCGCAACAAGGCATTGAGGTGGAGCTGATCGACCTGCGCACCATCTGGCCTTGGGACCGCCAAGCGGTGCTCAGCTCATGTGAACGCACTGGCCATTTGCTGGTGGTGCACGAGGCCGTACAAGCCGCAGGCTTTGGCGCTGAGGTTGCAGCCACTGCCGCCGAAGCCACCGGCTGCAAGGTCAAGCGCCTCGGTGCACCGCGCATTCCTGTGGGCTATGCACCGGTGTTGGAAGCCGAGTCGCGCATCACCCCTGAACAGGTGGTGGCCGCTGTGCACGCCATGCTAAAGTGATTTGTTAACTGAACCGTTCCCCTCTGATGTCACACCCTCAAGAACCGACGCACTTGCCCCCGCAAGTGCCGGACCCGTCTGCACAAGACGAAGTCACCGTCATCCCCCTGAAGATTGAAGATTGGCTCACCGTCATCGTGATGGGCTTGTTGGCCTTGATCACCTTTGGCAATGTGTTGGTCCGCTATTTCACCGACCAATCGTTTGCTTGGACGGAGGAGTTTTCGGTGTTTCTGATGATCGTGCTGGCCTTGGTGGCGGGCTCGGCCTCGGTGGCGCGCAACCGCCAAATTCGCATCGAGTACTTTGCCGACAGCGGCTCGCCCGCACGCCAGCGCGCGCTGGCACGCTTTGGCGCGCTGATGGTGTTTGTGCTGTTCGCCTTGATCGCGGTGCTCAGCACGCGGGTGGTGTGGGACGACATCCGATTTGGCGAAACCTCACCGGGCATTGGCGTGCCGCAGTGGTGGTACACCATCTGGTTGCCCGTCATGTCGGTGGCCATTGCAGGGCGGGCCTTGGGGCTGTTCATTCGCAGAGGGCGTCGCGCATGATCCCGACCCTGCTGTTTACCGCCTTTGTGGTGATGATGCTGATGGGCGTGCCCATTGGCGCGGCTTTGGGGCTGGCGGGTGCCGCCTGCATTGCCTTGGCCAATGCCGATGCGCAATGGTTTGGCCTACTGGCCGTGCCGCAAAACTTTTACGCAGGCTTGGGCAAGTACCCTTTGTTGGCCATCCCGATGTTTGTGTTGGTGGGCTCCATCTTTGACCGTTCGGGTGTGGCCTTGCGCTTGGTGAACTTTGCCGTGGCCATGGTGGGGCGCGGCCCCGGCATGCTGCCCTTGGTGGCGATTGTGGTGGCCATGTTCTTGGGTGGCATCTCAGGCTCGGGCCCAGCCAATGCAGCTGCCGTGGGTGCAGTGATGATCACGGCCATGTCGCGTGCGGGTTATCCAGCCGCCTTTTCGGCCAGCGTGGTGGGCGCTGCGGCGGCCACCGATATTTTGATTCCGCCCTCGGTGGCCTTCATCGTGTACTCGGTGCTGGTGCCAGGAGCCTCGGTGCCTGCCCTGTTTGCGGCGGGCATGGTACCGGGCGTGTTGGCGGGTTTGGCCTTGATCATCCCCACCGTGTGGATGGCGCGAAAACACAAAATGGGCGCCCTGGAAGCGAGCTTGCCACGCCCCCCGTTTTGGCAAAGCCTGCGCGAAGCCTCGTGGGGTTTGGCCGCACCGGTGTTGATTTTGGGTGGCATGCGTGCCGGTTGGTTCACACCCACCGAAGCCGCTGTGGTGGCGGTGTTCTACGGTTTGTTTGTGGGCATGGTGATCCACCGCACCATTGCAGTTCGCGACCTGTTTGTCATCTTGCGCGAGTCCGGCGAGTTGTCGGCCATCATCTTGCTGGTGGTGTCGCTGGCGGGCATCTTTGCCTACTCACTCTCCACGCTGGGCGTGATCGACCCCATCACCCACGCCATCGTCAACTCAGGTTTGGGCGAGTACGGGGTGCTGGCTTTGTTGATCTTGATGCTCATCACCGTGGGCATGTTCTTGGACGGCGTGTCGATCTTTTTGATTTTTGTGCCCTTGTTGTGGCCCATCGTGCAGTTCTACCAATGGGACCCGGTGTGGTTTGGCGTCATCCTCACACTCAAAGTGGCGCTGGGTCAGTTCACACCCCCTCTGGCGGTGAACCTGATGGTGTCGTGCCGCATTGCGGGCGTGCGCATGGAGGAAACAGTGCGCTGGGTTGGCTGGATGCTGTTTTCGATGTTCTTGGTGATGGTGGCCGTCATCGCTTGGCCCGAGTTGGCCTTGTGGCTGCCGCGTTACATGGGCTACTGATTTTGCAATCGTTGATTTTTACAAGGAGACATTCATGAAACTTCGTCGAACCCTCTTGAGCATGCTGGCTGCAGCCACGGCGCTGGCCGCCTTCTCGCTGGCAGCGCCGGCGCAAACCTACAAAGCCGAGTACCGCATGTCACTGGTGCTAGGCCCTCCCACCCCTTGGGGCCAGGCCGGCAAGCTGTGGGCCGACATGGTGAAAGAACGCACCCAAGGGCGCATCAACATCAAGCTCTACCCCGGTGTGTCGTTGATTCAAGGCGACCAGACCCGCGAGTTCAGCGCCTTGCGCCAAGGCGTGATCGACATGGCGGTGGGTTCGACCATCAACTGGTCGCCCCAGGTGAAAGAACTCAACCTGTTCTCGCTGCCCTTCTTGATGCCCGACTACGCTGCGCTGGACGCGCTGACGCAAGGCGAAGTGGGCAAGAAGATTTTTCAGACGCTCGACAAATCGGGCGTGGTGCCATTGGCCTGGGGTGAGAACGGTTACCGCGAGTTGACCAACTCCAAGCGCGTGATCAAGTCACCCGAAGACCTCAAGGGCATGAAGATTCGTGTGGTGGGTTCGCCCATCTTCTCGGACATGTTCAGCGCCATGGGCGCCAACCCCACGCAAATGAGCTGGGCCGATGCACAACCCGCCCTCTCCAGCGGTGCGGTGGATGGCCAAGAGAACCCCTTGTTCTTGTTCACCGTGCTCAAGATGCACACCGTGGGCCAGAAATTTGTCACCACCTGGGGCTACATGGCCGATCCGCTGGTCTTTGTGGTGAACAAAGAGATCTGGAGTTCATGGACTGCAGCTGACCAAGCCATCGTGCGCCAAGCTGCCATCGACGCAGGCCACCAAGAGATTGCCATCGCTCGCAAAGGCTTGGTCGAAGCCGACAAACCCGTGCTCAAAGACATCGCCGCCATGGGCGTGACGGTGACCCAACTCAGCCCGGCCGAACGCGAAGCGTTTGTGAAAGTCACCCGCCCGGTGTATGACAAATGGAAGAAAACCGTGGGCGTGGACTTGGTGGACATGGCTGAAAAAGCCATTGCTGCGCGCAAGAAATAAGCAGCGCCGACCTCCGCAAAGCCGCCATGCCGCCACGCATGGCGGCTTTTTTCATGCCAAAGCGCAACAAAGCCTGCCGGTGGGATCGCTTCGTGGGGTTTGTTTGATCAAGGTCATACGTGCTGCAGTTCATGCCACCTACATTAAAGCCACACACCAACCCCAAGGAGCAAGGCATGAAACTTTTAGTCGCTGTGGATGGATCCAAAAATTCTTTGGCAGCCGCCAAGTACGCAGCCCGTTTGGCCGCGTCGCTCAAAGGCAAAAGCCACATCACCCTGATTTCAGTGCATGACGACACCGCGCTCAAGCACCTGAAAAAGTATGTGCCCAAAGACACGGTGAGCGAGTACCTGCGCAGCTTGAGTGAAAAAGACATCGCCGGGGCACAAAAGCTGTTCGACAAGTTGGGGGTGGCCCACGACATGGCGATTCGCTTTGGTCATCCGGCCGAGCAAATCAAAGCCGAGTCAGAGACGGGCGCATTTGATTTGATCGTGATGGGCTCCAAAGGCCGTTCATCCCTCAAAGACATGGTGGTGGGCTCGGTGGCCCACAAGGTCTTGGCGATTGCCAAAGTGCCTGTGCTATTGGTGAAGTGAGCCCACCCAGTCCAACAACAGCGGGTTGAACGCGCCCGGGTCTTCCACCTCGGGCAAATGGCCTATGCCGGCCAACTCGACCAAACGCCCGTTGGGCAATTGGGGCAAGAGCAGGTCGGCATTGTCTTGGCGCGGGTTCATCTGGTCTTCGCTGCCTTGCACCAGCAGCACCGGCATGGTGAGGGCAGCCGCCAAGTCGGGGGTGTAGAAGTCACTCAACCTGAACGACACTGCACGCAACAAGCCCGCCGCTTGCGTGCCACGCGTGACCTCCACCAACATGGCGCGTAATTCAGGCGAGGCATGGGGGCCGACCAAGTTGTCCACCCCCGCATCACCGTATTGGTAACTGCCCAAACGAATGCGCCGTGCCCGGGCTTCAAACTTCTCGCGCCGCTCTGGGCTGAGCTGCTTTTGCCCCACACCAGTGCCGGTCAAGATCAAACGCTGCACACGTTGAGGATGGCGTATGGCAAAGGCCTGAGCCACCACCGATCCGAAGGAGTTGCCGCACAACACCATGTCATGGATGCCCAAGGCCTGGGTGAAGTCGGCCACGGCCTGCGCATAGTCGGCATCGCTGGGGTGCTCGGTCTTGAGGTTGTCGCTCATCCAGTAGCCCGGCGCGTTCCAGGCCACCACACGACAGTGCTGACTCAAGGCTTCAAACTGAAAGCGGTAATAGGTGGCGTTGCTGCCAATGCCATGCAAGAACAACACACAGGGCGCGTCAACAGGCCCGGCTTCGATGTAGGAAAACCGGTCGCCCAGATAGCGCGCTTGTGCGTCCTCGGGGATACGTGCAAACCGAAGCTCGGGCAGTGCGGGATGGGCCGTGGGCTGTGTCATGATCGGTGCCAATTTCAAGGGGGCCAAGATGTTGCCAAGCGCTGCATCCTACCCCCAGGTTTGAGGACACCCCCATGAAGCATTGGATGATGGTTTGGTTGACGGCACTGTGTGTCGCCGCAGGCACGGCAGGCGCCCAAGAGTGGCCCACACGCCCTGTCAAGTTGATTGTTCCCTACCCCGCGGGTGGCGGCGTGGATGTGATGGCACGTGCCCTGGCGCAACGTTTGCAAGACAAGTGGCAGCAGCCCATCACGGTGGACAACCGCCCTGGCGCCAACACCTTGATTGGCACCGAGGCCGTGGCGCGCGCCACCGACAACCACACCTTGTTGTTCACCACCGACGCCACTTTCACCATCAACCCCCACCTCTACAACAAGCTGCCCTACGACGCCGACAAAGACTTTACCCCTGTGACCCAGTTGGTGGCCTTCAGCCAAATGCTGGTGGCCAGCGCCAACCTGCCGGTCAGCACCCTCAAAGAGTTGCTGGCCCTGGCCAAAGACAAACCGGGGTCTTTGTCGTACGCCTCGTATGGGCCGGGCAGCCAACCGCAGCTGGCCACCGAAATGCTCAAGCAAAAGGCAGGCGTGTTCATCGTGCACATACCTTACCGTGGCATTCCGCAAGCGGTGACAGCGGTGGTCAGTGGCGAGGTGCCACTCACTTGGTCGGGCATAGTGTCGGCGCGGCCCCACATCGCCAGCAAGCGCATCAAGCCCTTGGCCTACGGCGGCAAAACCCGCGCCCCTGCTTACCCCGATGTGCCCACCATGACCGAGTTGGGTTTTGCTGAGGTGGATGCCAATGTGTGGGTCGGTGTGTTTGCACCGGCGAGCTTTGCACCTGCGCTGGTGAACCGCATGCACCGCGACATCTTGGCCGTGATCAGCGAGCCCGACTTTCGCAGCAAAGAGATTGAAGGCAAGTCCTACGACTTCGTCGGCGCTGGGCCCGACGAATTTCGCCGCCACATCCGCAGCGAAAGCGCCTCCCGCAGAACCACCATCAAAGCCTCAGGCACCGTGATCGAATGACAAGCACCATCTGGCGAGACCTCACGCAAACCCAACTTGATTGGGCCTATGACCAAGCGCAACACGCCACCAACATGGTCGAGGTGCTGTCGCGTTGCGCAGCACACAGCGACGAAGCCCGGGCCACGCTGCTCAAGCAAGGCACGCTGGTGCAACGCATGGCGTATGGCCCCACAGCCGTGGAAGCGCTCGATTGGTACCCCAGCCGCGCGCCCCATGCACCGCTGGTTTTTTTCATCCACGGTGGCGCCTGGCGGCGTGGCCTGGCCAAAGACTACGGCATGGCTGCGGCCTGGCTGCTTGAGCACGGCGCGCATGTGGTGGTGCCCGATTTTTCGGCGGTGACGGATGTCAACGGTGATTTACTGACCATGGCCGATCAACTGCAACGCGCACTGGCCTTCACCGCACGACGCGCGGCCGACATGGGCGCTGACCCAGCGCGCATCCATGTGGTGGGTCATTCTTCGGGCGCACATTTGGCGGCTTGCTTGGCCTCTTACAACTGGGCTCAGCTGGGCTTGAGCAAGTCGCCTGTGCATACGCTGCTGTGTTGCAGCGGCATGTATGAACTCGAACCCGTGAGTCTGTCAGCGCGCAGCCAGTATGTGAAGTTCACGCCCAAGACCCTGCAAGACTTGAGTCCCCAGCGGCATCTGCACAACTTCACCATGCCCGTGTCGCTGATGTGCGGGGAAGATGAGTCGCCCGAATTCAAGCGCCAAGCGCGTGAGTTTGCCCAAGCCTTGTCTGACCATGGCGCAGATTTGAGTTTTCGCTGGGGTGCGGGCTTGAACCATTTTGAGATCCTGGAAACTTTTGCCCATCCCCAAGGTGTGATGGCCCAAGCCTTGCTCGAACAGCTGCAAGCCTGACGCTGTTGCCTCACCGCCAACCCTTTGTACCCTCAGGCCCTACACCCCATGCTGCACCCAGACGCTTCTCGCCGACAACTGCTCACACATGCTGTGCTGTGTGCCACCAGCCTGGGGCTGCCCGCCTCGTTGTGGGCGCAAAGCCCACGCTACCCCTCACGCCCGGTGCGCATGATCGTGCCCAATGCACCAGGCAGCTCGGTCGACACCATCAGCCGCTTGCTCGGCCAACAACTCACGCCCCTACTGGGCCAAGCCTTGGTGGTCGACAACAAAGCTGGGGCTGCAGGGGCCGTGGGCATTGAAGCCGGCAAGGTGGCCCCACCCGATGGCTACACCGTGATGGCCGCATCGAGCAGCTCTGTGACGGTAGCGCCTTTGCTGCAAAAGGCCATCAGCTACGACCCGCTGAAAGACTTTGAACTGATCTCGCTCGTGGCCCTGCTGCCCAATGTGTTGGTGTGCCGCACCAGCTTGCCCGTGAACAAGCTGTCAGAGTTTGTGGCCTACGCCAAAGCACAAGGCGGCAAGTTCAACATGGCCTCAGCCGGGCCTGGTTCGGTGAGCCATTTGGCCGGTGTGGCCTTGAGCTCGGCAGCCGGCTTTGAAGCGCTGCATGTGCCCTACAAAGGCGGCAGCCAATCGGTGGGCTCGGTGGTGAGTGGCGAGACCGACTGGACGCTCACACCGGCCCCCGTAGCGATGGCTTTGGTCAAAGGCGGACGATTGAAAATTTTGGGCCACAGCATGCCCAAAGGCACGCAGCCCTTGGGCCCCGTCCCCTCGTTGGCCGAGACCTTGCCCGGCTTTGAGTTCACCAGTTGGATTGGCTTGATGGGCCCCAAAGGCTTGTCCGCAGAGGTGTCAGATGTGCTGCGCCGTCAATTGACGCAGGCTTTGCAAACCAAAGACATCAAGGAAGGTTTTGCCATCCATGGCGCGGTGCCGCACAGCAGCACAGGCGAGGCCTTTCGGGAGTTCTTGGCGCGTGACATTGTGCAAACCCGCAAGGCCATTCGCCTCGCAGGCGTGCAAGCGGAGTAAGCAGAGTCAAGGCGCTCGGTCTGAAATACATTCTCCAAAACGGCAACTACCCCGGCAGCGCCCTGATCATCGTGACCAACTTCGCACGCCCCGGCATTGAAATTGAAATTCAAGCCGTGGGTGTGATTGGTGACCGTTGCTCGACCGAGAACCCTTGCTCGGCTGAAGGGATGGCCAAGAAGAAGTAAGCGCCCGGAGTCAGGGCCCTGCGTGAGGGCCCTTGAACCGCGTTATTCGGGCAACAGACCAATCTCTTTGGCCACTTCGGCCCAGCGCTCGTGCTCGCGGTTCAAGAAGGCTTCGGCCTTCTCGGGTCCGCCCAGGGGGTCTGCAATCGGCCCCATGGTGAGCATGCGTTGCGCAAACTCGGGCTCGGCCAACAACTTGTTGACTTCGACGTTGAGCTTTTGAATCGCCGCCGCTGGCGTGCCCGTGGGGGCCATCAAGGCGAACCAACCCACCATTTCAAAGTTGGGCAGCAGCTCAGACAAGGCCGGCACTTGCTCCCAACCGGCCACGCGTTTGGCGGCCGTCACGGCCAGCAAACGCAAGCGGCCTTGGCGCACCAGCTGCGCGGTCGAGGCCAAGTCGGCCACCACGGCTTCGGCGTGTCCGCCCAACACGTCTTGCACTGCCACGCTGACCGAGGCGTAAGACACCAGGTTGGCCTCCATCTTGGTGCGCGCGTTGATCAAGCGCGCGATGATGCCGCCAAAGGTGCGCGGCCCCTCATTGGCCAGCGACAGCTTGCCCGGCGTGGCTTTGGCACGGGCGATCAGGTCTTGGATCGAGGCAATGGGTGACTCGGCCTTGACCAACACCGCAAACGGACTCTTGGCCACAAAGGCGACCGGCACAAAGTCTTTCTGTGGGTCATAGGGCATGGTCTTGAACAGGTGCTTGTTGGTCACCAAGGCCGCGGTGGTGGCGAAGTACAAGGTGTAGCCGTCGGCCGGCGAACGCGCTGCGGCTTGCGCACCGATGATGTTTTGACCGCCGGGTTTGTTGTCGATCACCCAAGGTTGACCCAAGGTCTTGCTGATGCGGTCGCCCAGCAAACGCGCCACGTTGTCGGGGCCAGAGCCCGGGGGCTGCGACAGCACCACCTTGATGGGTTTGTCGGGCCATGCAGCGCTTTGCGCCCACAGTGGGGTGGTGCTCAGGCCCGCAGCCGTGGCCAGGGCGGTGTGCAGAAAGTGACGACGTGTCATGAAGGTCTCCGGTTGTTGTTATGAAAAGTACGCACGCAGCGCTTGCTGCTGTGTGGTGAGTTCTGCGGCTGTGTGGGCCGTGGCAAACACATAGTGGTCGGGGCGCACCCAAGCGGCTTGGCAGCCGTTGGCTTGGAACCATGCAGCCAGCACACCATCGCACTCAGGCGCGTCCGCTGTGCCCAAGCGCACAACTTTGAGTTGCAACGCGGCAGGGACTGCGGCCAGTGCAGCCTCAAAGCCCGCATCGGCACCCGCGGCCACAAACACGCGCCAGCCTGTGCCCAGCACCGTGTCCATGCGCTGCTTGTGCGCGCCCTGCTGCCACCAGGCTTGGGGAAACAAGGTGCCTGCCGCTGCAGTGCCGGGCACCAAGC